>NZ_JBEZWH010000038.1:0-73818 GCF_040703975.1 Spirillospora sp. NPDC029432
TGTCCGCATCGCCCCGCCCGCGGCGGCGCCCCCCCCCGCCGCCCCCCCGGCGCGGCGGGGGGGCGGCCGCGCGGGCGGCACGCCCCGCCACGGCCGGGAGGCGCCGCCGCCGTCCGCGCCCGCCGCGCCGCCGGCCGGGCCGCCGGTGCCGTCCACCGAGTCGCTGCTCGACCGGGCCGAGTCCCTGCTGGAGCAGGGCGCCAGCGTGGCCAACGGTTCCTCGCCCGGCCGCGTGCCCGGCGCCAACGGCTCGTCCCCTCGTTCGGCGGGCGGCGGCTCCCGCTCCGGCGGCTCCCGCGCCAAGGGGACCCGCGCCAAGGGCGGCTCGCACGCAAAGGGCGGCGGCGACAAGGACATCCCGGTCGACCTGTCCCATCTGGGCGACCTGAACGGCGACCCGACCCGGACCGCCGAGGACAGCCTGATCGCCAAGGGCAAGGACGCGGCCTCGATCCTCAAGGACGTGAGCAAGGAGGCCGAGAAGGGCAAGGGCTCCGGCTCGGGGTCGTCGGGCCTCATGCGCTACGACATCGACAAGTGAGTCCCGCTTGAGTGTCGCTCGCAAGGCGGGGCGGCTGCTGTCCTCGGCGGGCGGCGCCGTCACCGTCCAGTTCGTCACGGCCGGCGGCAGCCTGGTGGTGCAGGCGCTGGCGGCGCGCGGCCTGGGCGCCCACGGGTACGGCTCGTACGCGCTGCTCGTCGCCGTGCTCGTGATGATCACCGCGGTGCAGACGAGCTGGGTCGGCGACACGCTGACGGTGTTCGACCGGTTCGACCCCCGGGTCCGCGGCGCCCTCCTCCAGTCGGTGGCCGGCACCGTCGCGCTGGGCGCCGCGGTGGGCGCGGCTGTCGCGGTCGCGATGGGGCTGGCCGGGCCCGGCGGGATCGCGCTGTTCGCGTTTCTGGTGGCCCTCTGGCTGCTGAACGAGACGGGCCGGCGGGTCTTCACCGCCCGCATGGAGTTCTGGCGGCTGGCGCTCAACGACACCTGCTACCTGCTGGTCACGTTCGCGACGCTGGGCGCGGCGTTCGCGGCGGGCACGCCCGCGTCCGTCGAGTTGCTGCTCGCGGCGATGTGCCTGGGCTGCGCGTCGTCGATCGTGCTGGCGGTGCTGCGGCTGCCGGCCGAGGAGTTCGCCCCGGCGCCGCTGCGCGGGACCGCGTTCCGGGAGATCGCCGCGTTCGCCTGGTGGCGGTCCGTCCAGGCGGCGATCCGGCCGAGCGCGCTGCTGGCCGCCCGCATCATGATCGTCGCGTTCGCGTCCACCGCCGCGCTGGCCGGGGTCGAGGCGGCGCGCCTGCTGCTGGCCCCGGCGCTGACCTTCGTGAACGGCGCGGGCTGGTTCCTGCTCGGCGACTTCGCCAAGGCCGAGCGCGAGGGGCGGCCCATGCGCGCCCGGCAGGCCGTCCGCGCCTGCGGGCTGATGGCCGGGATCGCGCTGGTGATGAGCGTGTTCGGCATCGCGCTGGCCGGGTGGCTGGGCCCGGTGGTGACCGGCGGCTCGTTCGCGGTGGACGGGAAGGCCCTGGTCGGGTGGGGGATCTACGCGGTCTGCTTCGCCTGCACGCTGCCGCTGGCGAGCCTCGCCACGGCCCGCAAGCGCTCCCGCACGGTGTTCGCGATCCGCGGCGCCGAGGCGCTGACCGGGCTGGCGGTGCTGGCCGTCCTGCTGGTCGTGGACCCGGGCAACGCCGCGCTGGCGCCGTACTGCCTGGGCATCGGCGGCCTGGTCTCGGCGGCCCTGCTGTGGCGGATGCTCCGCCGCGGCGATCCGCCCCGCGCGGCGGCCGGGGCGTCCGAGGCCGTTCCGGAGCCGGCCGCCGCGGCCCGCTGAGCGGCGGGCGCGGTCAGCCGCCCTGGCGGGCGGGCTCGCGGGACGGGCCGTCGCCCGGCGGGTCGTCGCCGGCCGGGTCGCCGTCCCCCTTGAGCGCGACCGCCGGGAGGCCGTGGCGGTGGCGCAGGACCGCCCAGGTGACGGCGGTGGCGACGAGCAGCCCGATGAGGGTCCAGGCCAGCGCGGCGGCGCCGAAGCCGAACATCTTCAGCGCCGAGGCGACCAGCACGAACGCCAGGATGCGGCGGATCAGCCCGCCGGGCGCCCGCGAGGAGATCCGGGAGCCCAGGTAGACGCCCGGGATGGAGCCGACGAGTAGCGCCGCCGTGACCTCCATCTGGAAGTCGCCGAAGAGCAGGTGGCCGATGGCGGCGGCGAACACCAGCGGCACCGCCTGCATCAGGTCGGTGCCGACGAGCTGGTTGGCCTTCAGCGTGGGGTAGAGGGCCAGCAGCGCGACGATGATGAGCGACCCGGAGCCCACCGAGGTGATGCCCACCACCAGGCCGCCCACGGCGCCGACGAGCGCGGTGGGAACGGGCCGGACGGTGACCTCGGGCGTCTCGGTGGCGGCCGGCTCCCCGCGCGCGGCGGTCCGGCGGTCGGCGCCGGTGCGCCGGGCGGCGTGGTCCTTGAGCCCCTGGTACGCGCGCACCGCGAGCCCGGCGGCGGCGATCAGGAGCGCGACGCCCATCGCCTTCTCGATGACGCCCTGGACGTCCTCGCCCTGCCCCAGCGCCTTGGCGACCAGCACCCCGCAGAACGCGGCGGGCACCGAGCCGGCGCACAGCCACGCCACCAGCCGCATGTTGATCGTGCCCTGGCGGTAGTGGACGGCGCTGCCGACCGGCTTCATCACCGCGGCGGCGACGAGGTCGCTGGACACCGCGGCCAGCGGGCTGACGCCGAAGAACGTCACCAGCATCGGGGTCATCAGGGCGCCGCCGCCCATGCCGGTCAGCCCGACGACGATCGCGACCAGGAACGAGCCCAGCGCCATCGTCCAATCGAAGTCCATCGCCATGACCTACCGGGTATATCGGGAAAGTGCAGTAGCCAGGGTACGAGGCGTCCCGGGCCTCCGGTCAGGCGGGTCGGATCCAGCCGCCGGCGGTCAGCAGCTCCAGCACCCGGGCGACGGCGTCACCGGGCGCCATCTCCGAGGTGTCGATGACCAGGTCGGCGTCGTCGGGCTCCTCGTACGGGTCGGAGATCCCCGTGAACTCGGGGATGATCCCAGCCCTGGCCTTGGCGTACAGGCCCTTGCGGTCGCGGCGCTCGCACTCCTCCAGCGGCGTGGACACGTGCACCAGCACGAAGTCGCCCACCGCCGACACCATCCGGCGCACCTCGGCGCGGGTCTGCGCGTACGGCGCGATCGGCGCGCAGATCGCCACCCCGCCGTGCCGGGTGACCTCGGCGGCCACGTACCCGATCCGGCGGATGTTGAGGTCGCGGTCGGCCTTGGAGAACGTCAGCCCCGCCGACAGCAGCCGCCGCACCACGTCGCCGTCCAGCAGCGACACCGTCCGGCCGCCGCGCTCGATCAGCGCGTCGGACAGGCCGCGCGCCACGGTCGACTTGCCCGAGCCGGACAGGCCGGTGAAGAAGACCGTGATGCCGCGCCGGTGCTTGGGCGGGCGGGCCACGGCCAGCTCGGCGGCCACCGCCGGCGGCGTGAACCAGTCGGGGACCGGGTCGCCCCGGTCCAGCAGCTCGCCCAGCTGCTCGGGCGTCAGCTCCGCCTGCACGTGGTCGGGCTCGATCCGGGCGACCGGCCGCCACACCTCGACGTCGGCGTCGTACCCCCACGGCTCCGGCACCACGACCGGGATCGCCGTCCCCTCGACCTCCTCCTCGGCCAGCAGGTGCGTCGCGCCGTACGCGGCGGCGACGTGCGAGCGCAGCAGCAGGTCGCGGCGGTCGTCGTCGCGCCGGGGGAGCGGGACGGGGATGACCCGCGCCTCCTCCGGCAGCTCCTTGCGCACGGCGAGCAGCGCCCGTACCAGGGCCTCGTCGTGCTCGCCGCCCATCAGCGGCAGCACCAGCACGCGCGCGTCCAGCCGCTCGGCGACCTGGCGCAGCTGCCCGAGCTGCTTGCGGTGCAGCGGCTCGCGGGTCGCCACCGCCAGCACCGGCCCCTCGATCGCGCCGACCTCGTCGGGCCGCCGGCGCAGCCCGTGGAACGGTCCGTGCGCAGGCGCGCGCAGGGCCTCCAGCGTCCCCGCAAGCCGCCATTCCTGGGACGTCGGGTCCTGCCACGCCTCGCCGACGTCGAGGACGGCCAGCGGCACGCCCTCCGGATCCTGCAGGACGACCCGCTCGTGGTCGGTGAGCTCCTTGGGCACGCCCAGCGTGACCGGCACCGGCCAGGGCGTGCCGTCCGCGAGCCGCCCGCCCGCGATGACCATCGCGGTGTCGAACGAGCCGAGGAACCCGGCCAGCGGGCCGTACACGCCCGCCAGCAGCAGCTCCAGGTCCGCGAGCTCGGTCGCGTCGGGCGTCCATGCGGGCAGGTCGCGCAGCGTGTCGGGAAGGCCGGACTCGGCGGTCACCGCGATCTCCGATCCTGCCCGGGCTCGTTACCGGGCTGGTCCAGGTCAATAGGGGTTTCCGCAGAAAAATACCCAGCCCGGCGGGGTCGGCGCACCTCGGCACCCCCGGCGGGCCGGGAGCGGGTCTCAGATCACCCGGGCGAAGCGGTTCTCGGGCTTGCGGATCACGAGGGTCACCTCGCTGTGGTCTGCGGTGAGGCGGCGCCGGCTCAGCGCCGACACCAGCCGGCACAGGGCGCCCACGAGGCCGGATCCGGCCCCCAGCGCGTCGAGCGCGTCGCGGGAGGTGTACTCCTCGGCGATCACGAGCCCGCGCATCACGCAGTACCAGCGCATGCCCTGCCGGGACGCGACCCGCTCGTACACCGCGGGCGGGGGCGGCGCGGGCGGCCCCACGCCGCCGGGCTCGACCCGGGCGAGGCCGCGCCACAGCTGGGTGCGCAGCCGGCGCGGCAGCCGGCGGTCGAGGAACCCGAACGCGGTGTCGCGGTCGCGCAGCCGGACCAGCAGCAGCCCGCCCGGCCGCAGCGCGGCCACGAACCGGTCGAGGACCAGCTCGGCGTGCGGCGCCCGCTCGATCAGGAACGGGGCGTGGACGACGTCGAACGCGCGCGGCGGCATCGGCACCGTGCGCAGGTCGCCGAGGTGGAAGGCGTCCAGGTCGGCGCGCTCGCGGGCGTGGGCGCGCAGCGCCGGGGCGTCGAGGTCGACGCCGGTGGAGCGGTGCTCGCGCGCGCCGAGGTCGAGGCCGCGGCCCCAGCCGCAGCCCGCCTCCAGGACGTGGACGTCCTGCAGCGGCCTCTCGTGGGCGTACTCGCGGGCCCGGGCGGAGAAGAGGTCGCCGACCTCCCCGGGCGGCGGAAGGCTCTCGCCGGCGTGTTCCTCCGCCGAACGGCGGGGGACTCCCTTGACCGAGCTGGTCATGAGACCCGCTCCTTTCCGGGTGGTCGACGCACGGTTCTGACGTCCGCACTCGCAGAGTAATCGTCCGACTGCGGAGTGTCCGCCATTTGTTCACTCTTGGCGAGTGACGTGTCGCCGTCCGGACATGGCCCTTCCCGGTGAAGCGAAGCGTTACATCCGGTGAATTGGGAGCTGCTAACGTACGCCTGATTCACAGGTATGTCGGCCTTGGCTCGCTATCAGGGGGATGCATGCACGGGGTGGTCGGCTACTCGCCGGGGGTCTTCGACCTCTTCCATGTCGGGCACCTCGACCTGCTGCGCCGCGCCGCGGACCGCTGCGACCGGCTGGTCGCGGGCGTGCTGACCGACGAGCTGGCCGCGGAGCTGCACGGCGCCCGGCCGATCGTCCCGCTGATCGAGCGGATGGAGATCGTGCGGAACGTCCGGTACGTGGCCGAGGTCGTCGCGGTGGCCGAGCCCGGCCTGCGCGCCGCGCACGCGTCGGTCGGCTTCGCGCGGCTGTTCACCGGCACCCCGGACGGTCCCGCGGCCGAGGCCGCGGAGGCGGAGCTGGCGGGCACCGGCGCGGCCGTGGTGGCCTTCGCCGGCCTGGCCGAGACCGCGAGCGCGGTGCTGCGCGGCGCGCTGGAGTCGGGCCCCAGGACGTCGGTCGCGTGAGCGCCCCGTCCGGATTCCGCGAGGCGCTGGCCCGGCTGGCCTCCGCGCAGAAGACCGCCAAGGGCGCGCCCGCGTACTCGCGCTTCGTCAACCGCAAGCTCGGCCGGCTGCTGGCGGCCGTGGCGTACGTGCTCGGCCTGACGCCCAACATGGTCACCGCGATCAGCGCCGCGTTCACCTTCACCGGCATCGCCCTGATCGCGCTGGTCGAGCCCGCCGCCTGGCTGGGCGTGGCCGTCTGCCTGGCGCTGGTCGTCGGGTACGCGTTCGACGCCGCGGACGGGCAGCTGGCCCGGCTCCGCGGCGGCGGCTCCAAGTCCGGCGAGTACCTCGACCACATGGTCGACAGCTGCAAGATCTCCGCGCTGCACCTGGCCGTGCTGATCTCCTGGTACCGCTTCGGCGATCTCGACGAGCCCGCATTCCTGCTGGTCCCGGTCGGGTTCACGGTGGTGGCCGCGGTGATGTTCTTCGGGATGATCCTCAAGGACCTGCTGGCCCGCGCGCACCGCGCCGCGACCGGCGCCCCCGCGCCGCCCGCCGTCGCGCCGTCCGCGATCCGCTCGCTGCTGGTGATCCCGACCGACTACGGGCTGCTGTGCGTGGCGTTCCTGCTGATCGGCGTCCCGGCGGTGTTCCAGCCGCTGTACGGGCTGATCTTCGCCGGCAACCTGCTGTTCCTGCTGGCCGCCTCGGTGAAGTGGTTCCGCGAGGTCGGCGCGCTCGACGCTCCGGCCGCCCCGGCCGCCGCGGCTCCGGCCCAGGGCCGGGAGGGGGCGCTCCGGTGACGCGGATCGTGGGGTACGTGCCCGGCGCGTACGACATGTTCCACATCGGCCACCTCAACATCCTGCGGCGGGCCGCCCAGGAGTGCGACCGGCTGATCGCGGGCGTGGTGACCGACGAGGTGCTGGAGAAGGCCAAGGGCCGCCCGCCGATCGTCCCGCTGGCCGAGCGGCTGGCGATCGTCGGCGGCATGGAGTGCGTGGACGAGGTCGTCACCGACGTCTCCAGCGACAAGGTCGTCATGTGGGAGCGGCTGGGCTTCGACGTGCTCTTCAAGGGCGACGACTGGAAGGGCACCGAGAAGGGCGACCGGCTGGAGGCCGATCTCGGTGCCCGCGGCGTGCGCGTCCACTACTTCCCGTACACGGTGCACACCTCCAGCACCGCGCTGCGCCGCCTGATCACCGGCTCCTGAGAACCGGCCGCCGGTCCGCCGGCCGGGCTCAGTGGTGGCCGGCCGACACGTCCAGGTCGCGCGGCGCCAGCCACCAGACCAGCAGCCCGGTGAGGACCATCAGCGCGCCGCCGGCCAGGCTGGCGCCCTCCAGCGAGGTGGTGAACGCGGCCTGCGCCCGCGCCATGACCTCGGCCCCGGCCGGGCCCGCGTGCCGGGCGACCTCCATGGCGCCGCCGAGCGACTCCCGCGCGTCGGCCGCGGCGGCGCCGGTCACGCCCCGTTCGGCGAGCCAGGGGAACGAGAGGTCGGCGCGGTACACGGCGGCGGCCACGCTGCCCAGGACGGCGACGCCGAGCGCCGCCCCCAGCTCGTAGCTGACCTCGTCCACGGCCGCGGCGCTGCCGGCCTTCTCTGGCGGCGCCCCGACCATGATCACCGCCGAGGCGATGGCGAGCGAGCCCATCCCCGCGCCGACCAGCGCCAGCGCGATCGCGACCGTGGCGTACGACAGCGGCCGCGGGCCGAAGGCCATCACCAGGAAGCCCGAGCCGCTGACCACGAGCCCGCCGGCCAGCACCGTACGGGTGCCGATCCTGCCGGCCAGCCACGGCGCCGCCGGCGACACGATCGCGGCGCCGACCGCGGCGGGCAGCAGCCGCACCCCCGCCTCCAGCGGGCCGTGCCCCTCGACGAGCTGCATCCACTGGGCGAGCAGCAGCAGGACGGCCGCCACCGCCAGGCTGGTGCACAGCGCCGCGATCGAGCCGGCGGAGAACGCGCGCCGCCCGAACAGCCGCACCTCCAGGATCGGGTTCGGGACGCGCAGGCACCACACGACGAACAGCGGCAGCAGCACGACCGCGATCGCCGCGGCGGCCAGGGCGCCCGGGTCGCCGAAGCCCTCCTTGCCGAAGTGCTTGATGGCGTAGACGAGCGCGACCATGCCGGCGATCGACAGGACCGTTCCGACGGCGTCCCAGCGGCCGGGCCGCGGCGCCCGCGACTCGGGCAGCAGCACCATCCCCGCGACGATCGCGACGACCATGACCGGGACGTTCACCAGGAACGCCGAGTGCCAGCTGAAGTGCTCCAGCAGCGCGCCGCCCACGATCGGGCCGACGGCCGAGCCGACCGCCGCGGTCGCGGCCCAGACGCCGAGCGCGGTGGCGCGCTCCTTCGGCTCGGTGAACAGGTGGCGGATCATCGACAGCGTGGACGGCATGATCATCGCGCCGCCGAGGCCGAGCAGCGCCCGGATGGCGATCACCTGGTTGGCGCCGTCGGTGACCAGGATGCCCGCCGAGGCCAGCCCGAAGACGGTGAAGCCCGCCAGCAGCATCCGGCGGCGCCCCCAGCGGTCGCCGAGCGCCGCCACGGTGACCAGCAGGCCGGACACCACCAGCGCGTAGACGTCCACGATCCACAGCAGCTGCACCGAGTCCGGCCGCAGGTCGGCCGACATGGCGGGCAGCGCCACGTTCAGGATCGTGATGTCCATCGTGATGAGCAGCAGGCTCGCGGACAGCACGGCGAGCCCGGCCCAGCGGCGCGGATGCGCGGGCGGCGGTACGGCGGCGTCCGCGCCCGGCTTCGTGATCGTCATGTTCCCGTCCCCCGGTCCGCGGGGCCGACGCCCCGCAGGAAGGTGGTGAGCAGCAGGTCCTCGATGTCCCGGCGGGCGACGTTCCCGTAGCGCAGGGAGTCGCGCGCGCCGATGAGCAGGCCGTACAGGGCGTCGCTGATCCACCGCGGCGGGAGCGCCGGGTTCAGGACGCCGGCGTGCTGGGCGGCGGCGATGAAGCCGATCCCGTCCTTCTCCAGCCGCTCGATCCACGCCATCAGGTCGGGCGCGCCGTAGATGAAGTGGTCGGTCAGCACGAACCCGTAGGCGTCGATCGTCTCCAGGTAGCCGTGGACCAGGTCGCGCATCGTCCGGGCCAGCAGGTCCGGATCGCCGGACCGGGTGGCGTCGGCGAGCCCGACCTCCCGGTGGATCCGCTCCCATTCGCCCACCGCGCGCAGGCCGAGCCGGTGCAGCAGGGCCTCGCGGGTGGCGAAGTGCCGGTGCAGCGTCGCCCGGCTGATCCCGGTCGCCTCCGCGAGATCGGTCATCGAGGCCGTCGGATTCTCGTTCAGCCGCCGGGTGGCGGCCGCGAGGATCGCCTCTTCCTTGGTCATTTGAGTCAACCATGCCTTGTTTGCGACAGCATTGTCTCATTCTAGCCACAGAAGTCGCGGTCGTGATCCCGTCCACGGAGCCGGGCCGGGGCGCGTAGGCTGGTACGAGGCACCGGGATCGGCGGAGGATCACCGGTTCTTCGGGCTGCCTCGCACGACCGATGCGGGCGCCCGCCCGGCGGGGAGTTGCGGGCGAAGATGACCCTTAGCGGACTAGTTGATCTGGCGTGCACCGATCCTGACCTGGAGCGCGCCCTCAAGCAGGCGCGCGTCGACCAGGACCTGGTCGCGCCGCCGTCACTGTGGCCGATCCTGGCCTCGGCCCTGACCCAGGCCGCCGGCGACGGCGTCGTGCTGGCGGTGACCGCCACCGGCCGCGAGGCCGAGGACCTGACCGCGGCCCTGAGCAGCCTGCTCGATCCGGGCCGGGTGGCGCACTTCCCGGCCTGGGAGACGCTGCCGCACGAGAAGCTGTCGCCGCGGTCCGACACCGTCGGGCAGCGGCTGGCCGTGCTGCGCCGGCTCGTCCACCCCGAGGTGTCCGAGGACGAGGGCGGGCCGGAGAAGTCGGGCCGCCTCGACGTCGTCGTCACCCCGGTACGGGCCGTGCTGCAGCCGATCGTGTCCGGCCTCGCCGACCTGGAGCCGGTACGGCTGCGCGGCGGCGAGGACGCCGACCTCGACGACACCGTCCGCCGCCTCGTCGACGCCGGCTACCACCGCGTCGACCTGGTCGAGAAGCGCGGCGAGATCGCGGTGCGCGGCGGCATCCTGGACGTCTTCCCGCCGACCGAGGAGCACCCGCTCCGGGTGGAGTTCTGGGGCGACACGGTCGAGGAGATCCGCTACTTCAAGGCCGCCGACCAGCGCTCCCTGGAGGTCGCGCCGGACGGGCTGTGGGCGCCGCCGTGCCGCGAGCTGCCGCTGACCGAGACCGTCCGCGAGCGCGCCCGGCGGCTGGCCGGGCAGCACCCCGCGCTGGAGGAGATCCTCGGCCGGATCGCCGACGGCGACACCGTCGAGGGCATGGAGGCGTTCTCGCCCGTCCTCGCCGAGCGGATGGAGCTGCTCACCGACCTGCTCCCGGACGGCTCCGCGCTGCTGGTGTGCGAGCCGGAGCGGATCCGCACCCGCTCGGCCGAGCTGGTCCGCACCAGCCAGGAGTTCCTGGAGGCCAGCTGGGTGAACGCCGCCGCCGGCGGGGAGGCCCCGATCGACCTGGGCGCGGCCGCGTTCCGGTCGCTGGAGGAGGTCCGCGAGCACACCGGCGAGCTGGGCCTGCCGCGCTGGACGGTCACCGCCCTCAACCCCGGAGTCATCCGCAGCGAAGCGAGGAATGACGACGAAGTCGTTCCGGGGGGTCCAGGGGGGTCGTCCCCCCTGGACGGCACGGCCGAGGCGCTCAACCTGGGCGTGCAGGCCGCCGAGGCGTACCGCGGCGACACCGCCCGCGTCGTCGGCGACCTCAAGAGCTGGATCGACCGCGGCTGGCGGGTCGCGCTGGTCACGCCCGGCCACGGCCCCGCCGAGCGGCTCGTCCAGCTGGTCGGCGAGGAGGGCATCGGCGCCACCCTCACCGACCTCGCCGAGCCGCCGCGCCCGTCGGTCGTCAGCGTCTCCACCGGCCTGCTCGAGAACGGCTTCACCTGGGAGTCGATCAAGCTCGCGGTGCTGACCGAGGCCGACCTGTCCGGGCAGCGGTCGTCCACCAAGGACGCCCGCCGGATGCCGTCGCGGCGGCGCGGCGGCATCGACCCGCTCCAGCTGCGCGCCGGCGACTACGTCGTGCACGAGCAGCACGGCGTCGGCCGGTACGTGGAGATGGTCAGCCGCAACATCCAGGGCGCCACCCGCGAGTACCTCATCCTGGAGTACGCCAAGGGCGACAAGCTGTTCGTCCCGACCGACCAGCTCGAAGAGCTCACCCGGTACGTGGGCGGCGAGGCGCCCAGCCTGCACCGGCTCGGCGGCGCCGACTGGCAGAAGGCCAAGTCCCGGGCGCGCAAGGCGGTCAAGCAGATCGCCGGCGAGCTGATCCGGCTGTACTCCGCCCGGATGGCCAGCCCCGGGCACGCGTTCGCCCCGGACACGCCGTGGCAGCGCGAGCTGGAGGACGCGTTCCCGTACGTGGAGACGCCCGACCAGCTCGCCGCCATCGACGAGGTCAAGGAGGACATGGAGAAGGCGGTCCCGATGGACCGGCTGATCTGCGGCGACGTCGGCTACGGCAAGACGGAGATCGCGGTCCGGGCCGCGTTCAAGTCCGTCCAGGACGGCAAGCAGGTCGCCGTGCTCGTGCCGACGACGCTGCTGGTGCAGCAGCACCTGTCGACGTTCTCCGAGCGGTTCGGCGCGTTCCCCGTCGTGGTGAAGCCGATCAGCCGCTTCCAGACCGACGGGGAGATCGAGGAGACGCTGCGCGGCCTGGCCGACGGCACCGTCGACGTCGTCGTCGGCACCCACCGGATCCTGTCGGCGCAGACCCGCTTCAAGAACCTCGGCCTGGTCATCATCGACGAGGAGCAGCGCTTCGGCGTCGAGCACAAGGAGGAGCTCAAGCGCCTCCGCACGCAGGTGGACGTCCTCGCGATGTCCGCGACCCCGATCCCGCGGACCCTCGAGATGGGGCTGACCGGCATCCGCGAGATGTCCACGATCCTCACCCCGCCCGAGGAGCGGCACCCGATCCTCACGTTCGTCGGGCCGTACGAGGAGAAGCAGATCGCCGCCGCCATCCGGCGCGAGCTGCTGCGCGAGGGCCAGGTCTTCTTCGTCCACAACCGGGTCCGCTCCATCAACAAGGTCGCCGCCAACCTGGCGCGGCTCGTCCCCGAGGCCCGGATCGCCACCGCCCACGGCCAGATGAACGAGCACGAGCTCGAGAAGGTCATGGTCGACTTCTGGGAGAAGAACTACGACGTCCTCGTGGCCACCACGATCGTCGAGTCCGGCCTGGACGTGCCCAACGCCAACACGCTCATCGTCGACCGCGCCGACATGTACGGCCTGTCGCAGCTCCACCAGCTGCGCGGCCGCGTCGGCCGCGGCCGCGAGCGCGCGTACGCGTACTTCCTGTACCCGCCCGAGGTGCCGCTCAGCGAGACCGCGCACGAGCGCCTCGCGACCCTCGCCCAGCACACCGAGATGGGCGCCGGCATGTACGTCGCGATGAAGGACCTGGAGATCCGCGGCGCCGGGAACATCCTCGGCGCCGAGCAGTCCGGCCATGTCGCGGGCGTCGGCTTCGACCTGTACGTACGGATGGTCGGCGAGGCCGTGCGGGAGCTGAAGGAGGGCGGCGAGGGCGTCCCCGAGATGCCCGAGACGAAGGTCGAGCTGCCGGTGGACGCGCACCTGCCGCACGAGTACGTCCCCGGCGAGCGCCTCCGCCTGGACGCGTACCGCCGGATCGCCGCGATCACCTCCGACGACGAGATCGGCGCCGTCCACGACGAGCTGAAGGACCGCTTCGGCCCGCTGCCGGTGCCCGTCCTCAACCTGCTGGAGGTCGCGCGCTTCCGCGCCAAGGCCCGCCGCGCGGGGCTCACCGAGGTCACCATCCAGGGCAACTTCATCAAGTTCTCCCCGGTCGACCTGCCCGACTCGCGGCAGGTCCGGCTCCAGCGCCTCTACCCCAAGAGCGTGCTGAAGCAGAACGTGAAGACGCTCCTCGTCCCCACCCCGAAGACGGCCCCGCTCGGCGGCCGCCCGCTGCGCGACCAGGAGCTGCTGAAGTGGGCCACCGACCTGGTCGAGGCGCTGTTCCTCGAACCGGCGCGCAAGCCCTAGGCTGGCTGATCACCACCGACGAGACGAGGACCCGTGCCCGGTAGAACGATCAAGGCCGCGGCCGCCGCCCTGGCGGCCGCCGCCGCGCTCGCCGCCTGCGGCGGCGGCCCGGTCAAGATGGGCGCCGCCGCCCTCGTCGGCGACGAGCGCATCACCACCGCCACCCTCGACCAGGCGGTCGTCGACTGGCGCCGCGAGTTCCGCGCCGACCAGCGCGCCAACCAGATCCGCGCCGCCAACGAGCCGCGCGGCGGCGGCGGATCGCTGGTGGAGTCCGACCCGCGGCGGGCCCTGGACATGCTGGTCTACTTCCGCATCGGCGACGAGGTCGCCCGCCGCAACGGCATCACCGTCACGGGCGGCCAGGTCGACGGCCTGACCGGCGAGCTCGACCGCCGGCTCGGCGCCGCGTCGTTCACCCGCGCGCAGGGGCTGCCCGGCCGGTACGCCCGCGACCTCGCCCGCGTCTCCCTGGTCCAGCAGCTGCTCGCGCGCAAGCTCGGGGCGACCCCGGGCCCGGCCGCGACGCAGCAGAACGCGGCCGTCCAGCAGCAGATCCAGCAGCGGTTCGTGGAGACCGCGCGGTCGATGAGGATCCGCATCAATCCGCGCTTCGGCACGTTCGACCCGTCCACCATCACCATCAACGCAGGCACCCCCCGCCTGTCCGGCACCGAATCGGGTACCCGCTGATCCATGAGCGCCAAGTCGTCCCGCAAGAACGCCGTGAAGAACGCCAAGCCGCAGGTCAAGCCCGGTCTGGTGCTGCTGGCCAGCTCGCACCGGGTGGCGCCGGGGCTGCTGACGTGGCGGGCCTGGGAGACGCTGCGGTCGGCGGGCCGGGTGCTGGCGGGGAGCGGTGAGCATCCGCTGCTGCCGTACGTCCTGGACGCCGGCGTGGCCGTCGAGGTGACCGAGGCGGTGGCCCGGGAGCTGGTGGACGCGGCGCGCGGCGAACGGGTCGTGTGGCTGGCGGCGCAGGACGGCGACGAGCGGCTGATGCGCGAGATCGGGCGGATCGCCGTGGAGGAGCCGCTCGACATCGAGGTGCTGCACGGGTCGTACGACCTGCCGGGCGCGCGGCTGCTCGACCTGGTGTCGGTGATGGACACGCTGCGGCGCGAGTGCCCGTGGGACCGGGAGCAGACGCACGAGTCGCTCGTCCGGTACCTGCTGGAGGAGTCGTACGAGGTCGCCGAGACGATCGAGGAGGGCGACCTCGGCGCGCTGCGCGAGGAGCTGGGCGACGTGCTGATGCAGGTCGCGTTCCACTCGGTGGTGGCGTCGGAGCGGGACGACGAGACGGCGTTCACGATCGACGACGTGGCGGGCGGGATCGTCGACAAGCTCGTCCGGCGGCATCCGCACGTGTTCGCGGACGTGGACGTGTCCGGCGCCGACGAGGTCAACGCGAACTGGGAGCAGATCAAGGCGGCCGAGCGGGCGGCGAAGGACGGCGGCGAGGCGTCGGCGCTCGACGGGGTGCCGATGGGGCAGCCCGCGCTGTCGCTGGCGGCGCAGCTCCAGCGGCGGGCCGGGCGGATCGAGGCACCGGCGGAGCTGTTCCCGGCCGGGGACGGCGTCGGCGAGCGGCTGTTCGAGCTGGTGCGGCGGGCGCGGGACGAAGGCCGCGACCCGGAGGCGGAATTGCGGGCGATCTCCAGGGTATTCCGGGATCGTGTCCGGGCCTGGGAGCGGGAGCAGAGCGTCCAGGACGGGTGATCTAGCCCGAAAGATCGCGCTATGGGTGGTCGCGAGGGCGGCGCCCGTCTACTCTGAGCGCGTGCAGCCTGAGGCCCAGGATGACCCCGAGGATCACGACGAGGGGCTCTGGCGTCCGGCCGAGGCGGGTCCCGTCACCGGGGCCGAACGGGCGCGGGCGATCCGCGGGCTGGGCAAGTTCAGCCTGCTGGCGGGGGTGCTGGTCGCGCTGATCGCGCTGCCGGCCGCCTGCACGACCGGGCTCGGCGCGCGGGACGCGGCCGACTGGTTCCAGACCGATCCGGAGGACCTGAGCACGGCGGGCGTGCCGCAGCGGTCCCGGATCCTGGCGGCCGACGGCAGCGTGCTCGCGACGTTCTTCTTCGAGAACCGGGTGAACGTCCGGCTCGACCAGATCGCCCCGGCCGCCCGCAAGGCGGTGCTGGCGATCGAGGACAGCCGGTTCTACGAGCACGGCGCGCTCGACTCCAAGGGCACGCTGCGGGCGCTCGTCAGCAACCTCGACTCCGGCGAGGTCACGCAGGGCGGGTCGGGCATCACGCAGCAGTACGTGAAGAACCTGCTGTTCACCCAGGCCGAGTCGGAGGAGGAGCAGGCCGCGGCCAAGGAGGTCAGCGCCGCGCGCAAGATCCGCGAGCTGCGGTACGCGGCGGCGATGGAGCGCCGGTTCTCCAAGGACGAGATCCTCGCCCGGTACCTGAACATCGCCTACTTCGGCGGCGGCGCGTACGGCATCGAGACGGCGTCCCGGCACTTCTTCTCCAAGTCCGCCGCGCGGCTGACGCTGCCGGAGGCGGCGCTGCTGGCCGGCGTGATCCGGCTCCCGTACGCCTACGACCCGGTGAAGCGCCCGGACGCCGCCCGCGACCGCCGCAACCTGGTGCTGGACCGGATGGCGGATCTGGGCTGGCTGCCGCGGGACGAGGCGGAGGCCGCCATGCGGGCGCCGCTGGGGCTGCGCATCAAGGAGACCAAGAACGGCTGCGTGACCAGCGTTGCGCCGTTCTTCTGCGACTACGTGCAGCGCGAGATCCTCACCGATCCCGTCTTCGGGAAGACGGCCGAGGACCGGGAGGAGCTGCTCAAGCGGGGCGGGCTGACGATCCGCACCACGCTCGACCGGCAGACGCAGAAGGCCGCCCAGCGCGCCGTCGACCGTCACGTCCCGCGCAAGAACTCGGCGGGGAAGGCGGCGGCCGAGGCGCTGGTCGAGCCCGGGACCGGCGAGATCAAGGGCATGGTCGTGGACCGCAAGCTGGGCTCGGACAAGGAGCGCGGCAAGACCTGGATCAACTTCGCCGCCGACGCCAGCCACGGATCCAGCATCGGCATGCAGGCCGGGTCGACGTTCAAGGCGTTCACGCTGGCCGCGGCGCTGGAGGAGGACATGCCGTTCGGCACCCGGCTGATGGCGCCGCGCCGGTTCACGCCGACCGGGTTCCGCAACTGCGACGGCGATCCGGTCAACAGTGGCGACAGCCTGCGCAACTCCGCCGACGGCGAGGGCGGCAAGATGTTCAGCCTGGTCACCGGGACGCACCACTCGGTGAACACGTTCTTCCTCGCGCTGGAGCGCGAGGTCGGGCTGTGCGACACGGTCAAGATGGCCGAGAAGCTGGGCATGAGGCAGGCCAACGGGAAGCCGATGGAGCAGTTCCCGTCGTTCACGCTCGGGTTCAACCAGGTGTCGCCGCTGCGGCTGGCCGCCGCGTACGCCGCGTTCGGCGCCCGCGGGGAGTACTGCGAGCCCATCGCCATCAAGTCCATCACCGACTCGACCGGCAAGAAGCTGAAGGTGCCCGGCGCGCGCTGCAAGCAGGTGATCGACAAGGGGGTCGCGGACGCCGTCAACCACGTGCTGCGCGGCGTCCTCACCAAGGGCACCGCGCGCGGGATGGGGATCGGCCGCCCGGCGGCCGGCAAGACCGGCACGGTCGACAACTTCTCGGCCGCCTGGTTCGCCGGGTACACGCCCGACCTGGCCGCCGCCGTCTGGGTCGGCGACCCGCGCGGCGGCTACAAGTACCCGATGACCAGCCTGTGCATGGACGGCACCTGCTACGGCTCCGTCTTCGGCGCGACGATCCCCGCGCCGATCTGGCGGGAGAGCATGTCGGGCGCGCTCGCCGGACGGGACGCGACCTCGTTCCGCCGGCCGCCGTCGCACTACTTCAGCAAGGGCTCCGGCGAGGACCGCGCCCGGCTGCCCGACGTGCGCGGCATGGACGTCCGGGACGCGATCGAACGGCTGCGCAGGGCCGGCTTCCGGGCGAGCGTCGGCAGCCCCGTCCGGTCCTCGCGGTACCCGGACGGCACCGTGGCCGAGATGACGCCCGGCCCCGGCGAGGTCGAGCCGGGGACGAGCGTCACGCTGCGCCCGAGCCGCGGCGGCGGGGACGACCGCCCGGACGGCGACGAGCCCCCGCTCCCGCCCGACCCCGGACCGAACGACCCGGCCCCCATTCCCGTACCACCGGGCACACCGCTGCCCAGGCCGGGCACCTGACCGTCCGCGACTCGCGGGCCGACCGGCAGAGTTGTGTGACGCGCCGCACTTCGGGTAGATCATCCGGTCGGGGGGAGAACGTCATGCGCAGCATCGCCATCACCGAGATCGGAGCGGCTCCGGCCCAGCTGAACCTGCCGGAGCCCGAACCCGGGCCAGCGGAGGCCCGGGTCCGGATCATCGCGGCCGGCCTCAATCCGCTGGACTGGAAGATCGCCGACGGGATGCTCAAGGACTCCGTCGCGTACTCCTTCCCGCTCATCCTCGGCGTGGACGGGGCCGGCGTGGTCGACGAGGCCGGCCCGGACGCCCGGTTCGGCGTCGGCGAGCAGGTCTTCGGCCGGTTCTCCGGTATCCCGCGCGGGCTCGGCACGTACGCCGAGTACGCCATCGCCGCCGAGGACGACGCGGTGGTCCCGATGCCGGACGGCATGCTCTACACCCAGGCCGCCGCGCTGCCGACCGCGGGCATGACCGCCGTTCAGGTCGTCGACGAGGCCGGGGCCGAGGACGGGACGAGCGTCCTGGTCGTCGGCGCCACCGGCGGGGTCGGCCGCCCCGCCGTCAGCCTCGCCGCGAGCCGGGGCGCCACGGTGATCGCCACCGCCCGCGCCGACGCGGCGGACGCGATCCGCGGGCTGGGCGCCGCCGAGACCGTCGACCACGGCCGCGGCGACCTGGCCGAACAGGTCCGGGCCGTCCACCGGGACGGTGTGGACGCCGTCATCGACCTCGTCAGCGACCGCGCGGCGACCGAGAGCCTGGTCCCGCTGCTGAAGCCCGGCGGCACCTACATCAGCACCGTGTGGGCGCTGAACCCCGATGCGCTGGAGGCCCAGGAAATCCGCGGCGTGAACGTCCAGTCCGTCCCCACCCCTGAGCTGCTGGAACGGGTCGTGGAGCTGGTCCAGACGGGCGACATGCGCATCGACGTGGAAGAGGAGATCTCCCTCCCCGACGCGCCCGCCGCCCTGGCCCGCAGCCGCGAGGGCGGCGCCCGCGGAAAGACCGTGATCCGCGTCTAGCGCGCTAAACGGGCAGCCGGAGGACGAAGCGGGCACCGGGGCGGCCGTCGGGGCGATCGGCCAGGACGAGGGTGCCGCCGTGGGCGAGTGCGATGTCGCGGGAGACGGCGAGGCCGAGGCCGGTGCCGCCGGCGTCGCGGTGGCGGCCCTCGTGGACAAGAGCGTGAACGCCACCCTCGACCGGCTGGAAGGCGCCGTCGCGCGGCTGCGCGGCTACGTCTCCGACGTCTCCCACGAACTCCGCAGCCCGCTCACCGGCCTCCGGATGGTCGGATGACACCGGTACGCGGCGCTTGAGGTCGGTGGCGGTGATCTCGTCCAGTTCGGCGCGCATCGCGGCGACGGGGACGAGGATCCGTCCCGCGGCGCGCCAGACCCCGTACCCGGTCAGCCCGCCCAGGACGGGGACGGCCGCCAGCAGCAGCGCGGCGAGGCCGGGGTGGGGGAGGTGCGCGGGGGCGGGCGCCATGGCGTAGACGATCTGCCGGCCGGTGTCGGACCCGATCGAGATCGCGACGACGAGGTGGCACGGCCCGCCGGGGGCCTCGACGCGGCAGCTGCGGCCGTCCCGGCGACCCTCGTGCTGCGCGGGCGGCGGGAAGTCGACCGGCGGGTATCCGGCCATCCGCGCGGTCGCCGAGATCACTTCGCCTTGCGCGTTGACGACCTGGATGAGTTCGGGGCCGACGGCGCGCGGGCTGAGCCGGCCGTCCTGCGCCACGACGATCACGCGGCCGGCGGCCTGGGCGAGTTCCAGCCGGGTGCGGGCGATCTCCTCGCGGTAGAGCAGCAGCAGGACCAGCGCCGACACCAGGGCGGTGAGCAGCCCGGACACCAGCGCGGCCAGGACGGCGAGCCGCGCGCGGATGGAGGGCGCGAGCAGCAGCCGCTTGCGCGCCCACCGGCGCGCCGCCGACTCGGAATCCGCCCTCACCGCACCGGCGTTCCCCGGGGCGGGTAAAAGCGACCCCGTGCCGGGGCCAACAGCCCGTCAAACGGGATGCGCGGAAGGGCGGCCCCGGCCCGCGAGCGGGGGCCGCCCTTCCGCGGAACGGGGTCTCAGGGTGCCGGGGTGGCGGCCTTCTCGGCGGCCGGGGGCTCTTCGGGGGCCGGGGCGGCGGCGCTTTCGAGGGCCTGGGCCTCGCGGTGCTTCTTGACGGAGTACGCCAGGGCCGCGGCCCACACGGCGTAGATGACGGCGTAGACGGCGTACCGGACGCCGTCGGAGGCGTCGATCCAGTCGCTCTTCAGCAGCGTGCGGGTGTTGGTGAGGATGATGATCCCGCCCACCGCGCTGCCGAGGACGCGCGGCGGGACGTGCCGGACGAGCCAGGCCGCGATCGGGGCGGCGATCACGCCGCCGATCAGCAGCGCGGCGACCCAGGCGAAGTCGATGTTCTCGGAGCCGATGCCGACGAGGAAGCCGATGCTGGCGGCGACGGCGACCAGGAACTCGCTGGTGTCGATGGAGCCGATGGTCTTGCGGGGCTCCAGCCGGCCGCTGGCCAGGATGGCGGGGGTGCCGACGGGGCCCCAGCCGCCGCCTCCGGTGGAGTCGACGAAGCCCGCCACGACGCCCAGCGGGGCGAGGAACCGCTTGCGCAGCGGCTGCCCCAGCCGGTCGGTGCGCAGCCCGCGCGCGGTGAACCGGACCAGGATGTAGACGCCGAGCGCCAGCAGGATGACCGACATCAGCGGCGCGGCGGTCTCGGTGGACAGCCCGGACAGGAACGTGGCGCCGGCGAACGCGCCGACCGCGCCGGGCACGCCGATCTTGGCGACGACCTTCCAGTCGACGTTGCCGAACTTCCAGTGCGAGACGCCGGAGACGAGCGTGGTCCCGATCTCGGACAGGTGGACGGTGGCCGAGGCGGCGGCCGGGTTGGTGCCGATGGCCAGCAGCAGCGTGGAGGAGGTCACGCCGTACGCCATGCCGAGGCTGCCGTCGACGAGCTGGGCGCCCAGGCCGACCAGGGCGAGCAGAACGAGTCTTCGCACGATTCACCACCAGGGGGTTGAGGGGCGCTGGGCTGGGACCGGAGGAGGGCCGGCCGGGGCGTTCCCTGTATTTCCTACTAAACAAGTTTGGTTGATTCTCTAAGTAGACAATGTGGACAATGCCCACGTCAAGCCGCGGCCGGGCCGCGCCGGACTGTCTGTCGGCTTTGAGTAGTTCGCTGCGATAGGGGCGGTTCTGGCGGAACGGCGTGCCAGTTGGTCCGGCCGCGGGCCGCGCGGATAGGCTCGGGTGCTGAACGCCCGCGCGGGGACCCCGCCGGGCCGGCCAGCTTCACCGTCGAGCACCAGAACAGGGAGATGCCCGTGTCGTCGATCGAGGCCGTACTCGCCCGGGAGATCCTCGACTCCCGCGGCAACCCGACCGTCGAGGTCGAGGTGCTGCTCGCCGACGGGACCGAGGCGCACGCCGCGGTGCCAAGCGGCGCCTCCACCGGCCAGTTCGAGGCCGTCGAGCTGCGCGACGGCGGCGAGCGCTACGGCGGCAAGGGCGTCCGCAAGGCGGTCAAGGCCGTCAACGACACCATCGACGAGCGCCTGGTCGGCTACCCGGCCACCGAGCAGCGCCTGATCGACTCGCTGCTGCTCGACCTCGACGGCACCCCCGCCAAGTCCGAGCTGGGCGCCAACGCCATCCTCGGCGTGAGCCTGGCGGTCGCCAAGGCCGCCGCCGAGTCGTCCGGGCTGCCGCTGTTCCGGTACGTCGGCGGCCCCAACGCGCACCTGCTGCCGGTGCCGATGATGAACATCCTCAACGGCGGCGCGCACGCCGACAGCAACGTCGACGTCCAGGAGTTCATGATCGCGCCGATCGGCGCGCCGACGTTCTCCGAGGCGCTGCGCTGGGGCACCGAGACCTACCACGCGCTCAAGGCCGTGCTGAAGAGCAAGGGCCTGAACACCGCCCTGGGCGACGAGGGCGGCTTCGCCCCCGACCTGCCCAGCAACCGCGAGGCGCTCGACCTGATCATGGAGGCGATCCGCAAGGCCGGCTTCACCCCCGGCCGCGACATCGCCCTCGCGATGGACGTGGCGGCCAGCGAGTTCCACTCCGGCGGTACGTACGAGTTCGAGGGCGCCAAGAAGTCGGCCGACGAGATGGCCGCCTACTACGCCGAGCTGCTCGACGCGTACCCGATGGTCTCCATCGAGGACCCGCTGGACGAGGAGGACTGGGCCGGCTGGGAGTCGCTGACCGCCGCCGTCGGCGGCAAGGTGCAGCTGGTCGGCGACGACCTGTTCGTCACCAACCCCGAGCGGCTGGCCCGCGGCATCGGCTCCGGCGCCGCCAACGCGCTGCTGGTCAAGGTCAACCAGATCGGCACCCTCACCGAGACCCTGGACGCGGTCACGCTGGCGCAGACCAGCGGGTACCGCTGCATGATGAGCCACCGGTCCGGCGAGACCGAGGACACCACGATCGCCGACCTCGCCGTGGCCACCAACTGCGGCCAGATCAAGACCGGCGCCCCGGCCCGCAGCGACCGCGTCGCCAAGTACAACCAGCTCCTGCGCATCGAGGAGCTGCTGGGCGACGCGGCCCGCTACGCCGGCGCCGCCGCCTTCCCCCGCTTCGACGGGGAGGGCTGACCCGCCGTCCGCACCGCCGACCGACGAGGGGGCCCGCCGTGGCGCAGGGCGACGACGACCGTACCGACACCCGGGGGGCCCGCGGTAACCCCGCGCTCACCAGCCGTGCCGCGATCCTGGCGGTCGTGGTCTGCGCGATCGCGCTGAGCCTCGCCTACCCGGTCCGGGAGTACGTGGCGCAGCGCCGGCAGATCGCCGAGCTCAAGCAGAAGGAGCGGGTCGCGCGGCAGCAGGTGGAGGAGCTGACGCTGCGCAAGCAGCGGCTCGGCGAAGAGTCGTACATTAAACGGGAGGCGACGCGCCGGCTCCACTACTGCGAGCCGGGCGCGCGCTGCTACGTGGTCCTCGACGGCGGCGGGGACGACGGGCAGCGGCCTCGGCGGGACGGCCGCACCGAGCGGCCGCCGTGGTACGAGACGCTGTGGCGGTCCGTGGAGGCCGCCGACAAGGCGCGCTAGACCCGCGGCCGAGACCGCGGGTGGGGACGACACTGATGATCGACAAGACCGACGAGGCCGCGATCGCGGCCCAGCTGGGGCGGACCCCGCGCGGCGTGCGCGGGGTCGCGTACCGCTGCCCGTGCGGCTCGCCCGCGGTGATCGAGACCGCGCCGCGGCTGCCGGACGGCACCCCGTTCCCGACCCTCTTCTACCTGACGTGCCCCAAGGCCGCCTCGGCCATCGGCACGCTGGAGGGGGACGGCCGGATGCGCCGGATGCAGGAGCGGCTGGCCGAGGACCCGGAGCTGCGCGCGGCCTACACCGCCGCGCACGAGGACTACCTGCGCCGCCGCGAGGAGGCCGCCCGCGACGAGGGCGTGCCGCCGCTGCCGGAGGGCACCCAGAGCGCCGGCGGCATGCCCGAGCGCGTCAAGTGCCTGCACGCGCTGATCGCGCACGAGCTGGCGGTCCCCGGCGCCAACCCGTTCGGCCGCGAGGCGCTGGACGCGCTGCCCGAATGGTGGCGGAACGGACCCTGCGTCACCCCCGACCCCGAGGAGGCTCGATGACGCGCGTCGCCGCCGTCGACTGCGGGACCAACTCCGTCCGGCTGCTGATCGCCGACATCGCCGACGGGACGCTGACCGATGTCGAGCGCCGGATGGAGATCGTCCGGCTGGGCCAGGGCGTGGACGAGACCGGCCGGCTCGCGCCCGAGGCGCTGGAGCGCACGTTCACCGCGATGCGGGCGTACGCCGCCCTGATCGAGCGCCACGGCGCCGAGAAGACCCGGGTGGTGGCCACCAGCGCGACCCGCGACGCCGCCAACCGGAACGACTTCGTCGCCGGCGTCGTCGACATCTTCGGCGTCGTCCCCGAGGTGATCACCGGTGACGAGGAGGCGGAGCTCTCCTTCACCGGCGCCACCCGGGAGCTGGCCGCGCTGCGCCCGCCGCGCCCGTACCTGGTCGTCGACATCGGCGGCGGCTCCACCGAGTTCGTCCTCGGCAGCTCGTCCGCCGAGGCCGCCCGCTCGGTCGACATCGGCTGCGTCCGGCTGACCGAACGCCACCTGCGCGACGGCGACCCGCCGTCGCCCGAGATGATCACCTCCGCGGTGGCCGACATCGACACGGCGCTGGCGCACGTCCGCGAGGCCGTCCCGGTGGACGAGGCGCGCACCCTCGTCGGCCTGGCCGGCTCGGTCACCACGGTCGCCGGGATCGCGCTCGGCCTGGACGCCTACGAGCCCGACCGCATCCACCTGTCCCGCATCACCGCCGCCCAGGTCCACGACGTCACCCGCGACCTGCTGCACGCCACCCGGGAGGAGCGCGCCGCGATCGGCGTCATGCACCCCGGCCGCGTCGACGTGATCGGGACCGGCGCGCTGATCCTGGACCGGATCATGCGCGAGTACGGCTTCGGCGCCGTCGTGGTCAGCGAGCACGACATCCTCGACGGCATCGCCTGGTCGCTGGTCTAGCGGCGCGCCTTCAGCGTCGTCAGCAGCGCGGGGATCAGCACCGCGTTGGGGTTCTGCTGCGGGACGTACAGGACCGGCGCCGCGCTGCTGGACTGCTGGATCCACACCCGGCCGTTCTCGATCACGGCACCGGAGATCGCCGACCAGCTCAGCGAGACCCGGTCCCCGCGCACCCCGCCCGGATGGACGGTCAGCCCCTGCGCCACGTCGATCGACTCGCCGTCCAGGACCCGCCGCGCCAGCTCCTGCACCAGCCGCGGCTCGGCCCGCGTCCGCCCCAGCTCGACCAGGTGCGCCCACACCCGCTCGGCGCCGCCGCCGCCCGGCCCGTGCACGGTCGTGGCCGCGTCCTCGATGACGACCTCCACCCGAGGCCCGCCGTGGAACGGATGCCGCCCCGCCTGGAAGATCCACTGGAGCCCGCCGCCCTGCCCGTACGGCACGCTGGCCGTCCAGTAGGCCGTCCATTCCACGTGCGCCCACGGCAGCGACGCGCTCCCGTACGCCACCACGTGCTCGTCCGCGTGCAGCAGCGCCCCGCGCACCGTGGCGTCGAGCCCCCGCACCGCCTCGTACTGCTGGACGGGCGCCTGCTGGTACTGCTCGGCGGGCCGCCGCTCCCGCCGCGGCCCCGCCGGCTGGGGGTTGAGGTGCTCGGTCCAGTGCTGCCCGTTCCACCAGCGCAGGCTGCTACTGCCCTGGGGGTCGGGATACCAGCCTGGCTGGGACAAGGCGCGCCTCCGCTTCGCATGGATTCGCCTCCCCGAGCGGCGAACCGCATCGTACCGAGCGATGTGACGGATCACCGTCCCGAAACGGTTCCCGGGCCTGTCCACATACGGCACGTTTCACCGGTCCAAGGGGATCCCAAGGGAGCAGCCCCTGGCATGCGAAGATCGGGAGTCATGACGAACCCGAGGTTCGTGCCGCCCGGCACGGGCTGGCCCGAAGACCCGGCGACCCCCGCCACCCCGGTGGCCCGCGGCCCGCAGGAGGTGGTGGACCTCGCCCGGGACGCCCCCGGCCTCGCGGACCTCTGCGCCCGCCAGTCGGTCTGCCGGGCCTGCGACCGCCTGGTCGAATGGCGCGAGCGGGTGGCGGTGGAACGCCGCCGCGCGTTCGCGGACGAGGACTACTGGGGCCGCCCGGTCGCCGGCTGGGGCGAGCCACAACCCAAGATCATGATCGTCGGCCTGGCGCCCGCCGCGCACGGCGGCAACCGCACCGGCCGGATCTTCACCGGCGACCGCTCCGGCGACTGGCTGTTCGCGTCCCTGCACCGTGTCGGCCTGGCCGCCCGGCCGACCAGCGTGCGCGCCGGCGACGGCCAGCGCCTCATCGGCGCCCGGATGGCCGCCGCGGTCCGCTGCGCCCCGCCCGCCAACAAGCCCACCCCCGCCGAACGCACCACCTGCCTCCCCTGGCTGGCCCGCGAGATCGCCGACGTCTCCCCGTACGTCCGCTGCGTGGTGACCCTGGGCGGCTTCGCCTGGCAGGCGGCCTGGCCGGCGCTCAAGCAGGCCGGCTACGGCCTCCCCCGCCCCCGCCCGCCCTTCGGCCACGCCGCCGAACTGGAGATCACCTCCCCGGCCGGCACCAAGGTCACGATGCTCGGCTGCTACCACCCCAGCCAGCAGAACACCTTCACCGGCCGGGTGACGGAGCGGATGCTCGACGACCTCTTCACAAAGGCGAAGTCCCGCGCCGGCATGTGACCCACGGGCACCGGCCCAGAAGGACACCAAGGGCAGGGCAAGTAGACACGGAGTCAGGGCCGTGGCCCAGCGGCGTGCTGCCGTGCCGCCGGCGGCTTTCCGGCCGCTGGGCGCCCCCGTCGGGCCCTGGCTCCGTACATCCTGTGTGATGCATCCTGGGACGAGGTTGTTCGCCTGATACGTGGGGTTTTTAGAGAAACGTCCCGATGGGTGATCTGTGGGGCTGAGCGGGTACCGCTCCGGACATGTCTGCTGCACGCTCTTCGGGTACCGCCAAGCGCATCGTGATCGTCGGCGGCGGCTACGTCGGCATGTACACCGCCCTGCGCCTGCAGAAGAAACTGCGGGGCGAACTGAGACGGGGCGAGGTCGTCGTCACCGTCATCGAGCCCCAGTCGTACATGACCTACCAGCCCTTCCTGCCCGAGGCGGCGGCGGGCAACCTGGAGCCCCGGCACGTCGTGGCGCCGATCCGGCGGGTGCTGCGCCGCTGCCAGATCCTGAACGGCCACGTCACCCGCATCGAGACCGCCGAGCGGAAGGTGCTGTTCTGCCCGGCCGGGGCGGAACGGGCCGGCGGCACGCAGGAGATCCGGTACGACCACCTCGTGATGGCGGCCGGGTCGGTCTCGCGGACGCTGCCGATCCCCGGCCTGGCCGAGTGCGGCATCGGCTTCAAGACCGTCGAGGAGGCGATCCACCTCCGCAACCACGTGATCCGGCAGCTCGACATCGCCTCCTCCCTCACCGCTCCCGGCAGCGGCACCGGCGACGCCGCCGCCGACGAGCGCGCCCGGCGCAAGGCGCTGACGTTCGTGTTCGTCGGGGCCGGGTTCGCGGGCATCGAGGCGCTGGGCGAGCTGGAGGACATGGCCAGGGACGCGTGCAAGTGGTACCCGAACATCGACGCCGCCGACATGCGCTGGGTGATGGTCGAGGGCACCGGCCGGATCCTGCCCGAGGTCGGGCCGGAGATGGGTCAGTGGACGCTGGAGGCGCTGCGCCGCCGCGGCATCGAGATCAAGCTGAACACGCTGCTGAAGTCCGCCGAGAACCGGCACATCGTGCTGAGCGACGGCGAGGAGTTCGACGCCGGCACGCTGGTGTGGACGGCGGGCGTCAAGGCCCACCCGGTGGTGGGGGAGGGCGACCTGCCGCTGACCGGCAAGGGGCAGATCAAGGCGACCGCCGAGCTCACCGTGGACGGGCTCGACCGGGTGTACGCGGCGGGCGACAACGCCGCCGTCCCCGATGTCACCTCCGAGGGCGACTACTGTGCCCCCAACGCGCAGCACGCCGTGCGCCAGGCCAAGCGGCTGGCCGACAACATCGTGGCCGACCTGCGGGGCAAGCCCCGCAAGCAGTACGAGCACGCCTACGTCGGTTCGGTGGCCGGTCTCGGCCTGCACAAGGGCGTGGCCAACGTGTACGGCGTCAAGCTGCGCGGATTCCCCGCCTGGTTCATGCACCGCACGTACCATCTGTCCAGGATGCCGACGACCAACCGTAAGATTCGGATCACCGCTGACTGGACGCTCGCCGCGTTCTTCCGGCGCGAGATCGTCTCGCTCGGCGAGATCGAGTCGCCGCACGAGGAGTTCGAGCTGGCGGCCGGCCGGCGGCAGCCCGGGTGACCGCGGCCGGAGGGGAGGTGCCGATGCCGGCGTACGACGGCGTCGCCTCCCGGCTCGCCCCGCTGCTGGCGAGGATCCTGCTCGGCGCGGAGGACCCGGCCGGCGACGGGGCCGCCGCCGACCTGCCGATCCGCGTCCGCGCCTGGGACGGCAGCGTCGTCGGCCCGCCCGGGGCGCCCGAGTTCGTGCTGCGGCACCGCCGGGCGCTGCGCCGGCTGCTGTGGAAGCCCGGCGAGATGGGCCTGGTCCGCGCGTACGTGGCGGGCGAGCTCGACATCGAAGGCGACGTGTTCGCCGCGCTGGGCGCCGTCCAGCGGGTGATGCGCGGCGGGGACGAGCCGATCCGGCTGAGCAGCGACGACAAGCGCGAGATCGTCCGGACGGCGGTGATGCTCGGCGCCGTCGGGCCCGAGCCCAAGCCGCCGCCCGAGGAGTTCCCGGCCGGGCGCCGCGGCGGGAGCGCGGGGCCGATGGGCGAGTCCGCCGCGTTCTTCGCGCGCGTGCTCGGCCCGACCATGGCCCACGCGGGCGGGCTGTGGGACGAGGCCGTGGACCTCGACGAGGCGCAGCGGACCGCGCTCGCCGCGGCCGCCGAACGGCTCGGCGCCGGGCCCGGCGCGCGCGTCCTCGACCTCGACGCCGGCTGGGGCGCGCTGGCCTGCCACCTGGCCGAACACCACGGCGCCCGCGTCGTCGCGCTGACCCGTACCGCGGCCCAGGCCGACCACATCGCCGCCCGCGCGGCCGAGGCCGGGCTGTCCGACCGCGTCGAGGTGCGCGGCTGGGAGCTGGACGGCGCCGGCGGCGGCCCGTACGACGCGGTCGCCGGGCTGGCCGGGCTGGCCGGGGCCGAGTCGCTGGACCGCGCCGTCCCCCGGCTGTACGAGCTGCTCGCGCCGGGCGGGCGGCTGCTGCTCCAGCAGCCGGTCCGGCGGCCCGGGCCGCACCATGTCCGGCGCACGTTCACCACCGGCTACGTGTTCCCGGAGGACGGCGAGCTGGTGCCGCTCGGCGACCTGGTCACCGCGCTGGAGGACGCCGGGCTGGAGATCCGCCGGCTCGGCGCGCGGCGCGAGCACCACGCCCGGACGCTGCGCGCGTGGGCGGCGAACCTGAAGCGGCACTGGGCCGAATGCTCCGAATTGGCCGGACCCGGCCGGGCGAGGGTCTGGCTGCTCTACCTGGCGGCGTCGGCACTGGCCTGCGAGAGCGGCCGGATCGGCGTCCATGAAATTGGGGCCATTCGTCGGGATCGTGACGGACGGGCCGGAACCACCCTGGTCGAGGGCCGGGCCGTCCAGGGGTTCGCGGCGCCATGAACAGCGCGGACAGTCGTATCTTCCGGCCCTTCTTACGGTAGAACGCGCTGCGAACGGGAAATATCACACCGTGCGCTGACCTGGAGGGGCGGACCGGGCACGCTCCGTGCCGCCCGCCATAGCACGAGTCGGCAGAAATGCGGTCTCGGTCGAATATCGCAGGGTGTTACGTGCAATGGGTCCAGGTATGATTACGCCGCCCCTGTAGCCCAATGGCAGAGGCGGGCTCCCTAAAAGAGCCATTGTGTCGGTTCGAATCCGACCGGGGGCACCAGCGCGCCGGCCGGCGCCCGGACCAGGGCGCCGGCCGATCCCGACCCGCCGCGCGGGCGGGCCGATACCCGGCCGTCACCCTTCAGGAACCTCTTCGCACCCTTGCACGTCTACACTGATCAGAAAGCCACAGTGGAGGCAACCGATGGAGAGCAGAAACCCCGCCTTCAGGGGCAACGCCTTCGGGCGGCAGGGCGGCGGGTACGGCACGCCCCCGGTCGAGCAGCTCAACGAGATGTACAACGCCCCCTCCTACGCCCCGCCGGCCGTCCGGCCGATGACCATCGACGACGTCGTGGTCCGCGGGTTCCTGACCCTCGCGACGCTGATCGTGACGGCGGCGCTGTCCTGGGTGCTGGTGCCGTCCTCGCTGACCATCCCGGTGCTCGCGGTGGCGATCATCGCCCAGCTCGGCGTCTGGGCCTTCATCACCTTCGGCCAGAAGGCCAACGCCGCGACGGTGATCACCTTCGCCGCCCTCTACGGCGTCATGGTCGGCATCGTCAGCAACGCCTACAACGACCTCTACCACGGCGTCGTCTTCCAGGCCGTGATCGGCACCGCGCTCGCGTTCGGCGCCATGCTCGCCGTCCACTCGCTGCGGATCATCCGGGTCACGCCGAAGTTCACCCGGTTCGTGGTCGCCGCCGGCTTCGGCCTCATGGGCCTGATGCTCGTCAACCTGCTCGTCCAGGTCTTCGGCCCGGACAGCGGCATCGGCATCCGCGACCCCAGCAACCCGATGGCGTACGTCTTCAGCGTCGTCGCCATCCTGGTCGGCTGCTTCTTCCTCCTCCTCGACTTCGACTCGATCGAGCAGGGCGTGAAGCAGGGCGCCCCGGAGAAGTTCGCCTGGTACTGCGCGTTCGGCCTGGTGCTGAGCCTGGTGTGGATCTACCTGGAGATGCTGCGCCTGCTGTCGTACTTCAGCGGCCGCGACTGACCTCCGCCCGACGCAAGCGATCAGCCCCTGCCGGTACGAGCGGCAGGGGCTGATCTGCATGTCGCGGGACGGGCTCGCGGCCAAGGCCGTACCGGCTCTGCGGGCGGCGGCGGGGCGGACCCGTTGGCCGGCCGCGTCGCGCGCGACACGTCGGGGACTCCAGGGTGCTCCCTGGTCCTCCGGGCGTCTGGAGTTGTTCCGTCAGTAGTGACGGGCGCGGCGGGCGCGTTCGTGCTCGCGCACCAGGGCCGCGGCGTAGCCATGCGAGAGGCCGTGCTCGTCGGCGAGCCAGTTGCTGCGCTCGTCGCAGCGGACGAAGCTCGGACCGTTCTCGATGGTGGTGAACCACTCGGGGATGTCACGTCCTGTGACTTGCGGAATGCGGGCGATGAGCTTGGTGTGCGTCTCCGGCGAGTGGCTCAGGGACAATTGGCACCTCCAGGTCGAGGGGCTGCTCTTCCTGCCGACTCTGCAACATGGGCCGGGATGTTACAAGGCCCTAACGGGGACCTATCCGTGACGTTACGTGGATCATTCATAACGTGACGATCGGCGAGAACGCGCAGGTGGCCCGGACGGAGATCGTCCGGGCCACCCACAAAGATCGTCAGCCGAGCCGACGCACCATCCTCAGCTCAGCCGCTCCAGGACCATCGCCATGCCCTGGCCGCCACCGACGCACATCGTCTCCAGACCGAACTGCTTGTCGTGGAACGCGAGGCCGTTGATCAGCGTCGAGGTGATCCGGGCGCCGGTCATGCCGAACGGGTGGCCGACCGCGATCGCGCCGCCGTTGACGTTCAGCTTGTCGAGGTCGATGCCGAGGTCCTCGGCCGAGGGCAGCACCTGCGCGGCGAACGCCTCGTTGATCTCGACCAGGTCGATGTCGCCGATCGTCATGCCGGCCTTCGCCAGCGCCTTGCGGGACGCCTCGACCGGGCCCAGCCCCATGATCTCGGGGGACAGGCCGGTGACGCCGGTGGACACGATCCGGGCCAGCGGCGTGATGCCCAGCTCGGCGGCCTTGGTGTCGCTCATGATGACGACCGCGGCGGCGCCGTCGTTCAGCGGGCAGCAGTTGCCGGCGGTGACCGTGCCGTCCGGCCGGAACACCGGCTGGAGCCCCGACACCTTCTCGTACGAGGTGCCCGGCCGCGGGCCGTCGTCCTTGCTGACCACGGTGCCGTCGGGCAGCGTGACCGGGGTGATGTCCTTCTCCCAGAACCCGTTGTTCAGCGCCTTCTCGGCGAGGTTCTGCGAGCGGACGCCGAACTCGTCCTGCGCCTGCCGGGACACGCCCCGGATCTGCGCCACGTTCTCGGCGGTCTGGCCCATCGCGATGTAGATGTCGGGCAGGGCGCCGTCCTCGCGCGGGTCGCGCCAGACCTCGGCGCCGCCCTCGGCGCGCTTGGCCGTCCGGGCCGCGGCGTCGGCGAACAGCGGGTTCTGGGTGTCGGGCAGGCCGTCGCTGCTGCCCTTGGCGAACCGGCTGACGGTCTCCACGCCGGCGGACACGATGACGTCGGCCTCGCCGGCCTTGATGGCGTGCAGCGCCATCCGGGTGGTCTGCAGCGAGGACGAGCAGTAGCGGGTGACGGTCGCGCCGGGCACGCCGTCCCAGCCCAGCAGCGTCGCGACGACCCGGGCCTGGTTGTAGCCCTGCTCGCCGCCCGGCAGGCCGCAGCCGAGCAGCAGGTCGTCGATCTGGGACGGGTCGAGCTGCGGGACCTTGGCCATCGCGGCCGTGACCATCTGCGCGGTGAGATCGTCGGGCCGTATGTCCTTCAGCGAGCCCTTGAACGCGCGCCCGATCGGCGACCGCGCGGTTGCGACGATGACTGCCTCGGCCATGGTGAGGATCTCCTGTCTGGGTGACCTGTCTCGGCGATCTGTCCGGGCGGGCGGGTGCCGTCCCGGCGTGGGTTACTTACCGGTCACCTACGCAATCTAGCCGCTGCCCCGGGGCGCCGTACACGCCGCCCCGGGGCGGTGTTGATACAAGATCCACTGGACGCGCCCCCGCTGTGCGCCCTCACAACCGGCTCAGACGCCGTACATCCCCGGCGCGCTGCCCTTGGTGTCGCGCACACCGTGCAGGGTGCCGCGCTCGTCGCGCCACACCCGCCAGCCGTCGGACGAACCGGTGTACCAGGCGGGCGGCGCGCCCTGCCGCGCCGACCGCTTGCCGGTGGCGACGTCGTAGGCGCACAGCGGCGCGACCGGGTAGAAGCCGCGGCGCCCGGTGATCTTCAGCTCGGCGGGCTTCATCGTGCAGAACGACCAGGCGCGCAGGGCGTCGACCTTCGCGCCGTTCCGCAGGTCGTACGCCGCGCCCGGCTTGCCCCGGGAGACGAAGCCGAGCTTGCCGAGGTCGTCCGGGAACGACAGCCACCACGGCGACTTGGGCGCCTTGTCGGCCCCCAGCTGCGCGGTGGTGCGCCCGGTCCGGGGGTCGAGCCGCTCGAACCCGCCGTGCCCCTTGTCGGTGATCTCCCGCGCGATCAGCGCGACCGCCGGGTTGGCGCTCGGGTAGACGCGCAGCAGCCGCTTGCGCGCCCAGACCTGCTTGCCGTCGGAGAGCCGCACGCCGAAGAACCCGTGCGGCGACATCGGGGCGTCCTCGCGCGCCTGGTACGGGGCCATGTACCCGACGATCATGTCGTCGAGGGCGCCGTACGCCCAGCCGCCGGACAGGTTCACGCCCCGGCCGACCGCCTGCTCGACGGGGAACGTCCACAGCGTCCGGCCGGTACGGGGATCGCGCGCCTCCAGCGCCGGCCGCCCGGACATCCGGAACAGCACGACCTTGGACGCGTCGGCGTGCTCCACCTCGGCGATCCCGGGCGACTGCCACAGCGCCCGGCCCGTCGCCGGGTCGAGCGCGACGAACCGCGCCTTCTTCGTCGCCGTGAACTCCGACAGGCAGACGTTGCCGCCGCACGCCGCCGGCCCGAACGTCGAGTGCACCGGCCGCGTCCACTTCTCGGCGCCGGTACGGGCGTCGCGGGCGACGAGCGTCGCGTTCCACCTCTCCCTCTTGTTCTCCCTCTTGTCCCCGCTCGCGCTCTCGCGCGGCTCCAGGGCCGTCACCAGCCCCTTTCCGGGCGTTCCGGTCACGGCGGGCGGCTGGACGCCCATGCCCGACAGCCGTCCCGCCATGGTCGCGGGCCGCGCCCACAGCCGCTTGCCGCCGGCCAGCTCGTACACGCCGGTCTCGAGGCCGCCGCCGGGCCGTACCCCGGTCGCGGCGGCCACCCCCGCCCCGACGGCCGGCCGGCTCGCGATCCCGGTCTCGCGGCCGGACCACGGCTGCGCCGCCTCGGCCTCACCGTCCCCGGAGCAGCCGGCGGCGAGGAGGCCGATGACGATAGGTGGTGATATGACAGCGGACCGTAGTCGCCGGTGGGTGTGGTGAGCCATGGACGTTCCCCCTGGAGGTTCGGCGCCGCGGGACGGGCGCCGGGTGATCGTTTCCCCTGGTCGATCGGAGCGGGGGGCCGCCTCGCCTAGGCCGCGCCGGGTGCGATCGCCTCGGAGCCTCCGCCTGGAGCGGCCGGATCGACCTCGCGGCGGCGCAGCAGGGTCGCCCAGCGGCCCCGGGGACCGCGCTCGCGTCCGGCGACCCGGGCGCCGGCGACCTCCGTGCCCGGCTCCTCGGCGGCCTCGGCGGCCGCGAGGTAGACGGGCAGGACCCCCTGGCCGTGCCGCGGGCCGGGCAGGACGTCGTCCGGCTCCAGCCCCAGCGCGGCCGCCATCGACGGTAGCACCGCGGCCGCCGCCGCGGCGTAGCCTCTCGCGGACGGATGGTAACGATCGGCGCTGAACATCTCGCGGGGGTCGGCGGCGAACTCGCGTCCCAGAAGGTCGCCCAGGGACACCGAACGGGCCCCCTGCTCGACGGTGACGATGGTCTGGGCCGCGGCGAGCTGGCGGCTGAGGCGGCGGGCGAACCAGCGCAGCGGCTGCATCAGCTGCCGGACCGAGCCCAGGTCGGGGCAGGTGCCGACGACGACCTCGCAGCCGGTGGCGCGGAGCCGTTCGGTCGCGGCGGCGAGGTGCCGGACGGACTCGGCCGGCGGGACGCGGCCCGTCACGTCGTTGGCACCGATCATGATCACGGCGATCTCGGGGCGGACGGCCAGCGCGCGGGTCACCTGGCCGGCCAGGACGGCCGAGCGGGCGCCGGAGCGGGCCACGTTCGTCAGCCGCACGGGGCGTCCCGCGATCGAGGAGAGGCCGGCGGCGAGCAGGGCGGCCGGGGTCTCCTCGGGGCTGTGGACGCCGAGGCCGGCGGCGGTGGAGTCGCCGAGGACGGCGAACGACAGCGGCTCGCCGGGCAGGCCGCCGCCGTACAGCCCGTCCGCGGCCGGTGGGCCGCCCGACGGGGTCGCCATGATCAGTTTCTTCGCCATCAGCGCCTCGGCGACGATGAGCCCGAACGTCAGCCCGCCCACGGCGGTGACCCCGCCGCCCCCGTACGCCGCGGCCGTCGCGATGCGCCGCGCCGTGAATGCCCTCAGCCTCATCCTCGCTGACCCTCCGTCATCTCCCGGGCCGACCCCGTCATAGGGTTAGATGCCCGCGAGCGGCGATCTGGGCTACCGTCGGGAACGGGAATCTATCCGAATCCGCATCCCTTTCGCCGCAGGACACACGCCTGTTCCTTCCGTCGAACGCGGATGTCACACCGACAAGGACGTCGCGGTGCGCGTACACGATTCACTGGTCGAGCTGATGGGAGACACCCCTCTCGTTCGGCTGCGCAAGGTGACCGGCGGGCTCGGCCCGCAGGTGCTCGCCAAGGTGGAGTACTTCAATCCCGGGGGGTCGGTGAAGGACCGCATCGCGGTCCGGATGATCGACGCCGCGGAGAAGTCCGGGGAGCTGCGGCCCGGCGGGACGATCGTCGAGCCGACCTCGGGCAACACCGGGGTGGGGCTGGCCATCGTCGCGCAGGAGCGCGGCTACAAGTGCGTCTTCGTCTGCCCGGACAAGGTCGCCAAGGACAAGATCGACGTCCTCCGCGCCTACGGGGCCGAGGTCGTGGTCTGCCCGACCGCGGTGTCGCCCGACCACCCGGACTCGTACTACTCGGTGTCCGACCGGCTGGCCGCCGAGATCCCGGGCGCATGGAAGCCCGACCAGTACAAGAACGAGAACAACCCCCGCTCCCACTACGAGACCACCGGCCCGGAGATCTGGGCGCAGACCGACGGCCGGATCACGCATTTCGTGGCGGGCATCGGCACCGGCGGGACGATCAGCGGCGCGGGCCGCTACCTCAAGGAGGTCTCCGGCGGCCGGGTGAAGGTCGTCGGCGCCGACCCGGAGGGCTCGGTGTACTCGGGCGGCAGCGGCCGGCCGTACCTCACCGAGGGCGTCGGCGAGGACATCTGGCCGGAGACCTACGACCGGGAGATCTGCGACGAGGTGATCGCGGTCTCCGACAAGGACTCGTTCCTGATGACCCGCCGGCTGGCCCGCGAGGAGGCCCTGCTGGTCGGCGGCTCCTGCGGGATGGCCGTGGTGGCGGCCCTGCGGCTGGCCGCCCGCGCCGAGCCGGACGCGGTGGTCGTCGTCCTGCTCCCCGACGGCGGCCGCGGCTACCTCAGCAAGATCTTCAGCGACGAGTGGATGAGCCAGCACGGGTTCAGCGACGACCGCTCCACCTCGGAGGCCACGGTGGGGGACGTCCTGACGCAGAAGTCGGAGGGCATCCCGAACTTCGTCCACATGCACCCCACCGAGACGGTAGGGGAGGCGGTGAAGGTCCTCAGGGAGTTCGGCGTCTCCCAGATGCCCGTCGTCTCTCCCGGAGCGGGCCACCCCGACGTGATGGCCGGCGAGGTGGTCGGCGCGGTCGAGGAACGCGATCTCCTCCACGCCCTGTACGCCGACAAGGCCCAGTCGGACGACCCCCTGGACAAGCACATGAGCCCGCCCCTGCCGGTCGTCGGCTCGGGCGAGCCCGTGTCGCGCATGATGACCGCCCTGGAAGGCAGGGACGCGGCGGTCGTCCTCGTGGACGGCAAGCCCACCGGAATCGTCACCCGCCAGGACCTCCTCGCCTTCCTGGCCCGCACCTGACGGCACACCGCCCGCAGAAGCGCCGGAGGCCCTGGCCTCCGGCGCTTCCGGCGACTCAGCCGGCCAGGGCACGGTCCAGGAGGGGCAGCAGGCGGTTCCAATGGCGCTCCAGCCCCGAGGCATTGAACGCGTCGGTGTCGGCCATGGTGAAGCCGTGGACGGTCCCGGGGTAGATCTCGGAGGTGTGGCTGACACCCGCCGCGTCCAAGGCCCGGTTGAGCTCTCCCAGTGCTTCGGGCGTCAGGTCCGTCTCGGCGTGACCGAGATGGACCTGAGCGGTGATCTTGGAGAGCATGCGGTGCAGGCCCTCGGGCCCGTCCGCGACCACGGGGCAGTGGAACCCGGCGACGGCGGCCACCTGCTCGGGAAAGGCCGAGGCGGTGCGCACCGCCAGGAGCCCCCCGATGCAGTAGCCGGTCACCCCGACCGGCCCGGCACCCACCTCCGGCTGCGCGACGAGGAACCTGAGGAAGGCGTCCGCGTCGCTCTCGACTCGCTCGCCGACGAGGTGCTCCTCGATCAAGGGCATCAGCCGCGCGATGATCGCGGACCGTGCCTCCTCCCCGATGTGCTCGGGAAGCTCGACCAGCGGCGCCGGGCCGTTCCGGTAGAGGAAGTGGGGAACGAGCACGTAGTACCCGTGCCCGGCCAGCTCACGGGCCATCTCCCGCAGCACGGGCCGATCCCCGAACGCGTCCGCGTACAGCAGCACCCCCGGATGCCGCTCACCGCCGTCCGGGAAGGCGGCGAAGGCGTCGGCCTGGCCGTCCGCAGTGGGAATCCGCAATGTCTTGGTGGACATGAATCCTCCGGTCGTGATCGATCTGTCGAACCTGTGATCAACACGACGGAGGCGGAGCCCGCGCGACAGCACCGGACCCTGGCTCGTACAGCGGGCCCGCACCGGCCCGTACGGCGCTCAGAAGAGCACCGGGTAACCGATCCGTGCGCGGCGCCATGCCATCCCGGTAGTCATCCCACGCAGCGTAGCCCAGTCAGTGATCTCGCAGACGCACCGCCCGCTCACCCACCCGTCTCCTGGTAATGGATCTCGGCGCACACCCACTTGCCGCCGCCGCCCGCCCGCTCCGTCCAGCACCGGTCCGCGAGCGCCTCCACGATGTGCAGGCCCATCCAGCGGCTTCACCCTCTTCAGCCGCGAAGATCAACCTGACATCGGGTACGTAGAGGGTGGGACATGATCAGCAACGCGGCCATGACGGATGTCGCCTCAGAGGCGCTGATCCGTGAGGTTATGGAGAGCCTGTGAAGGATCTGAACGGCGCCGCCGCCTGGCGCAAGAGCAGCCACAGCGGCCAGGAAGGCGGCCCCTGCGTCGAGTTGGCGGACCTCGGTGGGAGCATTGGCGTCCGGGACTCCAAGGCCCCCGAAGCCGGGAACCTGGTCCTCAAGCCCGAGGCGATGGCCGGGCTGGTCGCACGGATCAAGGCCGGTCGGCTGGATCTCTGAGTCAGGGGGCGCAGGGCCCGGGGACGCCGCCGTGTGCTCGGCGGGGATGCTCGTTGTTCGTACGTGCGAAGCGCCGGAGGCCTGGGGCCTCCGGCGCTTCTTCAGTGGAGTCGGGCCGCGGTGCCGCGGTCTCGTGGGCGGCTTACCGACCGCCGTACCGCGGCCCGACGTCTGTGATCCCTAGGAGTGGACCTCCGAGGGCTGCCGGCCGTCCTTCACCAGTTCCGGGCCGGTGGGCTTGCGCGGCTCGTCGCCGTGCCCGGGCCACCAGGCCTTGTGGCCCAGCAGCGCGGTCAGGCCGGGCACCAGGAAGAGGGACATCACGAAGGCCGACAGCGCGATGCCGATCGCGACCGCGAAGCCCATCTGCTGGAGCATCGCGACCGGGGCGATGACCATCACCGAGAACGTGCCGGCCAGGATGAGTCCGGCCGCCGCGACCGTCGGGCCGCCGTGCTCGACCGCCAGCGCCGCCGCCCGGCGCGGGTCGTTGCCCTCCTTGGCCTCCTCGCGCAGCCGTGCGGTGATCAGGATGTTGTAGTCGGTCCCGATCGCCAGCACGAACAGGTAGAGGATGATCGGCAGCTGGAACGTCACCCCGGGCTCGCCCATCGCCCCCTGGAAGACGTACACCGCGGAGCCGAGCGTGGCGGCGAAGCCCAGCAGCACCGCCACCACCAGGTAGATCGGTGCCACCACCGACCTCAGCAGCAGGGCCAGGATCAGCGCGATCAGGACCGCGGCCACCGGCAGGATGACCGACAGGTCGCGGTTGTTGATGGTGTTGATGTCGGCGAAGACCGCGGTCTGGCCGCCGACGTAGGCGCGGGTCCCGTCCGGCGCCATCTTGTGCACCGCCGGTGCCAGGTCGTCCTTGACCAGGCTGATCGACTCGTTGGACATCGGGTTCTGCTTGAGGAGCAGGTCCACCCGCGCCACCGACTTGTCGGTGCCGGGCACGGCCGGCCGCACCTGGCCGACGCCCGGGGCGCCCTTGGCCTTCGTGCCGAACTCGGTGAGCTGCTGCTGGGTGAGCGGCTGCCCGTTCTCGCTCTTGAGGAACACCTGGACCGGGGTGGTCAGGCCGGGCGGGAAGCCCTTCTGCATGTCCTTGGCGGCCTGCGCGGACTCGGTGTCCTGCGGGAAGCCGGCGGCGAAGTCGTAGTCGGCCTTGAAACCGAGCGCGCCGCCCGCCAGCACCACGAGGATGCCGCCGGAGACCAGCGCGGCCAGGGCCGGGCGCTTGCCGACGAACCCGCCGAGCCGGCGCGAGACGGTGGCCTTGGGCTGCTTCTTCCACGCCTTGGACGGCCAGAAGACGGCGGTGCCGAGCAGCGACACCAGCGCCGGGAACAGGGTGAGGGAGGTGATGCCCATCACCACGACGGCGATGGCCAGGGCCGGGCCCCAGGCGCTGAACACCCCGAAGGTCGCCAGCAGCAGTACCAGGAACGTGACGGCGATGGCGGCGGCCGCGGACGAGATGACCTCGCCGACCCGCTCCACCGCGTTGATCATCGCGGTCTTCTTGTCGTCGCCGGCCCGCAACCGCTCCCGGAACCGGAACATCAGGAACAGGTAGTAGTCGGCGCCGATGCCGAACAGCACGATGAGGATGATCGTGGACAGGCTGTCGTCGCCGGAGAACCCGAAGACCTTCGAGGCGAGCCCGATCAGGCCCATCGCGACTTCCATCGTCACCGTGATCACGATGAGCGGCAGGATCGCGGCGATCGGCGCCCGGAAGATCAGCAGGATCAGCCCGATGATCAGCACGAAGGTGGCGATGCCGACGATCTCGAAGGACTGGGTGAACGACTCCTCGTTGTCCACGAAGCCGGCCACGTCACCGCCGACCTTGGCGTCCAGTCCCGACCCCGCCAGCTGGCCCTTCAGATCCTTGCGGATCTCCTTGACCGCCTCGCCCTGCTTGGTCTGGGCGTCCATGGAGGTGCCCTGCATCGGCGCCGCGACGACCTGGACGGCCTTGTTCGGCGCCACCGTCTCCGGGCTGGCCAGGAAGCCGAGGACGGTCTCCGGCTTCTGGGCGTTCAGCGCCTGGGCGACCTGGCCGACCTTCGCGGTGTCCGCGGCGGTCAGCGGGCCCCCGTCGGACCGCTTGAACACGATCAGGGTGTTGGCGTCCTCCTGCTGCGGGAACGCCTTCTCGGCGATCTCCGCGGCCTGGATGGACTCGTACGACGAGGGCAGGAAGTCGCCCTGGTCGGACTCGGTGGTGAGCTTGGGTGAGAACACGATGATCAATGCCGCGGCGGCGACCCAGGCAAGGATCGTCCACCACGGGTGTCTCACGACGACGCGCGCCAGCCGTGCGAACATGCGACTTCCTTAGGTAATCCAGGGATAGGGGGACGCAAGGCGCCCCGATACCCCACAAACGGTAGAGATCCGGTTCCATGATTTGGTCACCCAGGGAGCCGAAATGAGGGGTGATACCTGCGGGGGATCGCCTCCTCCTCCAGGAGGGCGGACGGTGGGTAGCCTCGTCCTCATGGACAAGGACGTTCACCACGGATTCGACACCCTGGCGATCCACGCGGGGCAGGAGCCGGACCCGGCGACGGGTGCGGTCGTGCCGCCGATCTACCAGGTCTCCACATACAAGCAGGACGGCATCGGGGGGCTGCGCGGGGGCTACGAGTACTCCCGCTCGGCCAATCCGACGCGTACCGCGCTGGAGGTATGCCTCGCCGAGATCGAGGCGGGCGTGCGCGGGCTCGCGTTCGCGTCCGGGCTCGCCGCCGAGGACACGCTGCTGCGCGCGCTGTGCCGGCCCGGCGACCACGTGATCATCCCGGGGGACGCGTACGGCGGCACGTACCGGCTGTTCGCCAAGGTGGCCGCGCCCTGGGGGCTGGCGTACGACCCGGTGCCGCTGGGGGACGTGGCCGCCGTGCGGGCCGCGGTCCGCCCGGAAACGAAGATCATCTGGGTGGAGACGCCGACCAACCCGCTGCTGGGCGTGGCCGACATCGCCGCGCTGGCGGGCGTCGCGCGGGACGCCGGCGCGCTGCTGGTGGTCGACAACACCTTCGCGTCGCCGTACCTCCAGCGCCCGCTGACGCTGGGCGCCGACGTGGTCGTGCACTCCACCACCAAGTACATCGGCGGCCACTCCGACGTGGTCGGCGGCGCGCTGATCACGTCCTCCGCCGAGCTGGGGGAGCGGCTGGCGTTCCACCAGAACTCCATGGGCGCGGTCGCCGGGCCGTTCGACGCCTGGCTGACGCTGCGCGGGATCAAGACGCTCGGGGTGCGGATGGACCGGCACTGCTCGAACGCCGCCGCCGTCGTGGAGATGCTGACCCGCCACGAGAGCGTGCGGGAGGTCCTCTACCCGGGGCTGCCCGCGCACCCGGGGCACGAGACCGCCGCCAAGCAGATGAAGGGCTTCGGCGGGATGGTGTCGTTCCGGATGGGCTCGGAGGAGGCCGCGGTACGGGTCTGCGAGAGCACCAAGCTGTTCACGCTGGGCGAGTCGCTGGGCGGCGTGGAGTCGCTGATCGAGCACCCGGGCCGGATGACGCACGCCTCGGCCGCCGGGTCGCCGCTGGAGGTCCCGGCCGACCTGGTCCGGCTGTCGGTCGGCATCGAGGACGCCGACGACCTGCTGCGCGATCTGGAGCGGGCGCTCGCGGCCGCCGCGATCATGTGACGTCGACCGCTTCGCGGCGGCGTTCGCCGAGGTGGGCCGGGGTGGCCCGCGGGGACGGGGGCGACACCCGAGGGGGATTTCGGGCGGCATTCCGGTAGAGAACTGATCAAGGCTCTATGATGTCCGCGCCAGGTTCCGCCGAGAAAGGGCACCGGAGTGCGCAAAGTACTGGTGTGCGGGGCGGCGTTCGCCGCGACGTGTATCGCTGCTGTGGCCGTTCCCGGGGGCGCGCAGGCCACCCCGCCGGACCCGACCGCGTCCGTGCCCTCCCTGACACCCGGCTCGCCCACCGGCTCCCCGTCGGAGTCCGGCACCCCCGGCTCGCGGACCCCGAGCACGCCCCCCGCGACCGGCGGCGGGCAGCCGGCCGGCGGCGCCGACGCGGTCTCGTCCTCCAGCGCGGTCATGGTCACGCCCAAGCCGCCCAAGGCGTCCACGTACGCCTACGGCCGCCACCCCCGCCAGCGCCTCGACGCGTACTGGCGCCCCGGCACCGGTACGGGCACCGGCACCGGCGCAGAGGGCCAAGAGGGCCAGGAGGGCCAGGAGAACGCCCAGGCGCGGCGCACGCCGCCCGGCCCGGCCGTCCTGCTGTTCCACGGCGGGTCCTGGATCACCGGCGACAAGTCGTCCTGGAAGTACTTCGCGCGGCGCCTCACCAACGAGGGCTACACGGTCTTCTCCGCCAACTACCGGCTGGCGCACCAGGCCGCCTGGCCCGCCCAGCGCGACGACGCCATGGCGGCCCTCGACTTCGTCAAGCGCAACGCCGCCCGGTGGAACATCGACCCCGACCGGATCGTGGCGTTCGGCTCCTCGGCCGGCGGCCTGCTCGCGAGCCAGCTCGGCACGTACGGCCAGGGCGCCCAGCGGGTGCGCGGCGTCCTCGCGCTGTCGCCCGTCAACACCCCGTACCTGGCGTACCAGGACGGTCTCAAGGCCGACGCCACCGGCGGCCAGCGCTACCTGCGCCGCGCGGTCGTCAAGCTCGTCGGCTGCGTGCCGAACGAGGCCGACCCCGAGTGCTGGCAGCGGGTCGACGACTCCAACGCCACCACCCACGCCGGCGCCGGCGACGCGCCCGCGCTCCTCATGCACGCCGCCGAGGAACTGGTCCCGTCCACCCACAGCACGGCCCTGGCCTCCGCCCTGCGCGGCGCCGGCGTGGGCGCCACCGTCAAGGTGGTCCCCGGCGACGGCCACGCCTCCGAGCTCCTGGAGGACGCGACCGTCTACCCGGCCATCCGCAACTGGCTCAGGGCGCGCACCAAGTAGCCGCGGCGGGTCAGCCGTTCCAGACCATCAGGACGAGGATCACCAGCCACAGGAGCGCGATCACGCCTGAGATGGCGGCGATGCGGCCGCGCTGGACCTGGGCCACGTCGTCCGTACGGGCGGCGGCGGGCTTCTCCTCGCCGCCCGTTTCGGCCGCGGCCGTCTCCCCGGCGGCCGCGGTCTCCAGCAGGTTCGCCGACTTGCGCTGGTCGTTCTCCACGATGAACAGCAGCACCAGCGACACGATGAACAGCGTCATCGACGCCGACAGCCACACCTCGTCGAACCGCCCCTTGGCCAGGAACAGGCCGAACAGGAACACGCCCAGCGTCGCCAGGCCGTAGATCCGGGTGGCGCGGTTGAGGTAGCGCACGACCGTCACGTTCCGGGCGCGGATGTAGCGCGGGGTGGCCATCGTGGCGGCGGTCAGCGGTCCCAGCGTGAAGATCGCGAAACCGATGTGCAGGAGGAGCAGCAGGCGATCGGATGTCGACATACCGCGACCCTAGCGGCCGCCTCCGCGGGCTCAGCGGCGGCCGCGCCGCACCCTCAGGTAGTCGCTGACCACGTACTGGCCCAGCCGTTCGGCGTCGGGCGCGAAGACCCGGCCGCCGTTGCGGCGGGCGACCTCCTCCACGAACGACACCAGCCGCCGGTCCTCGGCCAGCATGAAGAAGTTCATGCAGGCGCCGCGCCGCGTCATCTTGTCGACCTCGGCCAGCGTCAGCACGAGCGTGTCGGGGGACGGCGGGTAGTCGAACAGCGAGCGGCCGTTCGGCTGGAGGTGCGCGGTCGGCTCGCCGTCGGTGACGACCAGGACGATCGGCTCGAAGTCGGGGTGCCGGTCCAGATGGCGGCCGGCGATCATCAGCGCGTGGTGCAGGTTGGTGCCCTGGACCATGTCCCAGTCGAGGCCGGCCATCTCGGTCGGGTGCAGCGTGCGGGCGTAGTTGGAGAACCCGATGATCTGGATGGCGTCCTGCGGGAACTTGCTGGTCACCAGCGAGTGCAGCGCGAGCGTCGTCTGCTTGGCGGCGCCCCAGGTGCCGCGCAGGACCATCGAGTACGACAGGTCGACGAGCAGGCAGACGGCGGCGGCGCTGCGCCGCTCGGTCTCGTGGACCTCGAAGTCGTCCACACTGAGCCGTACGGGACGCGGGCGCGTGCCGTTCGCGGGCGGGGATGGCTCGGGCGCGACGGTGAGGCCCGCCGCCGGCGCCTCCATGACGTTGCGGCGGATGGCGTTGCTCACCGTACGGACCACGTCGAGCGGCTGCTCGTCGCCGAACCGCCACTCGCGGCTCGCCCCGGTCAGCTCGCCCGCCTGGCCGGCGTCGCGCTGGTCGTGGTCGCCCTGCCGGCCGGCGGTGAGCTGGGAGAACACGCGGCGCAGCGCGGTGTCGCCCAGGCGGCGGACGGCCTTGGGCGTCAGCTCCAGCGCGCCCTTCCGCCGCTGGAGGTACCCCTGCCGCTCCAGCTCCTGCTCGATGCGGCGCAGCGCGTCGAGGTCGTCGACGGCGCGGCGGCCGAGCGCCCGCCGTACGGCCTCCTCGTCGATGTCGTCGAGGCGGGCGCCGGGGTAGTCCTGCGCGAGCGCCGCCTCCAGCTCGGCCAGGTCGGCGAGCTCCGCCAGCGCCGTCGTGGCGTCGCCCATGCCGAGCGGCTGGTCGCCGGACATGCGCTCCGGGGTGCCCCAGCCCAGGTCGGGACGGCGGGCGCGGAGCGCGTCGTTCAGCCGCGACATCTCCATCGCCAGCCCCGCGTCCTGCATGGCCTGCTCCATCAGCCCGGCCAGCTCGGCCTGCTGCTCGGGGCTGAGCGAGGCCATCAGCCGGTCCATCGCGGCGGCGCGGCGGGCGAGGGAGTCGACCAGCTCTTCGAGGTTCCGCGGACGGTCGGGGAAGAACTCCCCGTACTCCTCCATGAACCGGTCGAAGTCCTCCTGGGTGTGCTCGCCGCGCGCGTCCTTCTCCAGCATCCGGTTGAGCGCGGCCATCATGTCCTTGACCCGCTCCATCGTGCCCGGGTCCTGGCTCTCCAGCGCCTGCTTGATGCCCTGGAACTGGGCGTCCAGGACGTCGCGCCGCAGCAGGTCCTTCAGCCGCTCGAACGTCTCGCGCGCCGCGTCCGACCGCCACTGGTAGTCCGACAGCCGCCGGATCGCCTGCGAGGTGTCGTCCGGCAGCGTGTCCAGCTCCGCCTCGCGCAGCCGGGCGTCGTCGCTCGGGTCGGGGAACAGCTCGGCCCGCTCCTGCCCGATCGCGGTGTCCAGCAGCGCGCGCGCCTGCTCCAGCGTGCCGTCCAGGCGGCCCCGGTCGCGCAGCTCGCGGCGCCGCTCGCGGACCTGCCGGAGCAGGTCGTCGAGCCCGCGCCGGCCGTCCGCGCCGGGCAGGCCGCGGCGCAGCAGGTCGCGCAGGGCCTCGTCCGGACGGGTGCCCTCAAGGACCGAGTCGCCCATCGCGTCGAGGGCGTCCCGGACGTCGTAGGGCGGGGCGAGCGGGTCCGGCCCGTCCTCGTAGGCGCCGTACCGGTAGCGGCTCATCGGACTCCCAACAGCGAGACGGCGGATCAGGTGCGGTACGTGGCGGTGCCGTCGCCCTTCCCCGGGGACACGTCCTTCGACAGGCGGCGGCTCAGGAACAGCCCCTCCAGCGCGAACTCCAGCGCGGCGGCGGCCTGCCCGGGGGACTCCCCGCTCATGTCCAGCCGTTCCATGATCTTGGCCAGGCCGGGCACCGGGCCGATCCGGCGCAGCAGCTCGGCGGCGGGCACCAGCTCGCCCGACTCCACCATGTCGCCGGAGTCGAACTTCTCCAGCAGCCCGTTGAGGTCGGCCGCGCCGAGCGTGCGGCGGTACGTCTCGGCGGTCGCGCGGCGCAGCAGGTGCTCCAGCACCTCCTGCTCGCGGCCCTCCTCGCTGACCTCGAACTCGACCTTGCCCATCAGCGACGGCACCACGGCGGGCAGGTCGCAGACCCGCGCCACCGCGCGCTCCTCGCCGGCCAGCGCGGCGCGCCGCACCGCACCGGCCGCGACCGTCTCCGCGCCCGCCAGCGCGAACCGCGCCGACACGCCGGAACGGGTGTCGACCGCCGTCGACTCGCGGACCAGCCGGGTGAACCGGGCGATGATCTCGATCAGGTGATCGGGCACCTCGGCGGGCTCCCCGCCCAGGTCGGCCAGGTCGGCCTCCTGCCGGATCAGGGCCAGCTCGGTGTCCAGTTCGAGCGGGTAGTGGGTGCGGATCTCGGCGCCGAAGCGGTCCTTCAGCGGCGTGATGATCCGGCCGCGGTTGGTGTAGTCCTCGGGGTTGGCGCTCGCGACGAGCAGCAGGTCGAGCGGCAGCCGCAGCGCGTACCCGCGGACCTGGACGTCCCGCTCCTCCAGCACGTTCAGCAGCGCCACCTGGATCCGCTCGGCCAGGTCGGGCAGCTCGTTGATGGAGAAGATCCCGCGGTTGGTGCGCGGCACCAGCCCGAAGTGGACGGTCTCCGGGTCGCCGAGCGTGCGGCCCTCGGCGACCTTGATCGGGTCGACGTCGCCGATGAGGTCCCCGACGCTGGTGTCGGGGGTGGCGAGCTTCTCGCCGTAGCGGTCCTCGCGGTGCAGCCAGGCCACCGGCAGGTCGTCGCCCGCCTCGGCGGCCAGCCGGCGGCAGCGCACGCAGACCGGCTCGTACGGATGGTCGTTGATCTCGCAGCCCGCGACGACCGGGGTCCACTCGTCCAGCAGGCCCGTCAGGGTCCGGATCAGCCGGGTCTTGCCCTGCCCGCGCTCGCCCAGCAGCACCAGGTCGTGGCCCGCGAGCAGGGCGCGCTCCAGATGGGGGAGCACCGTGTCGTCGAACCCGACGATGCCGGGGAATCGCGGCTCGCCGGATCTCAGCCGGGTGAGCAGGTTGTGGCGGATCTCGGCCTTGACCGAGCGCTGGACGTGGCCACTGGTGCGCAGCCCGCCCAGTGTGCTCTCACGAGGTTCGGTTGGACGCACGCGAACGACATTACGTCGCCGTTCCGGAGAATCGCACCCTTGCGGCCGGATTCCTCGGGCGCCCCGGCGGGCGCGCTGTTTGGGTCCTGGAGACCGGAGGGGGAAGGATAGGGCCGTGAACGATCCCGCGGACCGTACGAGGGAGGCGCCGCCGATGACGCGGTTCGGAGACGGACTGGCTCTGGGGCCCGATCTGGGCGCCGCCGCCCGTACGGCGGTCGAGAAGGCCCTGGCGCCGCTCAGCGCGCCGCCCGACCTGGTGTGCGTCTTCGTCTCCGCCGACGACCCCGGCGCCGTCGAGGAGGCGGGGCGGGCGGCGATGGCGGCCGCCGGCTCCGGCGTGGTGCTGGGATGCAGCGCCGACGGCGTGATCGGCGGCGGGCACGGCGTCGAGGAGGCCAGCGCGGTGAGCGTCTGGGCGGCGGTGCTGCCGGGCGCCCGGGTGGAGGCGTTCCGGCTGGAGACGCTCAAGGCCGAGGACCGGCTGATCGTCGTCGGCATGCCGGAGGGTCGGCCGGACGACGTGGTCGGCGTGCTGCTCGCCGACCCGTACTCGTTCCCCGTCGACGCGTTCGTGGAACGGTCGGGGGAGGCGATGCCGGGGCTGCCGCTGGTCGGCGGGATGGCCGGCAGGCCCGGCCAGGGCTCGGTCCGGCTGTTCGCGGACGGCGAGGTCTTCGAGGACGGCGCGGTCGGCGTGGTGCTGGGCGGCAACGTCGCCGCGACCACCGTGGTCAGCCAGGGCGCCCGCCCGGTCGGCCCGGACATGGTGGTGACGCGCGCCGAGGACAACGTCCTGTACGAGCTGGCCGGCACCCCCGCGCTGGAGAAGCTGGAGCACATCGTGCTCGGGCTCCCCGAGGAGGAGCAGGAGCTGGCCGGCAACGGGCTGCTGATCGGCGTCGCGATGGACGAGTACGCCGACGAGCACGAGCGCGGCGACTTCCTGGTGCGCGGGGTGGTCGACGCCGACGCCGACACCGGCGCGCTGGTGATCGGCGACGTGGTCGAGGTGGGCCGCACGGTCCGCTTCCAGGTGCGCGACGCCGGGGCCGCCGAGGCGGACCTGACCGCGCTGCTGGAGCGGTTCGACCTGGCGCCGGTCGAGGGCGCGCTGCTGTTCTCGTGCAACGGGCGCGGCCGGGCGATGTTCGACGACTCCGACCATGACGCGCGGGTGCTGAACGGCGCGTTCGGCCCGGCGGGCGTCGGCGGGTTCTTCGCGGCGGGCGAGATCGGCCCGGTCGCCGGACGCAACCACGTGCACGGCTTCACCGCCTCCATCCTCGCGTTCGGCTCCGAAGAAGACACAGCAGACACAGCAGACGCAGGGGACACGGCAGACGCGGCGGGCACCAGAGACACAGGGGGCCGCGGGGAGGGCGACGAGGGCGACGCCCCGTGACCGGCGGCGCCCCGGTGCTGGCGATCGACATCGGCGGCACCAAGCTGGCCGCGGGCGCCGTCCGCCCGGACGGGGAGATCGTCGCGTACGACCGCGCCCCGACCCCCGCGGGCGACGACCCCGAGACCCTCTGGAACGCCCTCGAAGCGCTCCTGGACGGCATCCCGGCCGAGGGGATCGCCGGGGTGGGCGTCGGCTGCGGCGGCCCGATGACCTGGCCCGCCGCCGAGGTCTCGCCCATCAACATCCCGTCCTGGCGCGGCTTCCCGCTCCGCGAACGGCTCAGGGAGCGGTATCCGGGGCTGCCCGTGCGCGTCCACAACGACGCCGTCTGCGTGGCCGTCGGGGAGCACTGGCAGGGCGCCGCCCGAGGGTGCGGCAACGTGCTCGGCATGGTCGTGTCGACCGGCGTCGGCGGCGGGCTCGTCCTCGGCGGCCGGCTGATCGACGGCGCCAGCGGCAACGCCGGCCACATCGGCCATGTCGTCGTCGATCCGGAGGGGCCGCCGTGCGGCTGCGGCGGCCGCGGCTGCCTGGAGGCGATCGCCCGCGGCCCCGGGCTCGCGGCCTGGGCGCGCGACCAGGGCTGGCGGCGGGACCAGGACGACCCCACGGGCGCCGACCTCGCCGCGGACGCGCGGCGGGGGCACCCGGTCGCGGCCGCCGCGATGCGCCGTGCCGGCCGCGCCCTCGGCATCGCGATCGCGTCCGCGACGCACCTGTGCGACCTGGAGGTCGTCGCGATCGGCGGCGGCGTGTCGCAGGCGGGCCCGCTGCTGTTCGACCCCCTGGAGGAGGCGCTGCGGGCGCACGCGCGGATGGACTTCGCGCGGCGCGTCCGGGTCGTCCCCGCGGCGCTCGGCCAGACCGCCGGCCTCGTCGGCGCCGCCGCCCTGATCTTCGAAGGCGGGTCCTACTGGAACCCGTGAAAAGATCGGGGGTATGGCCAGCGTCAACGCCGACGACATCCGGGCCGCCCGCGAACTGTTGCGCGAGGTGGCCGTCCCGACACCGCTGATGCACTCCCGCGTGCTGTCGGAGGCCATCGGCGGCCCGGTGTACCTCAAGTGCGAGAACCTCCAGCGCACCGGCTCGTTCAAGATCCGCGGCGCGTACGTGCGGATCGCCCGGCTCAGCGACGCCGAGCGCGCCCGCGGCGTCGTCGCGGCCAGCGCGGGCAACCACGCGCAGGGGGTGGCGCTGGCGGCGTCCATGCTCGGCTGCAAGGCCACCGTCTTCATGCCGCAGGGCGCGCCGCTGCCCAAGGTCGCGGCGACCCGCGCGTACGGCGCCGAGGTCGTGTTCCCCGGCCCGAACGTCGACGACTGCCTCGTCGCGGCGCAGGAGTACGCCGACAAGGAGGGCGCGGTCCTGATCCACCCGTTCGACCATCCGGACGTGGTGGCCGGGCAGGGCACGATCGGGCTGGAGATCCTGGAGGACCTGCCGGACGTCCGCACGGTCGTCGGCGCGGTCGGCGGCGGCGGGCTGATGTCCGGGGTGGCCGCCGCGCTCAAGGACGAGAACGCCGACATCAAAGTGGTCGGCGCGCAGGCCAAGAAGGCGGCGGCGTTCCCGCCGTCGCTGGCCGCCGGCCGCCCGGTACGGGTGGACGTGCAGCCGACGATGGCCGACGGGATCTCCGTGGGCCGCCCCGGCGACCTCACCTACGACCTGGTCACCCGGCTCCTGGACGCGGTCGTGACCGTCACCGAGGAGTCGATCTCGCAGGCGCTGCTGCTGCTCCTCGAACGCGGCAAGCAGGTCGTCGAGCCGGCCGGCGCGGCGGGGGTGGCGGCGCTGCTGGAGCACTCGTACGCGGTCCGCACGCCGGTCGTGGCGGTCCTGTCGGGCGGCAACATCGATCCCGTGCTGCTCGCCAAGGTCCTCCGGCACGGCCTCGCCGGCGCCGGCCGCTACCTGGTGGTCCGGTGCCGGCTCAACGACCGTCCCGGCGCGCTGGTCACGCTGCTCAGCGAGCTGGCCGGGCTGGGCGTGAACGTCCTGGACGTGATGCACGAGCGGGTCGCCGCCCGCCTGCACGTCGAGGAGGCCGAGGTGCTGATGCACCTGGAGACGCGAGGGGCCGAGCACAGCGAGGAAGTGCTCGGCCGCCTGCGCGAGAAGGGCTACACGATCACGCTGAGCTGAGCGCTCACAGCGACGGCTTGCCCGAGGTGTAGACCCACTTCTGGAAGAGGCCGTCCAGCTGCTCGCCGGAGATCTTCTCCGCGAAGCGGATGAAGTCCCGGGTCGAGACGTTGCCGTCGCGGTTGGCGGTCGGCCACGCCTTGATCAGCTTGGCGAAGTCCTTCTCGCCGATCTCCTTGCGGAGGACGTGCAGCGTCATCGCGCCGCGGTCGTACACGGTGCCGTGGAAGATGTTGTCCCGGCCCGGGTCGGCGGTCTTCGGCTTCCACAGGGCGGCGTCGGCCGGGGTCGCGTAGACCTCGTCGAAGCTCTCCTGCACGGACTTGCCGTCCTGCTTCTCGGCCAGCATCCACTCGGAGTACGTGGCGAAGCCCTCGTTCAGCCAGATGTCGGCCCAGCGCTCCGGCGTCACGCTGTCGCCGTACCACTGGTGCGCCAGCTCGTGCGCGATCAGGCCGGGGCTGGGGATCGAGCCCGGCCGGTGCGCGAGGTCGTACATCGGGCGGCCCTGGGTCTCCAGCGCGTACCCGACGCCGGCCTTGGCGACGATGCCGCCGGTGGAGCCGAACGGGTAGCGGCCGAAGTTCCCCTGGAGGAACGCCTGGATGTCCTCGGTCTGCTGATGGAAGCTCCGCGCGTTCTCGGCGGAGATGTTGAGGCCCTGGTCGGTCGCCGTGATGTTCGGGACGCCGTCCTTCGTCTTCCCGCTGATCACGTCGTACTTCCCGATGGCGAGCATGCTCAGCTCGCTGGCCATCGGCTGCTTCATCCGCCAGTGCGAGACCGTCCAGCCGCCCCGCGTGGCCTTGCCGGCGAAGTCGCCGTTCGCGAGGGTGGTGAGGTTCTCCGGCGCCGTGAGCGTGATGGTGTACGTGGCCTTGTCGGTCGGGTGGTCGTTCACCGGGTAGACGGTGGCCGCGCCGAACGGCTGGTTGAGCATGACCGCGCCGTCGGCGGTCGGGATCCAGCCGGACGTGCCCAGCGCCGGGTCGTTGATCGTCTGCGGGACGCCGGAGTAGGCGACCGTGACGGTGAACCGGCCGTCCTTGCGCAGGCCCTTGGGCGGGGTGATCTCCAGCTCCTGGGCGCCGGTCCGCTTGTAGGCGGCCTTGGCGCCGTTCACCCGCAGCGCCGAGATCTTCAGCGGGCCCAGGAAGTCCAGGTTGAACCGCGACAGGTTCTGCGTCGCGCGGGCCTTGATGCTGGTCACGGCCTGGATGCCCTTGGTGGCCGGGTCGTACTTCAGCCCGATGTCGTAGTGCGCGACGTCGTACCCGCCGTTGCCCATGTCGGGGAAGTACGGGTCACCCGCGCCGGGGGCGCCGGGGGTGAAGCGGGTGGCGGCCGCCCCCGCGGGCAGCGCCGAAACCAGGAGACCCGCGGTGGCGGTCAGCGCCACGGCGGCCATAGCCGGATAAGTTCTGCTCATCGACCTCGTCCTTGGGGTGACATAACATTCGCCCCAAAATTTCAGTCGCCATGCCGCGTTTTCAAGCGCGATTCGGTTGCGATTCCGCCAGTGCCGTGGCCGGTCAAGGCCGGGTCAGGGCGGGTCAGGACCGATTCTGGGCCGGCGCCGGCGCCTTCTTCGGGCGGCTCGGCTTCCCGGACGTGAAGAGCCACTCCTTGAACATCGGGCGCAGCTTCCGCCCCGACACCCGCTCGGAGTGCCTGATGAACTCCTCGGTCGTGCCGTGGCCGTGCGCGTTCTCGGTCGCCCAGGTCTTCAGGATCCGGAAGAACGCGGCGTCCCCCACGGCGGTGCGAAGCGCGTGCAGCGTCATCGCGCCGCGCGTGTAAATGGCGAAGTAGTCGAACAGCCCCTTGCGGCCGGGCGCGCCCGTACGCCGCTTCCAGAGCGGGGAACCCGCCGGCTGCTTGTACGCCTTCTCGAACATCTGCTTGGCCGTCGCGCCGCGGTGCTGCTCTGTGTAGAGCCATTCCGCGTACGTCGCGAAGCCCTCGTTCAGCCAGATGTCCTTCCAGTGCTTGAGCGCGACGCTGTCGCCGAACCACTGGTGCGCCAGCTCGTGGACGAGCAGCGCCGTGTCCGCCTGGCCCGCGTACACCGGCCGGGTCTGCGTCTCCAGCGCGTACCCGACCTTCACGTTGTCGACGACGCCGCCGGTGGAGTCGAACGGGTACGGCCCGAACGTCCGGGCGCCCCAGTCGGTGACCGTGCCGGTCCGCTTCTGCAGCCAGGACCGGTTCTGCTTGAGGGAGGAGTCCACCGCGGTGATCGTGCGGATGCCCTTCGGGGACGCGCCGTCCATCACGCGGAACTTCCCGATCGCCACCATCGCCAGGTAGCTCGCCATGGGGTGCCGCGACCGCCACCGGTACGTGCGGGTGGCGCCGCGGTCGGCCGGGCGCAGCTCCCCGGTCGGCTCGCCGTTCGCGACCACGGTGAGGTTCTTGGGCACGGTGATCGTGTACGCGTGCGTGGCCTTGTCGCTGGGGTGGTCGTTCACCGGGAACCAGGTGGCCGTGCCCTGCGGCTGGGACAGCGTGACCGCGCCGTCGGGGGTGCGGATCCAGCCGGTCTTGCCGAGGTCGGCGTTCCGGTCGTTGGCCGGCGACCCGTCGTAGGCGACGGACACGGTGAACCGGGTGCCGCTCGGCAGCCCGGCGGCCGGGGTGATGATCAGCTCCTGGCCGCTGCGCCGCCACGACGACTCGACCCCGTTCACGACGACCTTCCGCACCCGGTTGCCGACGAAGTCGAGGTCGAACCGGGAGAGGTTCTGCGTCGCGGTCGCGTTGATGCGGGTGGTGCCCGAGATCCTGCGGCCGCGCGGCTCGTACGCCAGCTTCACGTCGTAGTGCGTGACGTCGTAGCCGCCGTTGCCGGCCTGGGGGAAGTACGGGTCGCCCGCGCCCGCCGCGCCGGGCGCGAACCCGCCTGCGGGCACGGTCCTGCCGCCGGGCGGCGGCCACGGGGAGCCGTCGGCGGGCAGGGCGGCGGCGGTCACGGCTGCCGCGGCCAGCGCCGCGGCAGGGATCAGGTAAGGCCGGTTCACCCGGCACACCCTGGAGGGTCCCCGGCCGCGCGCCGCGGCGACCGGCCGGGGCTTTGCCGAACCCTGGCCGATCCTTCACCTACATCCGGGGACGGCCCCGCTCGTACAGCCACGACTTGAAGAAGTCGTCGAGCTGCTGCCCCGACACCCGCTCGGACGTGTCGATGAACTGCTGCGTCGTCGCGCTGCCGTGCCGGTGCTCGCGCGCCCACGTCTTGAGGATCTCGAAGAACTTCGCGTCGCCGACCTTGGTGCGCAGCGCGTGCAGCGTCATCGCGCCCCGGTCGTACACGGTGCGGCCGAACATGTTGGCCCGCCCCGGGTTGCCCGGCGGGACGTCCCACAGCTCGCGGCTGCCGTCGCGGTACGCCTCGTCGAACTGGTCCTTGACGGTCTGCCGGCCGGACTTCTCGTTCCAGATCCACTCGGAGTAGGTGGCGAAGCCCTCGTTCAGCCAGATGTCCTGCCAGCGGGTCACCCCGACGCTGTCGCCGAACCACTGGTGCGCCAGCTCGTGCGCCACGATCGACTCGTCGGCGCCGAACGCCCCGTACACCGGGCGGGTCTGGGTCTCCAGCGCGAAGTTGACCGCGGCGTTGTCGACGGTCCCGCCGGTGGAGCCGAACGGGTACGGCCCGAACAGCCCCGCGAAATGGTCGGTGATCTCGGAGTTCTTGGCGTGGAACGCGTCCAGCGCCAGCCCGCCGACCGTCGGGTCCACGGCGGTGATGTTGGTGATGCCGCCGGGCGTCTTGCCGGTCTTGACCTGGAACCGGCCGACCGACACGGACGCCAGGTAGGTCGACATCGGCTCCTTGACCTTCCAGGTGGAGGTCGTGCGGGCCGCCTTCCGCCCGTGCGCGGCGGGCACGATGGCGGGGCCGGTCGGGTCGGCGTCGGGGGCCGTGGTCGGCGGTACGCCGCCGTCGGGCGGGACGGTGCCGCCGGAGCCGCCGCCCGTCCCCGGGACCGGGCCGTCCGGCTCGCCGTTCGCGATCGCGGTCAGGCCCTGCGGGACGGTGATCTGGAAGTCGAAGGTGGCCTTGTCGCTCGGGTGGTCGTTGCTGGGGAACCACGTGTGCGCGCCGCTGGGCTGGCACGCCACGAACACGCCGTCGGGCGTGCGGATCCAGCCGTACCGGCCGAGGACCGGGTCCTGGACGGGCTGCGGCGTGCCCGCGTACCGCACCGCCACCGTGAACTCGGCGCCCTTGGCCAGCGGCTTCGCCGGGTTGACGACGAGCTCGTCGTCCTCGCGGCGGTGCTGCGCCTTCCGGCCGTCCACCGTGACGTCGGCGACCTCCAGCCCGGTCAGGTCCAGGTTGAAGCCCGCCAGCTTCTCGGTCGCCTTCGCGGTGATCGTGGCGGTGCCGTCCAGCTCGCGGCCGCCGCCGGGGGTGATGGCCAGCTTCAGCGAGTAGTGCCGGACGTCGTAGCCGCCGTTGCCGTTGCCCGGCACGTACGGGTCGCCCAGGCTCGCCTTCCCTGGAGGGCCGCCCTGGGACGGGGGCTCCTCGGACGGGCCGGCGTCGCCCGGCAGGGTGATCTGGCAGGCCGTCAGCGAGCCCGCGACGGCGAGGGCGGACAGCCCGGCGACGCCGCGGCGGGCGAGGCTCGGGCCGCCGCGGCGGGGAGCGCTGGGGAGACTGGGCGTACTTCCGGCCGTATGCACGCGCCCAGCCTGCCCGGCGGCGGGCAGGCTGGGCAACTCGGATGTACCGGTACCGGGGCGCGGTCAGAGGTTGCCGCGGCGCTCCTGCTCGCGCTCGATCGCCTCGAACAGCGCCTTGAAGTTGCCCTTGCCGAAGCCCAGCGAGCCGTGCCGCTCGATCAGCTCGAAGAACACCGTCGGCCGGTCCTGGACGGGCTTGGTGAAGATCTGCAGCAGGTAGCCGTCCTCGTCGCGGTCCACCAGGATCCGGCGCTTCTGCAGCTCCTCGACCGGGACGCGCACCTCGCCGATCCGCTCGCGCAGCTCGGCGTCCTCGTAGTACGAGTCCGGCGTCTCGAGGAACTCCACGCCGGCGGCGCGCATCCGGTCGACCGACGCGAGGATGTCGTTGGTGGCGAGCGCGATGTGCTGAACGCCCGGACCGCCGTAGAACTCCAGGTACTCGTCGATCTGCGACTTCTTGCGGCTCTCGGCGGGCTCGTTCAGCGGGAACTTGATCTTGCGGGTTCCGTCGGCGACGACCTTGGACATCAGCGCCGAGTACTCGGTGGCGATGTCGTCGCCGATGAACTCGGCCATGTCGGTGAAGCCCATGACCCGGTGGTAGAAGCCGGCCCACTCGTCCATCCGCTCGACGTTCCCGACGCAGTGGTCGATCGCCTGGAAGTACCGCTTCTCCGGCGGCTCCACGATCGGGCCGGCCGCCACGTACCCGGGCAGGTACGGGCCGGCGTAGTTGGAGCGGTCGACGAAGGTGTGCCGGGTCTCGCCGTACGTGGCGATGGAGGCGACGACGACCTTGCCGTGGTCGTCCTCCAGGACCTTCGGCTCGGCGACGCCGGTGGCGCCCCTGGCCAGCGCCAGCCGGTACGCGGCCTCGGCGTCGGGGACCTCGATGGCCAGGTCGACGACCCCGTCCCCGTGCTCGGCGACGTGCCGCCCGAGATCGGTGCCCGCCCGTACCGGGCCGCGGAACACGAACCGCGCCCCGCCCGACTCCAGGACGTGCGCGGCCTCGTCCGGGCTGCCGTTCTCGGGCCCGCGGTAGGCCACCCGCCGCATCCCGAACGCGGTGGAGTAGTAGTGCGCCGCCTGCTTGGCGTTGCCGACGGCGAAGACGACGGCGTCCATGCCCTTGACCGGGAATTCATCCATGCACTTAATCTCTGAAATCCGCGACAAGGTGCGCAAGAGTCGTTCAGATCGCTGGACAATCTGTACAGTCATCGGCGGGAAGCAACGGTCGTCCTGTACAGGATGCCCACGGAAGGGGACGGGCGATGATCGACGAGCTGGACGGGCGGGTGATCGCGCTGTTCGCCGCCGAGCCCCGGATCGGCGTGCTGGAGGCGTCCCGCCGGCTCGGCGTCGCCCGCGGCACCGTGCAGGCGCGGCTGGACCGGCTGGTCCGGCAGGGCGTCGTCCGCGGCTTCGGGCCGGAGATCGACCCGGCGGCGCTCGGCTACGGCGTCACCGCGTTCGTGACCCTCCAGATCAGGCAGCCCGGCGGCCACGACCCGGTGGCCGAACGGCTGGCCGCGGTCCCCGAGGTGATCGAGGCGCATACCATCACCGGCGCCGGCGACATGCTGCTGCGCGTGGTGGCGCGCAGCAACCAGGACCTCCAGCGGGTCATCGACATGATCGTCGACGTCCGCGGGGTGGAAAGGGCGTCCTCGGTGCTCTCCCTGGCCACCCAGATCCCCCAGCGCACCCTCCCCCTGGTGGCCGCGGCCGCCCGCGCCGATAAAAAAGTGTGACCACCCCAGCCGTCTGCCGAGGTGGTCACCAATCCCAAGCGCTGCGATCGCGTGCGAAGCCAGATTCGAGCGCAAGCGAGAATCTGATCGCGCAGCGAGCCGTCAAGGCGAGACGGAGCGATGCAGCGATCGCCGCGAAGCCCGCCGAAGGAAGGCGTTCAACGCCTGACGCCAAGGGCTACGCAGACCCATAGGGCGTGGCGTCGAGGATTTCGACGGTCATGCTGCGGCCGTTCGGCAGGGAGTAGGTGGCCTTGTCGCCGACCTTCTTGCCGTTGATCGCCGCGCCGAGCGGGGAGTTGGGGGAGTAGACGTCGATCGGGGCGCCGCTCTCCTCGCGCGAGGCGAGCAGGAACGTCACCTCCTCGTCGTCGCCCTCGAACGAGACCGTGACGGTCATGCCCGGGCCGACGACCCCCTCGGTGCGCGGGGCCTCACCGACGCGCGCGTTCTCCAGGATGCCCTGCAGCTGGAGGATGCGTCCCTCGATCTTGCCCTGCTCCTCCTTGGCCGCGTGGTAGCCGCCGTTCTCGCGCAGGTCGCCCTCCTCCCGCGCCGCCTCGATCTTCTGAGCGATCTCGATGCGGCCCGGGCCCGACAGATGGTCCAGCTCAGCCTTGAGCCGGTCGTACGCCTCCTGGGTGAGCCAGGTGACGTTGTCAGCGCGGGTCTCGGTCACGGGTACTCCTCATCCACATGTTGCGATCTCGCAGGTCCCGGCGGGACGTGCGACACATCGACATGAAGCGCGGCCTGGTGAAACCTCTAGCCTATCCGGTGTGTGCGGGTAAAGGTTCCCTGAACGCGGCGCACGCAACCCGCCAAAAGCGGTCCGGCTTTCACCTGCCGATTCACACCTTGCGGCAGTCCTTCACGCGGGCTCCGGTGGCCCGCCGAGTCGTCTGGAGGGTGTCGGTGCGGGAGAGGTTCTCGGTCCCGGCCGGAACGGTCACCGTGGACGTGGCGACGATCGCGAAATCGGTGTCGAAGGCGTCCACCGTGCAGCGGACCACATCGGCCTCGGCCTTGGCGACCGCGTACCGGACCTGCACCGTCGAGTCGTCCACCACCTTGTAGGTGATCGTCTGGGCGGCGATGCCCGGGGTGTTGTTGGCATGGCCCATGATGATCGCCCAGCCGCCCGCCGCGACCGCCACCAGCAGCCCGATCAGGATGTAGCCCAGCTTCCCGGCCCTGCGCGCAGGCGCGCCGTCCCCGGAGCCGCCGTCGCCGCCGTTCTCCGCGCCACCGCCGGCGCCGCCGCCGGACACGTTCCGGGGCCAGTCGGCCTGCGCTGCCGTACCTGGTGTGACGCTCGTGGACATGGCGGGAATCTCCGTGCGGGACGCGGACGTTGTCAGGGACAATTCTCTTCCGTCGGGAGGCGTGCTCCGCACCGGGGTCCCCCCTACACGGTACGTACTGGTTGCTGAGAGGGAGTTCCCCAGGTGTCCGAGCCCACCGATCACCCCAGCCCGCTGCGCCTGATGGCCGTGCACGCCCACCCGGACGACGAGTCGAGCAAGGGCGCCGCCACGATGGCGCGCTACGTGTCCGAGGGCGTCGAGGTCCTCGTGGTCACCTGCACCGGCGGCGAGCGCGGCGACATCCTCAACCCCGCGATGGACCGCCCGGAGGTCAAGGCCGACATCGGCAAGGTCCGCGAGGCCGAGATGGCCCGGGCCCGCGAGATCCTGGGCGTCGAGCAGCGCTGGCTGGGCTTCGTCGACTCCGGCTTCCCCGAGGGCGACCCGCTCCCGCCGCTTCCGGAGGGCTGCTTCGCGCTCCAGCCGCTGGAGGTCGCGTCCGAGCCGCTCGTCCGCGCCGTCCGCGAGTTCCGCCCGCACGTGATGCTGACCTACGACGAGAAGGGCGGCTACCCGCACCCCGACCACGTCAAGACCCACGAGGTCTCGGTGGAGGCGTTCGAGGCGGCCGGCGACCCGGACCGCTACCCGGGCACCGGCGAGCCCTGGCAGCCGCTGAAGCTCTACTACCACATGACCTTCAACAAGGACCGCATCCTGGCCCTGCACACGGCCATGGAGCGGATCGGCGCCGAGTCCCCGTACAAGGACTGGATCAAGCGGTTCGACGACGAGGGCGGGGCGCCGCAGCCGTGGGCGGTCACCACCCGCGTGCCGTGCGGCGAGCACTTCGAGACCCGCGACCGGGCGCTGCTGGCGCACGCCACCCAGATCGACCCCAACGGGTTCTGGTTCGTGTGCCCGCTGGACGTGCAGCGCGAGGCATGGCCGACCGAGGACTACCATTTGGCCAGGTCCCTGGTCGACACGGAACTGCCGGAGGACGACCTGTTCGCCGGAGTCCGGGAGAAGGTGTGTTCGTAGTGCTCGCCCTCGATATTCCGCTGAACGACGACACGGTCACCCCGGGCTTCCTGGGCTTCGGGGTCTTCATCGCGCTGGCCGTCGCCACCTACTTCCTCATCCGCTCGATGAACAAGCAGATGAGGAAGATCCAGGCGCCGCGCGAGGCCGACATCAAGCAGGAGGCCTGGGAGCGGGAGCAGGCCGAGAAGGCGGGGAAGGTCGGCGGCGGCGAGAAGGCCGAGGCCAAGGCCAAGGCCGCGCCCGCGGACCCGAAGGACGGCTGACCGTCACGCCTTGCGGTGGTCCCAGCTGACGATCCGGTCGGGCTCCATCACGATGATGACCCGCTTGGCCAGCGAGCGCTCCAGCCCGTCCCTGAAGGCGGGGTCGAGGGGCGCGTCCGGCTCGGGCGCCGGCAGCCCGGCCAGGCGGGCCCCGACCACCGCGCCGACCTTGAGGCGCACCTCGGGGTCGTCGACGATGCGGCCCTTGCCGTAGAGGGAGACGCCGCGCAGCTCGCTGTATTCCGTACCGTCCTCGACCAGGCACGTCATCGTGGGATCGCGGCGCAGGTTCACGACCTTCTGGGACGTCCGGTACGTGGAGAACGCGATCTTCCCGTCCAGCAGCGCGTAGAACATCGTGACCAGATGCGGCGCCCCGTCCTTGCCGAGGGTGGCGACCTGGACCTTGGAGGAGTCCGCGAGATAGGCGGCGACCTCCGCGTCCGTCATCCTGATCTGCTCACGCCTGCTGCCTGCCACGGGGCCTCCTCGGGGGCGGTACGCCGAACGCCGCCAGCATAATCAGGCGCTTATTCCGGCTTTCACCGGCACCATGGTGGGATGTCGGTCCGCGATCTGCTCGTCCTCGGCTCGTCGAGCGCCGTCCCCACCAAGACCCGCAACCACAACGGCTACCTGCTCCGCTGGGACGGCCTCGGCCTGCTGTTCGACCCGGGCGAGGGCACCCAGCGGCAGATGACGTTCGCCGGCGTGACCGCCACCGACGTCCACTGGCTGTGCGTCACCCACTTCCACGGCGACCACTGCCTCGGCGTCCCCGGCATGGTGCAGCGGATCGCCCGCGACGGTGTCGAGCACGAGGTCACGGCGGTCTTCCCCGCGTCCGGCACCGAGTACTGGCGGCGGCTGCGGCACGCGACCGCGTTCCACGACACCGACGTGATCACCGAGCGGCCGGTGTCCGGCGCGGCGATGCGGGTGGACGGCGGGACCGCGCCGTTCACCCTGACCGCCCGCCGGCTCGCCCACCCCGTCGAGGCGTACGGCTACCGGCTGGAGGAGCCCGACGGCGTCACGATGGTCCCCGCCGAGCTGGCCGCCCGCGGGATCCGCGGCCCGCTCGTCCGCAGGCTCCAGGAGGACGGCGAGGTCACCGCGCCGGACGGGCGGACGGTCACGCTGGACGAGTGCAGCGTCCGGCGGCCCGGCCAGAAGGTCGCGTTCGTGATGGACACCGGCGTGTGCGACGCCGCGTACGAGCTGGCCCGGGACGCCGACATGCTGATCATCGAGTCCACCTACCTGGACGAGGACGCCGGCCTGGCGCACGACCGCGGGCACCTCACGGCCGGGGAGGCGGGCCGGATCGCGGCGGCCGCCGGCGTGCGGCTGCTCGTCCTCACCCACTTCTCCGAGCGGTACCGGCCCGAGGACGAGCCCGCCTTCCGCAAGCAGGCGGCGGTCCCGTTCGACGGCGAGATCGTCCTCGCCCGCGACCTCGACCGGATCCGGCTGCCCCGCCGCCGCGCGGTATAGCCGCCGCGCCGCGGGCAGGACAGGGGCATGGCTGAGGAAGTCGATGTCGTCGTCATCGGGCTGGGCCCGGGAGGAGAGGACGCCGCGGGGCGCCTCGCCGAGGCCGGGCTGGAGGTGGCGGCCGTGGAGGCCCGGCTGGTCGGCGGCGAGTGCCCGTACTACGCGTGCGTCCCGACCAAGATGATGCTGCGCGCCGCGGACCTGCTGGCCGAGGGCCGCCGCATCCCGGGGATGGCCGGGGACTCCACCGTCCGTCCCGACTGGTCGCCGGTGGCCGCCCGGATCCGGGACGAGGCCACCGACGACTGGAACGACAAGACCGCCGCCGACCGGCTCACCGGCAAGGGCGTCACCCTGGTCCGCGGCCGGGGCCGCCTGACCGGCCCCCGCGAGGTCACCGCCGGCGACCGCACGTTCCGGGCCCGCCGCGGCATCCTGATCAACATCGGCACCGAGCCGTCCGAACCGCCGATCGACGGCCTGGCCGGGACCCCGTACTGGACGAACCGCGAGGCCGTCCGCGCCGAGCGCGCGCCCGCGTCCCTGCTCGTCCTCGGCGGCGGCGTGGTCGGCGTCGAGATGGCGCAGGCGTTCGCCCGCTTCGGCAGCGAGGTCACGATCGTCGAGATGGCCGGCCGCCTCCTCGCGCCCGAGGAGCCCGAGTCGTCCGAGCTGATCGCCAAGGTCCTCCGGAACGAGGGCGTCACCGTACGGACCGGCGCGCAGGCGACGCGCGTCCGCCACGCGGACGGCACGTTCACCCTGGAGCTCGACGGCGGCGAGGAAATGACCGCCGAGCGGCTCCTGGTCGCCACCGGCCGCCACAGCGACCTCGCGGCCCTCGGCATCGGCGCCGCCGGCCTCGACGAGAGCGCCAGGACGATTCCTGTGGACGGCACCATGCGCGCCGCCGACGGGATATGGGCGATCGGCGACGTGACCGGCAAGGGCCAGTTCACGCACATGTCGATGTACCAGAGCGCGATCGCCGTCCGCGACATCCTCGGCGAGCAGGGCTCCCCGGCCGCCTACCGCGCCGTCCCGCGGGTCACGTTCACCGACCCGGAGATCGGCGCCGTGGGCCTCACCGAGGCCCAGGCCCGCGACCAGAACCTCCCGGTCCGCACGGGCTTCGCCCCCATCGAGGAGTCGGCCCGCGGCTGGATCCACAAGGCCGGCAACGAGGGCTTCATCAAGCTCGTCGAACACGCGGACCAGGGCGTCCTCGTGGGCGCCACCGCCGCCGGCCCGTACGGCGGCGAGATCCTCGGCGCCCTGGCGGTGGCCGTCCACGCCGAGGTCCCCACCGCCGTCCTCCGCGACATGATCTACGCCTACCCCACCTTCCACCGCACGATAGAAACCGCCGTCTCCGCCCTCCGGGAGTGACGCCCGGCCCCGCCGGGGATCGTGTCTTGAAGCCATCAAGGCGCATCAAGGGGCATCTTGAGCACCGGCAGATAGGAGTCGTCCCCCCGCCTCCGCGTGCCCTTGCCGACCGGGAACACCAGCACGGTCGTGAGAACGAGCGCGACGAGAGATCTTCTCTGGGCGAGGTCGTAGCCGCCGGCGTCCGGCTCAAGCGACCAGCGCCGCTGCCGGGCTTCAACGCCGTCCGTCAGCGCCTCCTGCCGAGTGCGCCACGCGCGCCGCTCGGTGCCGAGTCCATCGATCAGTCCTTCCAGGGCGGCCGCGTTGCGAAAGAAGAAGTCGTCGCCCACCTCACCGCCGTGCCATCTCGCTTCCAGGGTCTCCCTTCTCGCCATGAGGGCGTCGAGTTCCGCCTGGCGTTCCCACACGCACGGCTCCGGCCGCGAGCGTCGCCGGTCCCCGTCGAGTGCGAGCGTGGCCAGGACGAGCGCGCCGATCCTCTGGTCCATCCACTCACCGCTCACGGCCGTTCCACCGCATCCTCCGTCGCTCTTGGGACGGCAGGCGTATCGGTAGGCCGACAAGCCCTGCTTGGTCGCGCAGCCCGCCATGACGCCGTTGCAGACGCGGCCTTCGTGCTCCCTTCCGCACCGCAGGAACCCGGACAGCAGGTACTTGCGAGGGGTGGGGCGAGGGTTTCTGGACCTGCCGCCAGGGAGCCGGTCGCGAGGAGCGTGGCGCGAACGTACGGCCTCCCATTCGGCCACCGTGATGATGGGCTCCCACCGGCCGAAGACCATGGAGCCGTCCGGGGCCGTGACGATCTCACCGCCCAGGATGCGAAGGCCCGCGAGGCGCGGGCTGGAGATGATCTGCTTCACGGTCTGGGTACGCCAGGGCCCGCCGCCGGCCGTGGGCAGGCCCGAGCGTTGGAAGAGCGCCGTGATCGCTCCCCAGGACCGCCCTTCGGCGCAGGCCGCGACCGCCGCCCGGATGACGGCGGCCTCGCCGGGGACGACCTCGATCTCGCCGGGCCTGCCGGGAGCGGGCCGGTAGCCGAAGGTGCGACCGCCTGTGTGGGGCGCGCCCCGTATCGCCTGCGCCGCGTGCCAACGCCGGGTCCGGTCCCGCCGCCTGCGGTTCTCTCCCATCGTGATCGTGGTGTTATGCCAGCCGGCCTCCTCGGCCGCGTCGTCGTAGAGGTCGTACGCGCCGCGTTCGTCGGCGAAGAGCCGGCCGGGGCGCGCCCGGAAGGCGGTGAGGAACCGCTGCCACTGGGCCGGGGTCTTGTAGATCCGGTCATCGTCCGCTGTGACGACTCCGTCGACCGGCCGGCCGGCGGAGGTACGCCCACGATGAAGATCGGCGAGCAGCGCCTCGAATCCCGGGCGATGCTCGTCGCGGCTCGCCGGCCTGTCGTTGTCGGTGTACCGGGCCGCCACCGCCCCGCCCAGTCCGCGGGCGATCGCGTCGCAGATCGCATGCTGGGCGTCGACGCCCATGACTCCGGCGGGGGTCCCGCGCTTACCGGTCAGGTCGCTGATCCGTGCGTACGCGAGCAGTGAGAGAGGGGAGGACGGAGTGCCTGATGAGGGATCTGGCGGCCGACTCAGGTCTGTGTGGTTCATGACTCTCCAGATGGGGGGAGGGACACCGGTGAGATTACTTTGAGTGTCCGACAGAATTCGGAGAGTCGCTCCGCTCGAACCGCTGTGGAGGCATCTCGCCCGATCCGGGCCTGGCGGCATGTGAGAGGGTGAGAGTGTGAATCGCTTGGCGGAATCCACATCGCCATACCTCCTTCAGCACTCCACCAATCCGGTCGACTGGTGGCCATGGGGAGAGGAGGCGATGGCGGAGGCAAGGCGGCGGGACGTGCCCATACTGCTCTCAGTTGGGTACGCATCCTGCCACTGGTAGCTCCGCTGACCCCACTGGTGCCATGTCATGGCGCATGAGTCGTTTGAGGACGAGGCGACGGCGCGGTTGATGAACGAGTTGTTCGTCAACATCAAGGTCGACCGGGAGGAGCGGCCCGACGTCGACGCCGTCTATATGGAGGCCACGCAGGCGATGACGGGGCAGGGCGGCTGGCCCATGACGGTGCTGATGACGCCGGACGGGCATCCGTTCTACTGCGGGACGTACTTTCCCCGGACGCAGTTCCAGGCGCTCTTGCAGGCCGTCCACAAGGCGTGGAACGAGCAGCGGAACGATGTGGTCGAGCAGGGCCAGCAGGTCGTCAAGGCGCTCTCGTCGCGCGGGCCGCTCGCGGGGGGCGGGGCCGAGCCGCCCGGGACGGAGAAGCTGGACGGGGCCGTGCGGGTGCTCGCGCGGTCGTACGACGCGGCGCGCGGCGGGTTCGGGGGTGCGCCCAAGTTCCCGCCGTCGATGGCGCTGGAGTTCCTGCTGCGGCACCACGCGCGCACGCAGGACGCGGAGTCGCTCGCCATGGCGGGGCACACGCTGGAGGCGATGGCGCGCGGCGGGATGTACGACCAGCTCGGCGGCGGGTTCGCGCGCTACTCGGTGGACGACGCGTGGGTCGTCCCGCACTTCGAGAAGATGCTGTACGACAACGCGCTGCTGGCGCGGGTGTACGCGCACTGGTGGCGGCTGACGGGGAACCCGTTCGCGCGGCGGATCGCGCTGGAGACGTGCGACTGGATGCTGCGCGACCTGCGCACGGAGGAGGGCGGGCTCGCGTCCGCGCTCGACGCCGACAGCGAGGGTGTGGAGGGCAAGTACTACGTCTGGACGCCCGGTCAGCTGACCGAGGTGCTCGGCGAGGCGGACGGCGCGTACGCGGCGGAGCTGTTCGGCGTGACGCCGGGCGGGACGTTCGAGCACGGCACGTCGGTGCTGCGGCTGCCGAACGATCCGGAGGACCTGGAGCGGTACGACCGGGTGCGGTCGGCGCTGCTGGAGGCGCGCGGGCGGCGGGTGCCGCCGGCGCGCGACGACAAGGTGGTGGCCGCATGGAACGGGCTGGCCGTCGCGGCGCTGGCCGAGTGCGGGGCGCTGCTGGAGCGGCCGGATCTGGTCACGGCGGCGGCGGAGGTGGCCGCTCTGATCACCCGGCTGCACGTGCGGGACGGGCGGCTCGTGCGGACGTCGCGGGACGGCGCGGCGGGGGCCAACGCGGGCGTCCTGGAGGACTACGCGGACGTCGCGGAGGGCCTCATCGCCCTGCACGGCGTGACGGGGGAGCCGGAGCACGTGCGGCTGGCGGGCGTGCTGCTGGACGCCGTGCTCGACCGGTTCGCGGACGGCGCCGGGGGCTTCTACGACACCGCGGACGACGCCGAGGAGCTGTTCCGGCGGCCGCAGGATCCGACGGACAACGCGACCCCGTCGGGGCAGTTCGCGGCGGCGGGCGCGCTGCTGTCGTACGCGGCGCTGACCGGCGGTGAAAGGCACCGGGAGGCGGCCGCGGCGGCGCTGGCGCCGGCGGGGCTGCTGGCGGCCGAGCACGCGCGGTTCGCGGGCTGGGGGCTGGCGGTGGCGGAGGCGTTCGCGGCCGGGCCGCTGGAGGTCGCGGTGGTGGGCCCGCGCGGTGACGAGTTGACGCGGGCGCTGCATCGGACGGCGCTGATGGCGGTGGCGCCGGGGGCGGTGGTGAGCCTGGGCGAGCCGGGGAGCGATGGGGTGCCGCTGCTGGAGGGGCGGGGGCTGGTGGACGGTTCTCCGGCGGCGTACGTGTGCCGGGGCTTCACGTGCAGGCTGCCCGTGACGACGACTCGTGATCTCGCGCGTGAGCTGCGGGATTGACAGGTTCGGTTGGTCAGTAGGTCCGTTTTGTGGCACTGTGACCTTGCTCTCGTTCCGGCTTGGTGTTACCAATGAGTAGCCAACGCGGGGCTGACGGAGCGCGGCCATTCTCCCGGGGTGGCCGGCGGCGCGCCGGGGTATCTGGACGGAGACCGTGTCCGGGCCCCAGAGTTGGCTAGGGCAGGATCGTGGGCCGCGAGGCCGTGCAGTGAGGGAGTGTTGCCGTGCGCAAGCCGGACCGCCGGGTTCTACCGACGATCATCGGCGTTTCGGTGATGACCACGCTGGCCGCCAATGGAGCGGTCCTGGTCGCGCACGGGCAGGGCGGGCCCGACCCCCGCACCAACGCCGAGCACCAGAAGTTCGTGGCCGCCTCGGGCAGCTCGAAGATCTCGCCGGCGGCGGTCGCGCCGCTCGGCAAGCGGCTCGAACCGCACATCCTGATCGCGGCGCCGTCCACGCTGCCCGCCGAGACGGTGTCCCGGGTGCGCGGCACCAAGGGCGTGGCGGGCACCGAGATCGTCGACGCCGTGCAGGCCGTGGTCGCGGGCAAGCGGGTGGGCGTGCTGGGCGTCGAGCCGTCCACGTTCCGCAACTTCACCCCCAAGCCGACCGCGCAGTCCGACGCGCTGTGGCGCAACGTCGCCGGCGGCGACGTCGCGATCTCGTTCACCATGGGCAGCGACGGCGGCGTGCAGCTCGGCAGCCAGATCCCGGTGGGCGGCAAGCAGAAGCAGGCCCAGGTGCGGGTGGGCGCGTACGCCACGATGGGCATCGGCGACGTGGACGCGGTGATCTCCCGCGCCACCGCCCGCACCCTGGGCGTGCCGACCGGGAACGCGATGCTGGTCAGCGTCCCGGAGAAGAAGGTCGACCGCTACGTCAAGCACATCCGCAAGATGCTGCCCAAGGGCGCCAAGGCGGTCGAGGTCAACCCGGAGATCGACTACCCGGAGCCCGGCAGGGTGCCGACCGCGCGCGGCAAGGTGATGACCGCGCAGCAGGTGCAGACGGTGATCAAGGCCGCGTACACCCGGCTCGGCTGGCCGTACGTGTGGGGCGGCGAGTCCGAGGCCGAGGGCGGCTACGACTGCTCCGGGCTGATGCAGTTCGCGTTCGCCAAGGCCGGGATCCGGCTGCCCCGGGTGGCCGCCGACCAGGCGCGGGCCGGCTGGGTGATCCCGTACAGCAAGGCCGAGCCGGGCGACATGCTCATCTGGGCGAACGACCCGACCGCGCCGGGCTACATCTCGCACATCGCGCTCTACATCGGCAACGGCAAGATGATCGCCGCGCCGCGCCGGGGCACGGTCGTGCAGGTCCAGAACGTCTACACGCGCAACATGAAGGGCGCCGTCCGGGTCAATCCGGGGCACGCCGGCCGGATCGCCGGCTGACGGTCAGAGCGGCAGGCCGGCGGCGAGGAAGGCCAGGTTGCGGTCCACGAGGCCGGGCAGGTCGAGCTCGCCGCCGCTGTCCAGCCAGGAGTACATCGCCGCCTGGAGCACCCCCAGCACCGCCCAGGAGAACGCCTGCACCTCGGGGTCGGCCGGGTCCCGGCCGGACCGCTCGGCGACGAACCCGTTGATCACAGTGAGGGTGCCGGTGCGCATCGAGTCGAACATCCTGGCCCGCAGCGCCGGCACCTCGACCATCATCCGGGTCCGCGCGAACAGCGCCGCGCTCTCCCGCTCGTACACGATCGGGAAGACGTCGCGGAGCGTCGCGCGCAGCGCCTCGATCGGGGACAGCTCCGGCGGCTGCGCGCGGAACACCTCGGCCAGGACCGGGTCGTACTCGTCCTCGATGACGACGTCTTCCTTGGTCGGGAAGTAGCGGAAGAACGTGCTGGGCGAGATCTCGGCCGCCGCGCTGATCTGCTCGACCGTGGTGGCGTCGTAGCCCTGCTCGGCGAAGAGCCGGAGGGCGTGGTCCTGGATCGCCCTCCGGGTCCTCAGCTTCTTGCGCTCGCGCAGCGGCAGCCGCCGCAGGCGCTCCTCGAACGCGTCCAGGGACGGCTCAGATGGCGGCGTGCTCATGCGTCGATTCTCGGCCATCGGCGGGCGGCTCCGCACGTTCGGCGGCGCGGCCCGGCTGGAACGCGGCCACCAGCGCCGCCACGGCCAGCGCGGCGAGCGCGCAGGCCGCCAGCGCGGCGTTCATGCCCTGGACGTAGGCGTCGCGGGCCGAGGCGAGCAGCGCGGGGTCGCCGAGCCGTTCCGCGAGGGCGGCGGCGCCGCCGACCGAGTCGCGGGCGGTGGCGGCCGCGTCGTCCGGCAGGGCGCCGGGGTCGAGCCGGCCGCGGTAGACCGACGCCACCAGGCTGCCCAGGGCGGCGATGCCGAGCGCCGCGCCGGTCTGCCGCAGCGCCTGCACCAGCCCGGAGCCGCGCCCCGCCCGGTCCTCGGGCAGCCGCGACAGCACGGTGTCCATCGCCGGGACCATGGTCAGCCCCATCCCGGTCCCGGCCGCGGCCAGCCAGAACGCGGTGTACGCGTACGTCCCGGCCGTGTCGGTGAGCGCGCCCGCGCCCATCCCGGCGGCCAGCGTCAGCAGCCCGGCCACCATGATCGGCTTGGGGCCGGTACGGCCCGCGAGCCGGTCGGTGGCCAGCCCGCCGGCCATGATCCCGAGCAGCATCGGGGTGAGCCGCACCCCGGTGCCGAGGACGCCGTTCCCCTGCACGACCTGGAGGAACTGCGGCAGCACGAACAGCGCCCCGGCCATCACCAGCGTGGCGGCGGTGCCGGCGGCCAGCGGCCACAGGAAGAGCCGGTCGCGGAACAGCCCGATGTCCATGATCGGCTCGCCGGCGCGGCGCTCCCACAGCGTGAACGCGGCCAGCAGGACGAGCCCGCCGGCGACCGCGCCCAGCGTGACCGGGTCGGCCCAGCCGCGTACCGGGCCCTCGATGACCCCGTACACCAGGGCGACCAGCCCGGCCATCGACAGCAGCGCACCGGCCCAGTCGATGCGCGGGGCGGTGGCGTCGCGCGACTCGGGGAGCAGCAGCGCGATCGCGATCATGGCGATCACCGCCGGCGGCACGTTCACCAGGAAGATCGAGCCCCACCAGAAGTTCTCCAGCAGCCAGCCGCCCAGGAGCGGGCCGAGCGGCAGGCCGAGCGCCATCGAGGCGGACCAGACGGCCACCGCGCGGGTGCGCTCCTCCGGCGGGAAGATCACGGGCAGCATCGACATCGACAGCGGCATCACGATCGCCGCGCCGGCGCCCATGAGCAGCCGGGCCGCGATCACCGCCGCGGTGCCGCCGGCGAACGCGCCCGCCAGGGACGCCGCCGCGAAGACGGCGAGGCCGGCGAGCAGCAGCCGCTTACGCCCGAAGCGGTCGCCGAGCAGGCCGGCCGGGAGCAGGAGCGCGGCGAACACCAGGACGTAGGAGTCCACGATCCACTGGAGCGCGCTCGTTCCCGCGTCCAGCTCCTCGGAGAGCGTGGCGAGCGCCACGTTCAGGATCGTCAGGTCGAAGCCCAGGGCCAGCAGGCTGAGCGACAGCGCGCCCAGCCCCCACCAGCGCCGGGCCGGCGCGGGGGGAGCGATGGTCGTCATGAGAGTCACCTTTGTTTGAGGCTAGCTATGAAATGAGAGTAACTCTCAAAAGATGGCGAGTGTCAATACGAGGCGGTACTCGACCCGCGCCCGACGAGGGGTGTAATTTTGATTACATGACTACGAACGAAGCCGCCGAGGAGCTGCGGGGCTGGTTCGCCGGGCGGCTGCCGGAGGGCTGGTTCGAGGGCGCGCCGGAGATCGTCCTGGACCGCGAGGAGGTCAGCGTGATCGGCCGCCTGCCCGTGCCGGCCGCGGCGGCCGAGGCCGGCGGGGCCGAGCGCGCCGGGATGCTCGCCGGGCACATCAACCGGTTCCGCGAGGAGACCCGCGACCAGCGGATCGCGATCGCCCGCGAGGCCGAGCACCGGTTCGGCCACAAGGTCTCCTGGGGCGCCGCCTGCGGCGACGCGCGGGAGATGTTCACGACCCTGTCGGTGCCGGTGATGACCCGGCTGCGCCAGCCCGAGCGCCGCGTCCTGGACACCCTCGTGGACGCGGGCGTCGCGCGCAGCCGCAGCGACGCGCTGGCCTGGTGCGTCCGGCTGGTGGGCAAGAACACCGACGAGTGGCTGGCCGAGCTGCGCACCGCGCTGGAGTACGTCGAGCGCGCCCGCGCCGCCGGCCCCAGCGCCTGAGCCCGCATCCTTACGCGATCACGACGGCCGCTAGGTGTGATCATGGTGCTGACCTCGCCTAATGTGCAACGGGAGGTACGGCCGCGGTAACGGGACACGGGCGGGGGTACGGGCATGGGCGGGCTTCGCTGTCTGGACGGTTCTTCGCTGGCGGTGCTGCCGGTGGCGGCGCTCGACCGCGGCGGCACCCCGTTCGAGGTCACGCTGGAGCTGCGCCGCGACGGCGACTCGTTCGGCGCGGTGGGGGAGCGGTGCGGGCACGTGCTCGCCGCGCTCGCCGCGCAGGTGGCCGCCGCCCGCGCCGAGGACTCCCCGCAGGCCGCCCGGTGGCCCGATCCCGACGACCGGTTCCCCGCGCGGCCGGCGTACGTCCCGTACGGGAAGGCGCGCTGCCCCGACACCGGCGCCGACAGCGACGCCGACGTGCCGCCCGACACCGACCGCGAGACGGAGCTGTTCGCGTTCCGCTACCGCGACCGCGGCGACGTGGCCAGCACGGGTGAGCTGCGCTGCACGCTGCGCACCTCGTCGGTCTGGGTGGGCCCGCAGGGCTCCCCGCACGGGCGGTGGCGGCGGGCCAGGAGGGCCGTGATCGAGGCCTGGGGCGCCGGCGGTCGGGGCGTGCGCGCGGTGCTCACGTCCGCCGAGCTGGCGCGGTTCCTGCGGGACCTGCTGGCCGAGGCCGAACGGGCCGGAGAGCGGGCCAGGGAACGCGCCGGGCAGCGGGCCGGAGCGGGCCACCGAGCCCCGCGCGGCCGCGCGGTCGGCTAACCTCCAGGTACCGCCCCGCACGTATCCGGTGTTGAGCGCGCGTTCATGTAAAGAGCGCGTTATGGCCGATGCGGTGCGATATATATCGCCCCGAGGTCATAATTGGGCATCGTCCTGGAATCGAGGGCGGCCGCGCGAAGGGAAACCCGCATGGGGGTTCGGCGAGGTGACCGAGGTAGCAGGGACGTCCAGGGCAGACGGGGAGACGGGTTGCGTGGAGAAGCAGGGGCCGGCGAGTCCGGGCCGAAGGACAAGCTGAGCTCCGCCATCCGCCACAGCGGCCCGTACGGCAAGATCCGGAACGCCGTCTACCGCATGTACGAGCGGCGGGTGGAGTCCTCGCTGCGCACCGACATCATCCCCCGCCATGTCGGGGTGATCCTCGACGGCAACCGCCGGTGGGCCCGCTCGATGGGCCTGGCCGACGTCAACCGGGGCCACCAGAGCGGCGCCGAGAAGATCTTCGAGCTGCTCCAGTGGAGCACCGAGGCCGGCGTCGAGGTCGTCACGCTGTGGCTGCTGTCCACCGACAACCTCAACCGGCCGGCCCGCGAGCTGGACCCGCTGCTGGAGATCATCGAGAACACCGTGCGCAAGATCGCGGCCGACGGCTGGCACGTCAAGCCGGTCGGCGCGCTCGATCTGCTGCCCGACAAGACCGCCCGCGTCCTGAAAGACGCCCAGGAGGCCACATCCGACGCCCCCGGCCTGATTGTGAACGTCGCCGTTGGGTATGGAGGTAGGCGTGAGATCGCTGATGCGGTGCGCTCTCTGCTCATCGAGCAGGCGGCGAAGGGCACCAGCATCGAGGAACTCGCCGAGGGCCTTGATGTCGAGCACATCGCGGAGCATCTCTACACGCGCGGCCAGCCGGACCCGGACCTGGTCATCCGCACCTCGGGGGAGCAGCGTCTCTCCGGTTTCATGCTCTGGCAGAGCGCCCACTCGGAGTTCTACTTCTGCGAGGTCCACTGGCCGGACTTCCGCAAGGTCGACTTCCTGCGGGCGATCCGCTCGTACGCCGCGCGGCACAGGCGCTTCGGTTCCTAAGGGCCGGTCCCCACTCCCGGGGCCACCACCCCCGGCCACCGTCCCGGGCCAGGGCCTCCCTGGCCGCACGGGGGCGGACTGTTGCGCCACCGGCAGTTCCCCTCTTCTCAGGGAGATCGAGTGGCCACAACCTCCGCGCGCCGTCCCGACTCCGGGATCCCCACCGGGACGACCCCCGTCCCGGACCGGCGCACGTACGTCCTCGACACCAGCGTCCTGCTCGCCGACCCGGGGGCGATGACCCGGTTCGCCGAGCACGAGGTCGTACTCCCCATCGTCGTCATCTCCGAACTCGAGGCCAAGCGGCACCACCCGGAACTGGGCTACTTCGCCCGCCAGGCGCTGCGGACGCTGGACGACCTCCGGCTGGAGAACGGCCGGCTGGACGAGGCCATCCCGCTCGGCGAGCAGGGCGGCACCCTCCGAGTGGAGCTGAACCACTCCGACCCGAGCGTGCTGCCCGACGGCTTCCGGCTGGGCGACAACGACACCCGGATCCTGTCGGTGGCCGGCTGGCTGGACCGCGAGGGCCGCGACGTCGTGCTGGTCTCCAAGGACCTGCCGATGCGGGTGAAGGCGTCGGCGGTCGGGCTGGCGGCCGAGGAGTACCGCGCCGAGCTGGCGGTGGTGGAGTCCGGCTGGACCGGGATGCGGGAGCTGGAGGTCCCGGCCGGGCAGGTGGAGGAGCTGTACGAGAACGGCCGGGCCGACCTGGAGGAGGCGCGCGAGCTGCCGTGCCACACCGGGCTGCGGCTGCTGTCGGAGCGCGGCTCGGCGCTCGGCCGCGTCCAGCCCGACAAGTCCGTGCGGCTGGTGCGCGGCGACCGCGAGGTGTTCGGGCTGCGCGGGCGCTCGGCGGAGCAGCGGGTCGCGCTCGACCTGCTGATGGACGAGGACGTCGGCATCGTGTCGCTGGGCGGCCGGGCCGGCACCGGCAAGTCGGCGCTGGCGCTGTGCGCGGGCCTGGAGGCCGTGCTGGAGCGCCGCCGGCACCGCAAGGTCGTGGTCTTCCGGCCGCTGTACGCGGTCGGCGGCCAGGAACTGGGCTACCTGCCCGGCAGCGAGAACGAGAAGATGTCGCCGTGGGCGCAGGCCGTCTACGACACGCTGTCGGCCGTGACGACCCCCGAGGTCATCGAGGAGGTCCTGGACCGCGGCATGCTGGAGGTCCTCCCGCTGACCCACATCCGGGGCCGCTCGCTGCACGACGCGTTCGTGATCGTGGACGAGGCGCAGTCGCTGGAGCGCGGCGTGCTGCTGACCGTGCTGTCGCGGATCGGCGCGGGCTCGCGGGTCGTGCTCACCCACGACGTCGCGCAGCGCGACAACCTGCGGGTCGGCCGGCACGACGGCGTCGCGGCCGTGGTCGAGCGCCTTAAGGGGCATCCGCTGTTCGCGCACGTGACGCTGACCCGTTCGGAACGGTCCCCGATCGCCGCCCTGGTCACCGACATGCTGGGCGACGTCACGGGCTGACCGCGCGTCCGATGGCACGTTCCGGGCCCCGGCGCCATGCCGGGGCCCGGACCCGTCCGGGTCCGGTCTCCGGGCCCGCTCCGTCCGCGTGCCGGAATGATCACAGCATGTGATCGTTAAACGTCACTCCGTGTGACTGTGAGGAAGGTCACACGAACCTCCCGGATGGGGAGGAATGCCAGCTCGCACAGTGATTTCCGGGTTTTCCGGCGCAGGTTGACAACCGGCTCATCCCTAGCATTCGTCTCGTTCCGGTTGCAGAGCATCCCCGCCGCTCAGGCATTGTGTGTCCCCGTAAGCACCCCCCGAGCGGTGCGGTCCACCTCGCCTCCCCCCGAATCCGCGAGGCGGGCGCGGCGCCGTTCCGGGTCCGGGACCGCCGCGGCGGGCCGCGGGCCAGGGGGTGGAAACAGCTCGTGCGCGCGTCCATGCGCGCACGACCGTCGGAAGGACCGCCTTGTACGGAGACCGCCCCGGGTCCCCTAGGCGAGACGAACGACAGAGCCCTGCTCCCCACGACCCCCTGGGCCCCGCCGCCGCCCGCACGGCGGCCGACGACGTGAAGGTCGCCGGCGACCCGTTCGGCGGCGCCCCCGGCGGCGACACCGCCTCGATGGGAGCGGTCGCGGACGACCCGCACGCCCCCGGCGCCGCCGCAGGCCTCGCCGGGCCGCCGCCCGGCCCGATGGGCGCCCCCGGCCCCATGGAGGCGCCGCTGGGCCCCGGCGAGGAGCTGGCGGGCGGCCCGCGCCGTCCCGG
>NZ_JBEZWH010000039.1:0-73648 GCF_040703975.1 Spirillospora sp. NPDC029432
GGCGGCCCCCCCCGGGCCCGCCCGCCCCCCCCCCCCCGGGGGGGGGGCCCCCCCCCCCCCCCCCCCCGGGACCGCGGGTCAGTGCACCGCCCGGTCCTGGCCCTGCCAGTACGGGGCGCGCAGATCACGCTTGAGGATCTTGCCGGTCGGGTTGCGCGGGATCTCGTCCCGCCGCTCGATCGAGGTGGGGCACTTGAAGTGCGCCAGCCGCTCCCGGCACCAGTCGATGAGCTCCTTCTCCGGGACGTCCTCCGACAGCACCACGATGCCCTTGGGCGTCTCGCCCCACTTCTCGTCCGGCACGCCGATCACCGCGCAGTCGGTGACCATCGGGTGGTTCATCAGGACGTTCTCGACCTCCGCCGGGTAGATGTTCTCCCCGCCCGAGATGATCATGTCCTTGACCCGGTCGTGGATGTAGAGGTAGCCGTCCTCGTCCAGGTAGCCGGCGTCGCCCGTACGGAACCAGCCGTCCGGCAGGAGGGCCGCGGAGGTGGCCTCCGGCATCTCCCAGTAGCCCTTCATGTTCTGCGGCGTCCGGCACAGGATCTCGCCGACCTTGCCGAGCGGCATCTCCTCCAGCGTCGCCGGATCGACGATCTTCAGCTCGCAGGACGGGTTGGGGATGCCCGCGCTGCGCAGCCGGTGCGCGTTCGGGCCGTCCGGATCGTGGTCCTCGACCGGCAGGTACGTGATCGCGCCGGTCGTCTCCGTCAGCCCGTACACCTGCATGAACCGCGTCGTCGGCAGCATCCGCATCGCGCCGCGCAGCACGTCGTCGCTGATGGGGGACGCGCCGTACAGCAGCAGCTTCAGGCTCGACATGTCGGCCTCGGCCACCTCCGGGATCAGCTGCATGAACTGCAGCAGCACCGGGACGAGGAAGACGTGCGAGACCTTGCGCCGCTCGATGTCCCTGGCGATCGCCGTCGGGTCCGGCTCGCGCGCGATCACGCCGGTGATCCCGTCGAAGATGACGCACGTGGTCAGCGCGTTGCCCGCCACGTGGTACATCGGCATCGCGACCATCAGCACCGTGTCGTCGCCGATGTCCCAGATGTCGTTGCTGAGCGGCAGCACCGACAGGAAGTTGTCGTGGGTGAGCATCACGCCCTTGGGCAGCCCCGTCGTCCCCGACGAGTAGAGCTGCACGAACACGTCGGACGTGTCCGTCGCGTCCACTGGCCCGCCGGGGTCGTGGGCGTCCATCCAGGTCGCGTAGTCCTCGTACCCGCCGCCCCCGCCGATCACGATCGTGTGCCGGGTGTGCTCCAGCTTCCCGGCGATCGCGTCCAGGACCGGGACGAACTCCGGCCCCACGATGAAGACCTTCGCCTGCGCGTTGTTGACGATGTAGGCGACCTCGTCGGGCGCCAGCCGGTAGTTGATCGGAACCTGCGCGGCCCCGATCCGCGCCGCGCCGAACAGCTGCTCGGCGTACTCCAGGGAGTTCTTGTCCAGTACCGCGACCCGGTCGCCGTGGCCGACACCGGCCGCGGCGAGCGCCGCCGCGGCCCGGTCGGCACGCCGGTCGAAGTCACGGTAGGTGATGGAGAGATCGCCCGCGTGGAACGCGACGCGATCGGGATGCCGCTGCGCACGCTCGCGCAGTATCTCGGTCAGGCTCGGCACGGTGGCCCCTTTCGCCCGGTGACCGCCTGTTGGTCAGGGAATCATGCGGTCGCCGGGGGGTCCGGCACAAGGCCTGAAGAGTGGGCTAACTAGCCCTTTTTGGACGTCTTGGAGACCAGCATCACGGCCAGGTACACCAGGACGGCGACGAAGCCGATGAAGAAGAAGAACTTCAGCATCGACATCAGCCAGCCCACCACGCTGAGAACCAGCCAGATGGCGAGCACGACACCAACGATCGTCAGAATTGTCCGAGCCATGCCTTCACGGTATGCCGTGCCGATGACACCGTCATCACCCTCGGGGACGACTCCGACCCTGAGATCCCCCGCGTCCCGCCCCTGAGGGGCCCGCCGGGCGTCAGCCGCTCGACGGCTGCGACGGGCCCGGGTCGGACGGCGGCGCGGGTGGCGCCGGCTGGTCGGCGGGCGGCGGGCTGTACGGCGCCGGGTCGGCCGGGGGCGCGTACGGGGCGGGCTGGTCCGCGGGCGGCGCGTACTGGCCCGGCTGGTCGGCGGACGCCGCCGGCGGCTGGGCGTGGTCGGCGGGCGGGGCGTACTGGCCGTACGGCGCGGGCTGGCCGGGCTGCCCGGGGGGCGCGAACTGGCCCGGCTGGCCGGGGGCGGCGCCGTACGGGGCGGGCTGCCCCGGCTGCATGGGCTGGCCGAACTGTCCGGCGGGCGGCTGGCCGGGCTGGCCGAAGGCGGGCTGGAAGCCGCCGGGCTGCTGCTTCTTGCCGGCGGTCAGCAGCCGCAGCACCGCGATGCCGCCGGCGGTCGCCGGCGCCAGCAGCAGGATGATCACGCCGAACGCGTCCAGGTGGGCGAACGACCTGAAGTAGATCTCGATGCTGAGACCGATGCTGCCGGGCGACTTGAACAGCGCGTACACGATGACGCCGAAGAGGTCGCCCACGATGGTCGCCGCGAAGGCGACCACGGGGGCCAGGATCGCGCCGATCGGCCCGGACGGCCGGGTCATCAGCAGCGGCGCGCCCACGCACGCCCCGACGATCAGCGCGACCACGGCGTTGACCGGACGGATCGTGCCGGGGGCGATGAGGTCCATCTCGTTGACCAGCAAGCTGATCACGACACCGGACACGGCGTTGACCAGGGTGGCGACGAGCCCGCCGATGGCGAGCGCGCCGAGGACGGCGCCGTTGGACGAGCGGGAGCTGGGGAGCGGCATCCACTCATTAAACCGGCGGCGTCAATCCCGGCCGCGAACAGGTCTTACGAGACGGTTACGGAAACGGGCGGCGGGTCCGGGGCCGCGTAGCGTGAGGCCGTGAACACCCCCGTACCCACCGGCCGCGTCCTGGTCGTCGACGACGATCCGACGGTGGCCGAGGTCGTGGCCCGCTACCTCGCACGCGACGGCCACGACGTCGCGTGCGCCGCCGACGGGCCGCAGGCGCTGCGGGACGCCCGCGCGCACCCGCCCGACCTGGTCGTCCTCGACCTGATGCTGCCCGGCATGGACGGCCTGGAGGTCTGCCGCCGGCTCCGCGAGACCTCGGCCGTGCCGATCGTGATGCTCACCGCGCTCGGCGCCGAGACCGACCGGCTGGTGGGGCTGGAGACCGGCGCCGACGACTACGTGACCAAGCCGTTCAGCCCGCGCGAGCTGGCCCTGCGGGTACGGTCCGTGCTCCGCCGGTCCCGCGGCGCGGTCGTCCCCGCGACCGGCGGTCCGCTGCGCGACGGCGACCTCGCCGTGGACGTGGCGGCGCACGAGGCCGGGCTGCGCGGCGAGCGGCTGGCGCTGACCGCCCGCGAGTTCGACCTGCTGGTCTTCCTCCTGCGCAACCCGCGGCAGGCGTTCACCCGTGAGCAGCTGCTCGAACGCGTGTGGGGCTGGTCGTTCGGCGACGCGTCGACCGTGACCGTGCACGTGCGGCGGCTGCGCGAGAAGATCGAGGCCGATGCCGCGGCGCCGCGGCGGCTGGTCACCGTATGGGGTGTCGGCTACCGGTACGAGCCCGTGGAGGACGCCTGATGCTCCCGGTCGAGGATCTGCTGTGGGTGGCCTACTACGCGCTGCTCGCGGCGGCCGTCGTCGCGGGCGGGGCGCTGCTCCTGCTCCACTTCCTGCGCGGCCGCTCGGTCGCGGTGCAGCTGGCCGTGCAGGGCGCGGCCACCGTACTCGCCACGATCTCCGGCATCGTGGTCATCTCGTTCATGATGGTGCTGAACGACCATGACCGCGCGGTCGTGCTGGCCGTCGTGACCGCCGCCGCGCCGGTGGCCCTCGCCGTGTCCGTCCTGCTGGGGCGGCGGCTGGTGGCCGCGAACCGGACGCTGGTGGACGCGGTCCGCGCCGACCGGTTCGAGCCGCCCGCCGCCGCCCGGCTGCCCGCCGAGCTCGCCGAGCTATCGCGCGAACTGGAGGCGGCGTACGAGCGGCTGGCCGAGTCGCACCGGCGCGAGCAGGCGCTGGAGGCGAGCCGCCGCGAGCTGGTCGCCTGGGTCAGCCACGACCTCCGCACCCCGCTCGCCGGCCTCCGGGCGATGGCCGAGGCGCTGGAGGACGAGGTCGTGGCCGATCCCGCGACCGTCCGCGACTACCACGGGCGGATCCGTACCGAGGTGGACCGGCTGGCCGAGATGGTCGACGACCTCTTCGAGCTGTCCCGCATCCACGCCGGCGCCCTGCGGCTCTCCCGCGCCCGCGTCGGCCTGGCCGACCTCGTCGCCGACGCCGTCGCCGGCACCGAGCCGCTGGCCCGCGCGAAGGGCGTCCGGCTGCACGGCGGCGTCAGCGAGGCGCTCCCTGTCCAGGTGGACGCGTCCGAACTGGGCCGCGCGCTGCGCAACCTCGTCGTGAACGCGATCCGGCACACCCCGGGCGACGGGACGATCGAGGTCACCGGCGAGGTCCGCGGCGGCGAGGCGCTGGTGACCGTCGCCGACGCCTGCGGCGGCATCCCGGAGGCCGACCTGCCCCGCGTCTTCGACGTCGCGTTCCGCGGCGAGTCCGCCCGTACGCCGGGCGGCGGCGCCGGCCTCGGCCTCGCCATCGCCCGCGGCATCGTCGAGGCCCACGCCGGCCGCATCGGCGTCACCAACGCCGGCCCCGGCTGCCGCTTCGTCGTCCACCTGCCCCTGCCGGCCCCTTAGCGGTCAGCCGAGTTCGCGGACGCCGTGGGTGCTCTCCTCGATCGCCTTGAACGTGGGGCACGGCCAGCGCCACATGCAGGCGCGGCAGCGGCGGATGGGCTGGTCGGGGTCGCTGGAGATGCCGCCGGCCTCCTGCGGGCGGTGCATGTCGAGCAGCCGGGTGCCCAGCTCGGCGAAGGCGATGACCTCCTCGCGGGCGGCGGCGAGGAAGGCGAGGTCCTCGCGGGAGAGCCGGGTGCGGACGGGGACGAATCCGGACCTGTTGACCAGGCGGGAGAGGTACTGCGTGGAGGCGCGCCAGGAGCTGGACTTCTCCGAGCGGGCGCGGATCGCCGCCAGCCGGTCGCGGAGGCGGGTCTCGCGCGGGTCGGTGATCTGGCCGGTCCTCATGCGCGGCTCCCCCCGTGGATGATCGCCGGGGTCGCGCCGGCCGCCGGCCTCTGCCGCTGTCGCACGTGCTCAGCCTCTCTCACCTCGCGGGCCCGTGCGGGTGGATTCCCGCAGGACAGGGGGTGTGCGCGGGAAAATTCGAGGAAGATTTCGGACGTACGTCATATCCGGTTATGACTCGCCCGGGATCCCGACACGGGAGTTGCGGAACTCTCTGGCCCGGGCGCCGTTCGCCCGATAGTGTGCCGGACGTGGAGCTAAATGTCTCGACCGCGTCTCAGGGAGGTCACGCCCTCGTCACAGCGAGCGGCGAACTCGACCTGTACACGGCGCCCAGGTTGCAGACCGCGCTGGCGGGGCTGCTGCGCGAGCGGCAGATCGACCGCATCGTGGTCGACCTGAGCGGCGTGGACTTCTGCGACTCGACCGGCATGAACGTCCTGCTGTCGGCCATGAAGCGGCTCAAGGAGCGGGGCGGCACGCTCGAACTGGCCGCGCCGCGCACCGCCGTCAAGCGCATCCTGCAGGTCACCGGCCTCGACACGGTCTTCACCGTGGTCGACGCCGTACCGGTGCTCGACGCCGGCTGACCGTTCCGGCGATCCGCGCGGGGCGCCGCCCGCGCGGGGCGCCGTCCTGCCGCGCGAAGGACTACTACGATCGCGGGTATGCAGGAAGTAGCGGTGATCATCCCGGCCAAGGACGAGGGTGACCGGATCGCGGCGACGGTCGAGGCCGCGCGGAAGCTGCCCGGGGCCGGGCTGGTCCTGGTGGTCGACGACGGCTCCGCCGACGGCACGGGGCGCGTAGCAAGAGAAGCCGGCGCCCGGGTCGTCCGGCACAGCCGCAACCGCGGCAAGGGCGCGGCGATGGAGACCGGCGCCGAGGCCGCCCGGCTGCTGGACGAGGGGACCCCGCGGCACCTGCTCTTCCTGGACGCCGACCTGGCCGAGACGGCGCGCGAGGCCGCGCCGCTGGTGGAGCCGGTACGCGCCGGGACCGCCGACATGACGATCGCAACGTTCTCCAGCACGGTGAAGCTCGGCGGGCACGGGTTCGTCGTCCGGCTCTCCCGGGAGGGCATCCGGCGGGCCACCGGGTGGGAGGCCACCCAGCCGCTGAACGGGCAGCGCTGCCTGACGCGCGCCGCGTTCGACGCGGCGCTGCCGCTGGCCGCCGGGTTCGGCGTCGAGACGGCGCTGACGATCGACCTGCTGCGCAAGGGCTTCCGGGTGGAGGAGGTCGAGGTGCCGCTGGCGCACCGGGCGACCGGCACCGATCTGAAGGCGCAGCTGCACCGGGCCCGGCAGTTCCGGGACGTGGCCCGCGCGCTGGCCGTTCGCGATCCCGCCCTGGCCGCGCGGCTGGCCAAGCGCCGCCCGTGACCCCCTGGCAGGGGCGCGCGGGACTGGGCGCGATCGCGGCGAGCCTCGGCTGCTTCCTGCTGACCGCCCTGCTGGGCACCTCCGTCATGCAGCCGGCGCTGCCGGGCGAGCCGGGGCAGCCGCCGTTCGCGCTGGACGCGGACCCGTCGCCGTACCTGGTGATCGGCCTGGTCGTCGCGGGCGTGCTGCTCGGGGCGGGCGGCCTCGCGCTGTGCTTCACCGCCGTGGCCCGCGGCTGGCGCCGCCGCCCCGGGCCGCTGGTCGTGGCGGGCGTCCTGATCGCGGCCGCGTTCGCGTTCCTGCCGCCGATCGGCTCCGGCGACCATCTGAACTACGCCGCGTACGGGCGGATGGCCGTCACCGGGCACGACCCGTACGCGACCCGCGCGGTGGACGTCCCGCACGACCCGGTCATCGGCGCGGTCGAGGAGTGGCGGAAGGCCCCCTCGGTGTACGGGCCGATCGCGACGGCGCAGGAGGCGTTCGCCGCGAAGATCGGCGGCGATTCGATGCGGCTGACCGTGTTCGTGATGTCGCTGATCAACTCGCTGGCGTTCGTGCTGACGGCGCTGGTCCTGTGGTGGACGTCGAGGACGCCGGAGCGGCGCCTCCGCACGGCGCTGATGTGGACGTTCAACCCGCTGCTGCTGTTCCACCTGGTCGCGGGGGCGCACAACGACACGCTGGCGATCGCGCCGATGGTCGCGGCGCTGGCGCTGTTCGCCGGGGGCCGGTCGCTGCCGCGCACGCTGGGGTCGGGCGCGCTGGTCGGCGCCGCGATGGCGATCAAGCTGCCGGCCGGGCTGGTCGGCGGCGGGCCCGCCTGGGTGCTGCTCGAACGGTGGCAAGCATCCCGCGACCGCGGCACGCTGTGGCGGCTCGCGGCGCTGTTCGGCGGGGCCGGCGCGGTGGTGGCGGTGACGTTCGCGCTGGCGGGCCCGCACGCGTTCGACCAGGTCGCCAGGGCGGCGAACTCGGTCTCGCTGGCCACCCCCTGGCATCTGGTCGACATGCTGCTGGGACGCGGCGGGCATCGCACCCTCATCAAGATCGGCTTCGTGGTACTGCTGCTGGTGCTGCTCTGGATGCTGGCCAGGGCGCTGCCGCACGACCGCGACGCCGACCCGGACACGGACCGGAGCCGGCGGATCGCGGCGGCGCTGGTGCTGGCGTGGCTGTTCTCCGCGCCGTACGAGCTGCCCTGGTACGACGGTTTCGCGTGGGCCGCGCTGGCGCTGCTGGCCCGGTCGCGGTTCGACTGGCTGCTGCTCGCCCACACGGCGGCGCTCAGCCTCGCCTACCTGCCCGCCCGCGACCCCGAGCTGATCGGCCTGCCGGACGGGCTGAGCTGGCTGGTCACCGTGGTCCGGCCGGTGATCATCCCGGTGCTGACGACGGCGATTCTGATCGCTCTGATGCTGGAGTGCCGGCGGCGACGTGATCATGCTCCAGCGCCCGTACGCTCGCCGCGAGCATCAGCGGGGTCGCGAGGCTGAACGACACCGACAGGATCACCACGCCGGAGTCGTTCACCAGCGTGCCCGCCGCGGCCATGGTCAGCGCCGACAGCAGCGCGGGCCGCATCGTGGCGCTGTGCGCGTACGCCCGGTCGAGCAGCGGGGTGCGCGCCTTGATCGGCCGTACCAGCGCGAAGAACAGGAACCCGACCGCGCCGGCCAGCGGGATGATGAACGGCCAGTAGCCGAGGCTGCGCAGCATCGCCTGGAACTTGCGGGCGATCGTGTCCCACGCGTCGCCGCTCGCGAGGTCCTGCCAGAACCGGCCGAGGTGGGTCGGGTTGGCGCTGCGCGCGTTCAGGTACGAGATCAGCAGCACCAGCGCGGCCCCGGCGGCCAGGAACAGCGCCAGCCGCAGCGGCGAGACGCGCTTGCCCGCGATCATCAGCCCGAGCACGGCGAACGCCGGCACCATCGCGATCACGCCGCCGAAGTCGCTGCCCCAGGACGGCAGCCCGTCCACGGCGACGGCGAACGCGCCGACCGCCGCGACGATCCCGACCGCGAGCCACTTGCGCCCGGCGCGCAGCGGGTACTCCGCCAGCCAGGCCGCCGACAGGATCGTGGCCACCGCGAACAGCGAGAACGCCTGGTTCCCGAACCCGTAGAACCGGCCCGCGACCAGCGCCGTGTAGCCCATCAGAGCGTTCAGCTGCAGGGACGAACCGGTCATCACGTCCACCGCGAGGACCAGCGCGGTCACCCCGGTGATCACCAGCGCGGGCGCGGTCACCGAGCGCCGCCACGGGCCGGCCACCGCCACGCCCGCGAGCAGCCCGGCGAAGCCGACGACCGCGCAGACCAGCGCGGGCGCCGGATGCGTGGCCTGCCACCAGGGGAGCAGCCCGGCCAGGAACGTGGCGACCGGCGTGGCGCCGCCGACCAGCGCGACGATCCGCGTCCCGGCGAGGATCTTGGCCCGGGACTCGCGGGTGCTCCAGCGCCGCCGCCGCAGCGCCAGCGCCGCGAGCCCGTACAGGAGCAGCTGCGCCCCGGCGAGCACCCACCAGAACGTCGGCTGGATGCGCCGGATCGCCTGCGCGGCGACGTCGGCGTTCTCCAGCGTCTCGACCCGTTCGGCGGTCGTCTTCCGGGACGGCTGGACGCGCCACGCCGAGCCGACCGCCTGCTTGGGCTGCGGCAGCCCGAGGGACTTCAGGACGGTCGCCGTCGCGTCGGTCAGCGTGACCATGCCGGGCTGGCGGGTGGCGCTGGAGGTCAGCAGGCCCTCGCCGAACGGGCCGTTCGCCGCGGCGGCGACCCGCAGGTGCGGCGTCTGGCCGTTGTCGGAGAGCCCGGCCACCAGGATCGTCGTCCCGGCCGGGACGGACGAGACGACCCGCGCGATCCGCCGGTCGGCGGCGGACGCGGCGGCCCTGCGGTCGTCGACGGTCACCGGCGCCTGCTCGCCGTCGGCGTCCACGCCCGCGTCGACGTAGGCGCGGAACACGTCGTCGACGTCCACGGCCGCCAGCGCGCAGCGCGCCCAGTCCTCGGCGGTCACCGCGTCCACCGACCGCCGGTAGTGGTCGACGCGCCCGGCGGCGTCGGCGGCGCCGAACACCGCGCCGGGCCCGACCGCGAGCGTGCAGCCGCCGGCGCGGTGGACCGCGTCGCCGAGCAGGCCGACCTGGGCGTGGTAGTCGCCGCCCGCGTTGTCCTTCCTGATCTCCGCCCAGCCGGGCGCGGCCGCGCCCTGGCCCGCGGCCGGCGCCGGCACGGCGAGTGCGTGCTGCCCGCCGCGCAGGACGGCCGCCGCCAGCTCGTCCTGGTAGCGCCGCGCCGGGGTGGCGCCGGAGGCCACCGTGATCGCTTTGGACCAGATCCCGCCGAGCCACACCTCCAGCCCGGGGCGCTCGCCGGGCGGTCCCGCCGGATACACGCCGGGGATCGCGATCGCGCCGCCCGGCCGGACCACCGCGACCACGTCGTTCAGCGCGGCGGCCCGGACGCCGGACGCGCCCACGCAGTCGATCCCCGCGTCCACGTACGGGACGCCGGCGATCTCCGCGATCAGATCGGGCAGGCCCCCGGCCGACAGGTCGGCGGCGGCGAAGCCGGACGCGCGGGCGTGCGCGAGCCGTTCGGCGTTGAAGTCGCCGACCACGACCAGCGCCGCGCCCAGCAGCCGGCAGGCCGCCGCGCACGCCAGCCCCACCGGCCCGGCTCCCGCGATGTAGACGGTCGAGCCGGGGCCCACCCGGGCGCCCCTGGCCGCGTGGTAGCCGGTCGGGAGGACGTCGCCGAGCAGCGCCACGTCCAGCAGCCGCTCGCGCGCCTGGTCCGGGTCGGGCAGGACGTGCAGGTTGAAGTCGGCGTACGGCACCAGCGCGTACTCCGCCTGGAGCCCCGCCCAGCCGCCGAAGCCCTCGCCCATCCCGTACGTGGCGCCCGGCCGGGACGGGTTCGTCGCCAGGCAGTGCCCGGTGAGCCCGGCACGGCAGTTGCCGCAGCGCCCGCACGCCACGTTGAACGGGACCGAGCACACGTCGCCGGGCCTGACCCGCTCCACGTCCCGGCCCGCCTCCACCACGACCCCGGTCAGCTCGTGCCCCAGCACCATGCCGGGAACCGCGCCCGGCCCGTGCAAAGTGTGCCGATCGGAGCCGCACACGCAGGTCGCGAGCGTACGGACGATCACGCCGTGGTCGCACCGCCGGGGCAGCACGCCGGGACCCGGCCGCACCTCCAGGGCGGGCATGGGAGCCTCGCCCAGGACGGCACGGCCGGGTCCGGCGTACACCACGGCCCGCTGGGAGCCGTTCGTCACAGCGCCCCCGACGCCTCGAACCGGCGGCCGCTCTTCTTACCCGGCAGGAGGACCCGTTCCAGCACCTCGACCAGCAGGAACAGCACGAAGCCGATCACAGTCAGCCAGGCGATCGAGGCGAACACGGTGAGGCTGTCCATGTCGCCGCGCGCGGTGATCAGCAGCACGCCGAGCCCGGTGTCGGCGCCGACGAACTCGGCCACGACCGCGCCGACCACGGCCAGCGTGATGCCGACCTTGATGCCGGCGAAGATGCTCGGCAGCGCCCACGGCCAGCGGATCTTCCAGAACGCCTGCCACCGGCTCGCGCCCATCGACCGCACCAGCATCAGGCTCTCCGGCCGCGCGGCGCGGAAGCCCACCAGCGAGTCGATCACGACGGGGAAGAAGCAGATCAGCGCCACCATCAGGATCTTCGGCAGCTGCCCGAACCCGAACCAGATGATGAACAGCGGCGCGATCGCCACCTTCGGCACCACCTGCGCGATGATCAGCAGCGGGTAGATCGCCTTGCGGACGATCGCGCTGTAGACCATCCCGACCGCGATCGGCAGCGCGACGGCGATCGCCAGCGCGAACCCGACGAAGATCGCGATGATCGTCGGCACCGACTCCTCGGCGAACACCCCGAAGTCGCCGAACATCTTCGCCACCACGTCGCCCGGCGCGGGGAGCACGTACTCCTCGACGCCGCCGAACGACACCAGGCCCTGCCAGCCGGCGACCACCAGCACCACCAGCACGATCGGCAGCGCCCAGTCGGCGAACCGCGAGTCCACCCAGCTCCGCTTCGGCGGCGCGGGAGCCTTCGCCGGCGCGGCCTCCGCCTTCTTCGCGTGCGTCGCGGTCACTTGCCCTCCTCCGTCAGCACGCCGAGGGTCTCGAAGACGCCGCGGATCTCGCCGACCAGGTCGGTGAACTCCTTGCCGCCGCGCGCGCCCAGCGGCCGCGGCCGCTCCAGCGGCACCCGGAACTCGGCGGCGATGCTCGCCGGGCGCGGGGAGAAGACCAGCACCCGGTCCGCCAGGAACACCGCCTCGTCGATGCTGTGCGTCACGAACACGACCGTCTTGCGGCGCTCCATCCACAGCCGCTGGAGGTCGATCTGGATCTGGTCGCGGGTGAGCGCGTCCAGGGCGCCGAACGGCTCGTCCATCACCAGGATGTCCGGGTCGTGCAGCAGGGCGCGGCACAGCGCCACCCGCTGCTGCATGCCGCCCGACAGCTCCTCGGGGTAGTGGTCCTCGAACCCGCCGAGCCCGACCTGCCCCAGCAGCTCCTTCGCGCGCGCCTCTGCCGCCGCCTTGGGACTGCGCCGGATCTCGGATTGGAGCAGGACGTTCTGCAGCGCGGTCCGCCACGGCAGCAGCTCGGCGTTCTGGAAGACGATCCCGAGGTCGGTGAACGGCTTCAGCACGGCCTCGCCCTGCACCCGCACCTGCCCGGAGGTCGGCTGGGTGAGCCCGGCCAGCGCCATCAGCAGCGTGCTCTTGCCGCAGCCGCTGGGCCCGACGATGGCGAGGAACTCGCCGCGGTCGAGCTCGAAGGACATCTCGTCCACCGCGGTGACGACGCCGCCGGCGGTGCCGAACGACTTGGTGAACCGGTCGAACTCGACGTACGGGGCGCGCGCGCCCGCTTCCTTGGTCGCCGCCGTCATCGGCTACTTCCCTCCGAGGCTGTCGGCGCACTTCGCGAGGTGCGCGTTGCTGGCCACGTCGGCGGGGGAGAGCTTGCCGGCCTCGACGCCGCCGTACTGCTCCATGACCTTGATCGTGCTCTTCCAGTCCGCCTCGGCGGTGCAGCCGAACGGCTGGCCCTTGGTGGCGGCGGTGGTCAGCAGGGCGTTGGACGCCTCCCACTGCTTCTTGACCACGTCCTTGGAGAGGGTGCTGGTGGAGGCCACCTTGAAGAACGAGGCCACCGCCCCGTCGATGTCCTTGTTGGTCGCCTCGACGGCCTCGGCGGTCGCGGCGAGGAACTTGCGGACCGCGTCCGGGTTCTCCTTCGCGAACTTGTCGGAGGTGACGATGCCGGAGCTGAGCACGTCCAGTCCCGCGTCGGCGTAGCCGAGCGCGACCAGGTCGCACTTGCACTTCTCCTTCATGTTCGGCTCGGTGACGTTCAGCAGGCCGAAGGTGAACTGCGTGGTGCCCTGGACGAACAGGCTGTCGCGGGCCGGGACGTCGACCTTCTTCAGCGTGACCGAGTCCGGGTCGAGCCCGGCCGCCTTGGCGAACGCGGGGAACACCGTCTCGGGCGCCGAGCCCGCGGTGTACCCGGCGGACTTGCCGGCCAGGTCCTTGGCGGTGCGGATGCCGGAGTCCTTCTTGGCGAAGATCGCCAGCGGGGAGCGCTGCACCATGCCGGCCACCATCTGGACGGGCATGTTCCGGCCCGCCGCCTGCACCAGCGCGCCCGCGTCGGCGTAGCCGAGGTCGTCGGAGCCGTTGGCGACGGTCTGCAGCGTGGTGGCCGAGCCCTTGCCCGGGTTCAGCGTGACGTTCAGCCCGTGCTTGGCGTAGATGCCCTGGTCGACGCCCGCGACCAGCGGAAGGACGGCGCCGGTGTAGAACACGTCGGTACGGACGTCGAGCTTGATCTTCCCGCTGGCGTCCTTCTCCGTTCCCGATCCGCCGCACGCGGCCAGCGTCAGGGCGGCGGCCGCGGCGAGCGCGGCGCCCGCCACGAGCCGGCGCCGGCGCCGGCGGGAAGTGGCAACGACTGTGTGCATGGTGACCCCATCAGAGCGCGTTTACTTGGGGCGAAGTATCTGGGAGTAAAATTACTTGTGTCAAGGTATCTTAGGCCGTGCGGTTTTTCCGCTACGCTTCCTCCGGTGCCGCCCGGCGGGGCGGCGACCCCACCCCGGATGAGCTCGCACACCCACGGACGGTGCCATGGACACGGTCGAGAAGGTCCTCGACGACTGGCGGCGGGAGCGTCCCGACCTCGACCCGTCGCCGATCGGCGTGTTCGGCCGGCTGCGCCGCGTCGCCGAGCTCTCGCGGCACGAGCTGGAGGGCTACCTCGCCCCGTACGGGCTGACGCCCCGCTCCTTCGACGTCCTCGCCAACCTGCGGCGCGGCGGGCCGCCGTACCGCAAGACCCCCTCGGAGCTGGCCGAGTCGTCGCTGCTGTCCAGCGGCGCCATGACCGGGCGGCTCGACGGGCTGGAGAAGGCCGGGCTGATCACCCGCACCCCGCACCCCGGCGACCGGCGGGTGATGTTCGCGGAGCTGACCCCGGCCGGGATCGAGCTGATCGACGAGGTCTTCGCGGAGCACCTCGCCAACGAGGAGGCCCTGCTGAACGGCCTCGACCGCGAGCGCCGCGACGAGATCGCCGCGGCGCTCGCGCTGCTGGAGCGGACCATCAAGGACGCCGTCGCCGAGAGCGGGCCTCGGCCCCGCCGCCGCCGGAACGCGGGCTGAGGCTCAGGGCGTCAGCAGGAAGAGGCGGAGCTCGCCGCAGGGCGCCAGCACGCCGCCGCCCTCGACCTCGACCGGCGCCCCGGTCCGTTCCACCGCCCTGATGTCGAGGCGCCGCAGCAGCGCGCCCGTCACGTGCCGCGCCGACCGGGAGATGATCACCCGGCCCTGCGAGTTGAGCAGGATCGCGCCCGGCGGCAGCAGCGGCAGCACGGCCTTCTCCACCCGGCGCAGGTAGAGGTCGGCCCCGGTGATGCCGAGGTACCGGCCCTCGTCCAGGACGGGGGCGGACATCGTCAGGATGTACTGGTCGGTGCCGTGGAAGTCGACGTACGGCCCGTGCACGTTCGCCGCGCCCGTCCGGGCCGGGACGGTGTACCACGGCTTGTCGGTGTAGTCGTAGAAGCCCAGGCTGTCGGGGTCGAGGTCGACGACCAGGCGCTCGGGATCGGGGCCGTCACCGGCCTGCCACCACTCCAGCCACAGCGGCGCGTCCGCCAGCACGTCCGGCGCGGCCACGTACCCCGTGCCGGTGACCAGCGGCGCGTGCCCGCCGAGCACGCCGAGGATCTCCAGCCGCAGCGGCTCCAGGTCGCGGCGGGCCGGCCGCCCGTGCTCGCGGACGAGGCCGACCACGGTGCGGCTGAGCCGTTCGACGGACCGCAGCACGGCGTCGAACACCTCCCCGACGTCGCGGCCGGCGGTCTGGGCGAGTCGCTGGTTCACTGGTGAGCCCCTGGCGTCGGCGGTGGTCTCTATCGGTGGACGGTCGATGATTGGGTGCGCTTCACGGTTCTACGAGACCGAGGTGGAGCTCCACAAGTCGTTCGACCGCCTCGGCCACATGTCGCCGCGCGAGCGCGGCGGCGCGGTCGCCGTCCTCGGCCGCGATCGCCGCGACGATCTCGCGGTGCTGCCGGTCGAGGCGGCGGCGGGTCCGCTCGTCGGCACCCGGCAGCCACAGCAGCGGGCCGATCTCGCTCTGCAGCCGGATCTCCTCCCGGGTGAGCCGGGCGGACTGGGCCGCGGCGGCCACCTCGACGTGGAAGCGGCCGTCGGTGTGGTGCTGGCGGCCGGGCCCGGTGGCGGCGGCGAACGCGTCGGCGGCCTCGCCGAGCCGGCCGAGGTCGTCCTGCGAGGCGCGGTCGGCCGCCAGCAGCGCCGCGCCGGCGGCCAGCGCCGCGTAGTGGTCGCCGAGGTCGCGCAGGTCGGCGACGGTGAGGTCGGCCAGCCTGCGGCGCAGCAGCCCCGCGGTCTCGTCCCCCTGCGGGGCCTTCACGAAGCTGCCGCCGCCGCGCCCGCGCCGGGTGACGATCAGGCCCTGCGCGCGCAGGTCGCTCAGCGCCTCCCGGACGGTCACGGTGGCCACCCCGAGCTGCGCCGCGAGATCCGGTTCGCTGGGGAGCTGCTCGCCGTCGGCCAGCAGCCCGAGCGAGATCGCGTCGGCCAGCCGGCGGGTGATCGTCTCCGCCCGGCCCCGGTTCTCCAGGGGCGCGAACACGGCGAGCCGGGCGGTCGCCGACGCGTCCGGTGCGGGCATCGTTCTCCCTTCCCACGGGTTTCCCGGCCGTGGCGGGCGCACCGGCCGGGAACCGGCGGCCGCGGATGTCGCCGGCCCCCTTGCCAAGAAAATATCTGGCGCCATATCTTTTCGCCCTGAGAGTACCTGCGGCTCTCGAAGCATTGGCATCGCCGGCGTCAGTTTCGCAGGCCGGGCGGTCCGGGCACATGCCAGGACCCCGACGAGGGAGGACTCCGTGTCCACCACACCCGACGCGGCCCCACCGGCCGCCGCGCCTCCGCACGACGACGACTCCGCACGGCTCGCGGCCCTCGGCTACGAGTCCCACTTCCGGCGCGACATGAGCCTGTGGGCGAACTTCTCCCTGGGCTTCACCTACCTGTCCCCGGTCGTGGGCATCTACGCCCTGTTCGCGTTCTCGCTGGCCACCGCCGGGCCGCCGATGCTGTGGGCGCTCGTCATCGCCGGGATCGGCCAGCTGCTCGTGGCGCTGGTCTTCGGCGAGATCGTCTCCCAGTACCCGGTCAGCGGCGGCATCTACCCCTGGGCCCGGCGGCTCTGGGGACGGCGCTGGGCCTGGATGAGCGGCTGGATCTACCTGTTCGCGCTGCTGGCCACGATCGCCAGCGTCAGCTACGGCGCCGGGCCGTACGCGGCGTCGATGCTCGGCTTCGAGCCCACCGCCACCACCACGATCGGCTGCGCGCTGGCCGTCCTGCTGATCGCCACCCTGATCAACCTGTCCGGCACCCGCTGGCTGTCGCTGGCCGCGATCATCGGCTTCTCCGCCGAGCTGGTCGGCGCGCTGGTCGTCGGGGTCTGGCTGCTGGCGACCGAGCGCCACCACGGCCTCGGGGTCCTCTTCGACGGCCAGGGGACCGGCGCGGGCGGCTCGTACGCGGCCGCGTTCCTGGCCGCCTCGCTCATCGGCATCTACCAGTACTACGGCTTCGAGGCCTGCGGCGACGTCGCCGAGGAGGTCCGCGACCCGGCCCGCCGCATCCCGAAGGCGATGCGGATGACGATCTACGTCGGCGGCGCGGCCGCCACGTTCATCACCCTCGCGCTGGTGCTGTCGGTCGCCGACTTCGGCGCGGTCATCTCCGGCAAGGACGCCGACCCGGTCACCACCGCGCTCACCGCCGCGTTCGGGCCGACGATGGTCAAGGTCATCCTCGGCATCGTGCTGATCTCGTTCGTCTCCTGCGCGATGAGCCTGCAGGCCGCCGCCAGCCGGCTGACCTACGCCTACGCCCGGGACGACATGATCGTCGGCAGCCGGATCCTGGCCCGGTTCTCGGCCGCCCGGCACGTCCCGCCGTACGCGCTGCTGCTGGCCGCCGTGCTGCCCGCGCTGCTGGTGATCGGCTCCAAGGTCTCCGCCGACGCCCTCACGAAGATCATCTCGTTCGCCTCGCTGGGCATCTACCTGGGCTTCCAGATGGTCGTGCTCGCCGCGCTGCGGGCCCGGCTGCGCGGCTGGAGGCCGTCCGGCCCGTTCACCCTCGGCCGCTGGGGCCTGGTCGTGAACGCCGCCGCGCTGGTGTACGGCGTGCTCGCCATGATCAACATGTCGTGGCCGCGGACGCCGGACGTGCCCTGGTACGACAACTACATCGTCCCCCTCGGCGGCGCCGTCGTGATCGTTCTCGGCCTGGTCTACATGACCGTGACCCGCCACTACGGCCGCGGCGACGCCCCCGCCGGCGACGCGATCCCCGCCAAGCAAGGAGCAGGAGCGTGACCACCGCAGCCCCGTACTTCAACATCGCCGATCCGACGTTCTCCGTCCAGTCGGCGGAGGTCAGGAAGGCCCGCGAGCAGGGCTGGTACGCCCGCACCAACTACGGCGTCGCCGTGCTCCGCTACGACGAGGTCAGCCGCCTGCTGAAGCATCCCCGGCTCCGGCAGGGGAGCGTCAAGTGGCCCGCGCACCACGGCATCACCACCGGCCCGTTCGCGGACTGGTGGGCCAACTGGGTGCTCAACAAGGAGGGCGCCGACCACCACCGGCTGCGCCGGCTGATGAACCCGGCGTTCTCCCGCCGGCTCATCGGCGGGCTCGTCCCGCGCTTCCGCGCCCTCGCCGGGGAGCTGGTGGACGGGTTCGCCGAGCCGGACCGGTGCGAGTTCATGACCGAGTTCGCCGAGCCGTACGCCGCCCGCGTCATCGCCATCATGCTCGGCCTCCCCGAGGAGGAGTGGCCCGTGCTGGCCCGCGACTCCGCCACGATCGGGCTGGCGATGGGCGTCACGATCGCCGAGGACCTGCCGAAGATCGAGGCGGCGCTCGCGAACCTGTACGGCTACGTCGACGAGCTGATCGCCGACCGCACCCGGGAGCCGCGCGACGACTTCGTCACCCGGCTCGTCCAGGCCGAGAAGGACCGGGACCGGCTGGACCACACCGAGCTGCGCGACTCCATGGTGCTGCTGATCTTCGGCGGGTTCGACACCACCCGCAACCAGCTCGGCCTGGCCATGCAGACGTTCATGCGGCACCCCGACCAGTGGGGCGTGCTCGCCGAACGGCCCGAGCTCGGCGCCGCCGCCGTCGAGGAGGTCATGCGGGTCGCGCCCACCACCACGTGGGTGACCCGCGAGGCCCTGGAGGACTTCACGTTCGAGGGACTGGACATCGCCGCCGGCACCACCGTCCACCTGTTCACCGAGTCCGCCGGGACCGACCCGCTCGCCGTCCCGGACGGCCGCTTCGACATCACCGCCGAGCGCCCGCCGCACTTCGGCTTCGGCGGCGGCGCCCACCACTGCCTCGGCCACTTCGTCGCCCGCTGCGACATGAGCGAGGCGCTCCCGCTGCTGGCCCGCCGGATGCGCGACCCGCGCCCCGGCGGCGAGATCCGCACCCTGCCGCTCAGCGGCAACACCGGCCCCATCGCCCTGCCCATCACGTTCACCCCGGCCACCAGCCGTTCAGGAGGAACCACCGCATGAAGGTCGTCGTCGACCTGGCCGTTTGCCAGGACCACGGGCAGTGCGCCATCGCCGCCCCCGACGTCTTCCGCATCAACGACGAGGGGAAGCTGGAGTACGACGACGCCCCGCCCGAAGAACTCCGCGAGGACGTCGAGGACGCCGCCGACGTCTGCCCCGTCCAGGCCATCCTGATCGAGGGCTGACATGGGCGGCCATGTCGTGATCGTCGGGGCCGGGATGGCCGGGCTGCGCGCCGCCGAGCAGCTGCGCGCCGCCGGCTGGGACCGCGCCATCACCATCGTCGGGGCGGAGGAGCACCTCCCGTACAACCGCCCCCCGCTGTCCAAGGAGCTGCTGGCCGGCAAGGTCGGCGCCGGCGGGCTGGCCGAGGCGCACGCCGCGGCCGTGTTCCGGCGCCGCCGCAGCGTCGAGGACGCCCGCTGGATCCTCGGCAACCCCGTCGTCCGGTCGTCGCTGACCGCCCGGCGGCTGGAGCTGGCCGACGGCTCCCGCCTCACCTTCGACGGCCTCGTGGTGGCCAGCGGGCTGCGGCCGCGCCGCGCGACCGTACCGGGGCCGGAGGGCGGCCGGTACGTGCTTCGAACGCTGGAGGACGCCGTCGACCTGCGCGACCGGCTCGTCCGGGGGCGCTCCGTGCTCGTCATGGGCGGCGGCTTCATCGGCTGCGAGGTCGCCGCCACCGCGCTGCGCGCCGGCTGCGAGGTCACCGTCGTCGAGCCGTGCGCCGAGCCGATGGAGCGCGCCCTCGGCCCCGAGCTGGGCCGCGTCCTGCGGCGCCACCACGAGGACCAGGGCGTCCGGTTCATCACCGGCCGCATGGTCGCCGAGTTCCTCGCCGACGGCGACCGGGTCACCGCCGCCGTCCTCGACGACGGCACCCTCGTCCCGGCCGACCTGGTCGTCGAGTCGATCGGCTCGCAGGCCAACGTCGAATGGCTGCAGGGCAACGGCCTCGACCTGCACGACGGCGTCCTGTGCGACAACCTGCTGCGCGTCGAGGGCCGCCCCGGCGTGGTCGCGGTCGGCGACGTGGCCCGCTTCCCCAACCCCCGCTACGACGACGTGCCGCGCCGGGTCGAGCACTGGTGCGTCCCGACCGACACCGCCAAGCGCGCCGCCGCCACCCTGGCCGCGCACCTGGGCGTGCGGGCGCCCGACGACGCGCCGTTCGCGCCCGTCCCGTCGTTCTGGAGCGACCAGTACGACGTCCGCGTGCAGAGCTTCGGCGCGCCCGGCCTCGGCGACCGCTGCGAGCTGCTCGACGGCGGCCTCGACCATCCCCGCGCACTGAAGGGCGGCGTGGCGATGGCGTACTACCGCGACCGCCGGATGGTCGGCGTCGCCCTCGTCGGCATCCCCGCCGCCCGCCACCGCCAGTACCGCGACCTCGTCAGCTGAACGGAAGGTCCCACCCATGAGCACGACCCCCCTCGACGAGCACAGGCAGCGCAACGCCGCCGCGTCCGCCGACCTCCTCGCCCGGGTGGAGGAGTCCGGCGTCGAGTTCCTCTACTACCAGACCGTCTCGCTGACCGGCCGCGTCGTCGGCAAGGTCGTCCCGGCCCGGCACTTGGCCCGCAACCTCGAACGCGGCGTCAACCTGCACCGCACCGCGATGTCGGACCTCCAGGTCGACCGGTTCGGCAACCTGCTCGGCGGCGGTACGGAGGCCGCCGAGTTCACCGCGATGCCCGACCCCGAGACGTTCGCCGTCCTGCCCTGGGACACCACCGTCGGGCGCTTCTTCTGCCGCGTGTACGAGCCCGCCCACCGCGCCGGCGTCGGCGGGGAGGCCCTCGCCACCGACGGCCGCACCCACCTGCGCCGCGCGCACGAGGCGTTCACCGAGGCGACCGGGCTGCGGCTGCGCAGCGGCTGCGAGCCCGAGATGACCTGGACGGGCCCCGGGATGGAGGTGCACGTCAAGCCCGGCTCCAGCTCGTCGTACCACATCGACTGCCTGGAGGTCATGCGGCCGGTCTTCCAGCGGGTGATCCGGTACGGCCAGGCGCTCGGCTTCGACATGATCGAGGGCGACTACGAGGACCCCGGCCAGCTGGAGCTGAACTGGCTGTTCGACGACTGCGACGTGACCGCCGACCGGCTCGTCACGTACCGGCAGATCTGCCGCCAGGTCGCCCGCGAGCTGGGCGTGACCGCCAGCTTCATGCCCAAGCCCGCCACCGGCGTGATGGGCAACGGCTGCCACCACAACCTCAGCCTGTGGCGCGGCGACGAGAACGTGCTGGCCGATCCGGACGTCACCGAGATGCACCTGACCGAGACCGGCAGGCACGCGGTCGGCGGGATCCTGACGCACGCCGCCGGGATGATGGCGCTGATGGGGCCGACGGTGAACTCGTACAAGCGGTACTGGGACGCCGGCCAGTTCGCTCCCTCGCAGATCAACTGGGGCTTCGACAACAAGACCTGCACGGTGCGGCTGTCGGCGAACGGCCGGCTGGAGTTCAAGATCCCGGACGCGAGCGTCAACCCGTACCTGTCGCACGCGGCCCTCCTCGCCGCCATCAGGGACGGCCTGGACAACGCGATCGACCCGGGCGCCCCGCAGTCCGGCAGCAGCTACGAGGGGTCGCCGTCGAAGTTCGAGCCGCTGCCGCTGTCGCTCAGCGACGCCCTCGACGCGTTCGAGGCGGACCAGATCGTCCAGGGCTCGTTCCCGGCCGACCTGACCGGCCTCTACCTGGACCTCAAGCGCGACGAGTGGGCCCGCTTCTGCGGCCACATCACCGACTGGGAGCGCGACATGTACATGGAGCACCTTCCGTAATGGCCGCGCCGCTACGCCTCGCCTGCATCGACGCCGAGGCGCCCCCGCTGTTCTCCAAGAGCCCCGACGGCGTCACGCGCGACGGCTACGAGCCCGACGTCGCGGCCCTGTGCGCGGCCGTCCTGGACCGTTCCGTCGAATGGGTGTTCACGCCCTGGGCCGACTTCGTCCCGGCCCTCCGGTCCCGCGAGGTCGACGCGGTCTGGTGCGGCCAGGGCATCACCGAGTCGCGCCGCCGCCAGGTCGACTTCACCCGCCCGTACGCCGTATTCAACGAGTCCGTGCTGGTCCGCCGCGGAACGCCCGTGGCGTCGCCGGCCGACCTGCGCGGCCTCCGCGTCGCGGCCATCGAGGGCAGCACGAACATGGCCCTCGCGGAGACCTTCGAGGGCGCCGTGGCCGTCCCGTTCGGCGGCGCGACCGACGACGTCTTCGGCGACATGCTGGACGCCCTCCGCACCGGCGAGGTCGACGCGGTCGTGGACGACGACGTCGTCTTCGTCCCGCTCGGCGACGACCCCGCCTTCGACCTGGCGTTCACCGTCCCGACCGGCAACCGCTGGGGCGTCGCCGTCGCCAAGGGCCGCCCCGACGTCCTGGCCGACCTGGACGGCGCCCTGACCACCATCATCGAGAACGGAGCCCTGGAAAAGGCCTGGCGGACCCGCATGCCCGCCCTCCCGTACCCCTTCTGACGCACCTTCTGGAGTGCGGGACGCAGATCAGCCCGCGGCAGGTCCTCGGAGAGCCCCGTCCCGAGCACCTGCCGCGGGTCGTACGGCGACGCGCCGGAACGGCTCCCGCGGAGTTCGCGCGGCAGTGGAATTTCGGACGTACGTGCCGACCGGAATCGGATGGGCATCCCCCGCAATTCCATGGCCAATCCCGACATTCACGGCGAAGAGATACCGGTTCACCGGCGCGGACGCGGGCGCGGCGATGGAAGCGGCCGGCCGTGGCCCATTCCGGCCCGCCTATGACGGAACAACGCGAAGCCGGTACCAGCGTCGCACCAGCTCACCACCAACTTTCTGCCCGAGCGTACTCGCCTCGTTCCGCTCGAACGCGTCCGCCCGCGCGAATTAGCTGGCACCATCGCATTGCCCGGACTCGACCGCGGCCGGACACTGAGTTCCTCGTCTGAGCCGGTGCAGAACAGCCGATGGGGGCTCCCATGTCACAGTCCATTCGCAAGCCTGGCAAATCCCGTGGAACGCGCGGCGCGGCGGCCATTACCGCGCTCATTCTCGCCGCGCCGCTGGCGACCGCGCCCGGTACGGCACAGGCCCGCCCGTCCACCGCGTCCCGCGCCCTCCCCACCGGCGCCCACCCGACAAGCGCGGTCCTCACCTGGGACGTCCACACCGAGACCGCCATCTTCGACCGGGCCCGGCAGTCGCCGACGGCGGCCGCGCGCAGCTTCGCGATCGTGCAGGGCGCCGTGTACGACGCGGTCAACGCCGTCGCCGGCGCCCCGTACGAGCCGTACCTGGTCGCGCCCCGCAGCCGGCCCGGCGACTCGACCCCCGCGGCCGTCGCCACCGCCGCGTACCGCACGCTCCGCTGGCTCTTCCCCGACCAGGCCGAGCCCCTGCGCGCGCAGTACGAGCAAGCGCTCGGCGCGATCCCCGACGGCCGTTCGGAACGCGGCGGCGTCGCCGTCGGCGAGGCCGCCGCCGCCGCGATGATCGACGCCCGCCGCGACGACGGCGCGTTCTCCGACGCGAAATGGCGGGTCGGCACCGCGCCGGGCGAGTGGCGGCCGACCCCGCCGGGCTTCCTCCAGGTCGGCGCCTGGTACGCCACCCTGAAGCCGTTCGTCATCCGCGACGCCGACGACTACCGCACCCCGGGCCCGCCCGCCTTGAGGAGCGCCGCCTACGCGCGCGACCTCAACGAGGTCCAGTCCCTCGGCTCGGCCGCCAGTACGTCGCGGACCCCCGACCAGACCGACGCGGCGATCTGGTGGGACGACCCCCGCCAGGTCGAATGGTCGATCGGCCGGCAGCTCGCCGCGTCCCGGCGGCTCGGCGAGCTGCAGACGGCGCGCCTGCTGGCGATGGCGGGCGTGGCCGCGGCGGACGCGCTGGTCGCCTGCTACAAGGAGAAGTGGCACTGGAGCTTCTGGCGCCCGGTCACGGCGATCCCGCTCGCGGACACCGACGGCAACCCCGCCACCCGCGCCGACCCGTCCTGGACGCCGCTGCGGACCACGGCGCCGTCGACCGAGTACCCGTCCGGGCACGCCTGCTACACCTCGGCGGTCACGACGGGCTGGGGGAAGTTCTTCGGCCGCGACGACGTCTCGTTCAGCGCCTACAGCGCCGATTCGGGCACGACCCGCCGCTACGACAGCCTCGCCAAGGCGAGGGCCGAGCTGGGGGAGGCCCGGATCTGGGCGGGCGTGCACTACCGCAGCGCCTCCGATGACGGCACCCGGCTCGGCTCGGCCGTCGCCCGCGACGTCCTCGACCGGGAGTTCGGCCGCCGCGGCGACTGAGCCCGTTCACGGCGGGCGCGCCCGCGTCGGGTGAGACGCGGTCCAGGTGGTCGGCGGGGGACGCCGTGCGTGCACTGCCACTCGGTCGCCGCGGGCTCCAGCCCATATGACGTCCCGCCCCCCCGGTCTCCGGCTCGTCCACTCGGAGACGGGGACGGGCGGGGACCTTGACGGCCACCCTGGTACCGCGGGGAGAATTGCGTTCGGTGGCGCCGATGGGGAGGCCGAGTGGAGGAACTGGCGGCGGGCGACCCGCGCGCCGCGGGACCCTTCCGGCTGGTGGGCCGCCTCGGCGGCGGTGGCATGGGCCGGGTCTTCCTGGGACGCTCGCCCGGCGGCAGGCCGGTCGCGGTCAAGACGATCCGGCCGGAGCTGGCCGGGGACCCCGCGTTCCGCCGCCGGTTCGCCCAGGAGGTCCGCGCGGCCCGCCGGGTGAACGGCTTCTACACCGCCCAGGTGGTCGGCGCCGACCCCGACGCGGACCCGCCGTGGATGGCCACCGCTTACATCGAGGGGCCGTCCCTGCACGAGGCGATCGAGGCCCACGGGCCGCTCCAGCAGGCCGGGCTCCGGATCCTGGGCGCCGGCCTCGCCGAGGGACTGGCGGCGATCCACCGCGCCGGCCTGGTCCACCGCGACCTCAAGCCCGGGAACGTGATCATCGCCGCCGACGGCCCCCGCCTCATCGACTTCGGCATCGCCCGCGCCCTGGACGCCACCACCAGCACCGTGGTGATCGGAACGCCGGGCTTCATGTCCCCCGAGCAGGCGCGCGGCAGGGACATCGGCGCCGCCGGCGACGTGTTCTCCCTCGGCGCCGTCCTCGCCTACGCGGCCTCGGGAACCGGCCCGTTCGGCACCGGCCGCCCCGACGCCGTCGTCTACCGGATCGTCCACGAGGAGCCGGACCTCGCCGCGCTGAGGCACCTGCCGTCCGACCTCACCGCCCTGGTCGCCGCCTGCCTCGACAAGGACCAGGCCGCCCGGCCCGCACCCGGCACCGTGATCGCGCGGCTGGCCGCCCCCGCCGTACCGCCGGGCGCGCGGAGCCATGGACTGGCCGTCGGCGACCACGGCCTGATCCCCGCCGACCGGCGCATCCGGGACGACCGCCGGCTCGTGCTCGACTTCCTGAACGGTGAGATCACCTACGCGGAACAGCCGTGGATCTTCGATGACGACGTGCTCCTGTTCGCCGTGCTGCGGCTCATGGAACGCGACCGCGGGTGGCTCCGGGGTCAGCGCGCCACCGCGGCCTGGCCCGAGGAGCGCACCGGCCAGGTCTTCGGGCTGCTGGACGTCCCGGGACCCTGGTCGGCCGGCCGCGTACCGGAGCCGGAAGGCCCCTGACCGGCGCCCCGCGCCGAGCGCTCGATGCGGAAGGCGCGGTCGGACGTGCGATCGGATGCGCCGCCGGAGGTGCGGCGGAAGGTACGGCGGTACGCGTCGGGCGGCACGCCGATCGTGCGGTTGAAGTGGCGGCGCAGCGTCGTGCCGGTGCCCATCCCGGTCGCCGCCGCGATCGTCTCGACGCCGTCGTCGGTGGTCTCCAGCAGTTCCTGGGCGCGGCGGATCCGCTGGACCAGCAGCCACTGCAACGGGGTGGTGCCGGTCACCGACCGGAAATGGCGGCCGAGGTTGCGCGAGCTCATGGCGGCCTGGCGGGCCAGGTCCTCCACGGTCAGCGGCTGGTCCAGCCGCTCGATCGCCCACGGGAACAGCGCCGCCAGCGGGTGGTCGTCCTGCTCCGGCACCGGCGAGGAGACGAACTGGGCCTGGCCGCCGGCCCGGTGCGGCGGTACGACCAGCCGGCGCGCGACCGTGTTGGCGACCGCCGAACCGTGGTCGAGCCGGACCAGATGCAGGCACAGGTCCATCGCGGCGGCCTTGCCGGCCGAGGTGAGCACGCTGCCGTCGTCCACGTAGAGCACGTCCGGATCGACGTCCACCCTGGGGTAGCGCGCGGCCAGCACGTCGGTGTGCGCCCAGTGCGTGGTCGCGCGCCGCCCGTCCAGCAGTCCCGCGGCGGCCAGCACGAACGCGCCCGTGCAGAGGGAGGCGACACGCGCGCCTCCCTGATGGGCCGCGCGCAATGCGTCGATGAGGTCGCCGGGCGGGTCCGCGTCGACGTCCGCCCACCCCGGAACGATCACCGTGTCGGCGCTCGGCAGCCGGTCTAACCCGTGGTCCGGCTCCAGCAGGAACCGGCCGGCCCGGACGGCGCCCGTCCCGCATCCGGCGAGGTCGTACCAGGGGCCGGTCACGGCGGCCGGCGCCGGGCCGAACACCTCGTAGGCCACCGACAGTTCGAAATGCAGCATCCCCTCGGTGACGGCGACCGCGACAGTCTTCATGCCGGAATTCTCGTGCCCGAGATACTCATGTCCGGAATTGTACGAGCCATGGCGTTCCAGACACTCGTACGGCCCGGCCGTCCCCGCCAAGATCGTCGTAGTGGATCGACCGAGAACGAGTGGATCACCAAGAACGATGGAGACGACGATGGGGACTGGCCAGGCGGTCACGGTATTCGGCGCGTACGGCCACACGGGGCGCTTCGTGGTGGCCGAGCTGCGGGACCGCGGGTTCGTCCCGGTCCTGTCCGGCCGCGACGCCGGGAAGCTCGAAGCGCTGGCGGCGGACTTCCCCGGGCTCGACGTACGGCCCGCGTCCGTCGACGACCCGGGCTCGCTCGACCGCGCGCTGGCCGGCGCGGCGGCCGTGGTCAACACCGCGGGGCCCTTCGCCGCCACGGCCGCCCCGGTGATCGAGGCGGCGCTGCGCGCCGGCGTCCCGTACGTGGACGTGGCGGCCGAGATCGAGGCCAACGCCGACACGTTCGCGCACTTCGGCGAGCGGGCCCGCGCCGCCGGGGCCGTGATCGTCCCGGCGATGGCCTTCTTCGGCGGCCTCGGCGACCTGCTGGCCACCGCCGCGATGGGCGACTGGACCGCCGCCGACGAGGCGCACATCGCGTACGCGCTGAGCAGCTGGCACCCCACCGCGGGAACGCGGGACTCGGGCACCGTCTCGCGGGAACGGCGCGGCGGCCGCCGGGTCCGCTTCACCGGCGGGCGGCTGGAGTACCACCAGGACGACCTGCCGTCCCTGAAGTGGACGTTCCCCGAGCCGATGGGCGTCCGGCCCGTCATCGGGGAGTTCAGCATGGCGGACGTCGTCACGATCCCCAGCCACCTGGCCGTCCCCGAGGTGCGCTCGTACATGACGGTCGAGGCCGTCGAGGACCTGTCGGCCCCGGACACGCCGTCGCCGGCGGCGGCCGACGGGAGCGGCCGCTCCGACCAGACGTTCCTCGTCGACGTCGCCGTCCGCTCCGGCGGCACCGAACGCCGCGCCACGGCGAGCGGCCGGGACATCTACGCCATCAGCGCGCCCCTCGCGGTGGAGGCCGTCCACCGCGTCCTCACCGGCCGGACCAGGGCCACCGGCGTCGCCTCCGCCGGCCGGATCTTCGACGCGCCCGACTTCCTCCGCGCCCTCTCGGCGCACCTGTCGTTCGAGACCGGCTGACATTCCGGCCGGATTCGGCGCCTCGCCCGAGCGCCGGGGCGGGCGGTGAGATGATCCTGGACGGGAGATCGGAGGCCCGGTCATGGACGATGAACCGCCGTACGTCGAAGGCGTCACCCACCGGTGGGTCGAGGCACGGGGCATGAGGTTCCACGTCGCGGAGGCGGGGACCTCCGGCGACACCGTGGTCCTGCTGCACGGCTTCCCGCAGCACTGGTACGAGTGGCGGCACCTCATCCCCGTGCTCGCGTCCGACCATCGGGTCGTGGCCATCGACCTGCGCGGGCACGGCTGGTCGGACGCGCCGCCGGACGGCTACGCCAAGGAGGAGATGGCGCGGGACGTCCTGGCGGTCATGGACGCCCTGGACCTCGACCGGGTCAAGCTGGTCGGCCACGACTGGGGCGGCTGGATCGGCTTCCTGCTCTGCTTGAAGGCACCGGAGCGTTTCGACCGTTTCCTGGCGCTCAACATCGTCCACCCGTGGTCGCGGCCGCTCGCGGCGCTGCCGCACCTGTGGCGCTTCTGGTACCAGCAGGTCATCATCGCTCCGGGCATCGGCCGTCTGGCGCTGCGCAACGGTTCGTTCGCCCGCGTGATACTGCGGCTGGGCGTCCACGACCGGACGGTGTGGGATCAGCGGACCATGGACGCCTTCACCGACCGCTACGCCGAGCCCGCGAGGACCCGTGCGGGGATCCAGCTCTACCGGACGTTCGTCACGCGCGAGTTCCGCGCCGTGATGAGCGGCCGCTACCGGAGCCCTCTCGCCGTGCCCACCCGGCTCGTGTTCGGCGTACGCGACGTCTTCCTCAGCCACCGGGTGCTCGACGGCCACCAGCCCTACGCCGACCTCGACATCCACCTCGTTCCCGACTGCGGCCACTTCATCGCCGACGAACGGCCGGACATCGTCGCGCAGCACGCCCGGGCCTTCCTCACCCCCTGACCCTCCACGCCGATCCCGCACCGGGCCTGGTGAATCCTCAGCGCCCGCCGCCTGACCGATCGCCCGGCCGCTGCGCGCCGACACCGCGCAGCAGCGTCTCGACCACCACGTCGGCCGCCTGGGCGGCGCTCAGGTCGGACAGCTCCTCGGCGGCGTGCAGCATCAGCGGCGGCAGCAGCGTCCCGACCCAGCCGGTCGGGAGGTCGGACCGCAGCAGGCCCTCGTCGGTGGCGCGCCGCAGGAAGGCGTCGACCTCGCCGATCAGGCGCCGGCGGCGCTCGCGGAGCGTCTCCTCCGTGAGCATGCGGCCCATCTCCACCGGCCACGCGCGGTTGACCGCGATGATCCCCTCGACGTACCGGTGCAGCGCGATCGCGACCGGCGCCTCCCGCAGCCTGGCGGCCTCGATGGCCTTCTCGACGGCGTCGTAACGCGCCCGGTACACGGCGGCCAGAAGCTCCTCGCGGGAGGCGAAGCGCCGGTAGACGGTACGGCGGTCCACGCCCGCCGCCGCGGCGATGGCGGCGATGCTCGCCGAGGGGTCGTCGGCGAGCAGGCGGGCGCCCGTGCTCAGCACAAGTTCCAGGTTGCGTGCCGCGTCTGCTCTCACCCTCCCAACATTACCGTCCACGTAGCACATGGCGACCTTACTGCCGCAACACTGACCAACTTGAATATCTAAGTGCTACATTGATGAGACAGTTAGGTCGCCGGGAGAGCCTGACGGCCCGAATCCCGAACGGAAGGAACGACCCCATGCCCAGCACATGGTTGATCACCGGAGCGTCGCGCGGCTTCGGACGGCGGCTCGCCGAGGCCGTCCTGGAGGCGGGCGACCGGGTCGCCGCCACCGCGCGGCGTCCGGAGCAGCTCGAGGACCTGGTGGCCCGCCACGGTGACCGGGTCCGAGCGGTGGCGCTGGACGTCACCGACGCCGCCGCGGCCTCCCGCGCGGTACGGGAGGCCACCGGCGCCTTCGGCGGCCTCGACGTGGTCGTCAACAACGCCGGCTACGCCAACAGCGCGCCGATCGAGGAGATGGCGGCCGAGGACTTCCGCGCCCAGATCGAGACCGACCTCTTCGGCGTCGTGAACGTCACGCGCGCCGCGCTGCCCGTCCTCCGGGCACAGCGGTCGGGCGTCTTCGTGCAGTTCTCGTCCATCGGAGGACGGGTGGGCGGCACGCCCGGGATGGGCGCCTACCAGACCGCCAAGTTCGCGGTCGAGGGGTTCTCCGAGGTGCTCGCCAGTGAGGTCGCGCCGTTCGGCGTGAAGGTCGTCATCGTGGAGCCGGGCGCGTTCCGTACCGACTGGCAGGGCTCCTCGATGGAACTCCACCCGGTCGGCCCCGACTACGAGGAGACGGTGGGCGCCATCAACCGCTACCGGCGCGACAACGACGGCACCCAGCCCGGCGACCCGGCCCGGGCCGCCAGGATCATCATCGACGTCGTGGCCGCCGACGACCCGCCACGGCGCCTCGTCCTCGGCGGCGACGCCCTCACCCTGGCCCTGGAGGCCGGGGAGATCCGCACCGCCGAGACCCGGAAATGGGCCGATGTGAGCCGATCGGCGGACTTCCCCGCGAACGAGCGCTAGGACATGCCTCAGCTCCGGTGGTCCTCCACCATGACGTCGAGACGTTCGCGGAGCAGCGTCCGGCCGAGATCGTCGTAAGCGCGGGCCCACAAGGGATGCAGCGCCGGGAGGAGCCGCACATCCTCGTGATACGCGGCGGTAAGTCCCAGAAGCGCGCTCGCCGGGTAGCCCGCGTCGAGCATCCGGGAGGCGTCCGCCAGAACGACATTCGTGCCCCCGGTGAAGGCGGGGTACTCGTCGGCGAAGGCGTCGTCCGGCGCGAGAACGCCGATGCCGATGCCGGACGGGTCGGGCTCGTGGCGCCACCCGGCCGGCGGCGCGAGATCGAGGGAAACAACCGCATCGCCGCCGTACTCCGGAATGGGGCGGACACCCAGCTCAGCGGCCAGGCGCGCCACCTGGGCGCGGCGGCGCTCCCCTCCGCCGCGCAGGGCGAGGGAGAGCAGGAAGGTGAGACCGTCCAGAGTGTTCCGGCCGATGACGCCCGGCTCCTTGTGGCCGAAGGAGGCGACGGGATGGTCGGTGCGCCCGAGTTCCGGCGCGGGGAACACCCACCCGACGCAGGTGCCGTTCCCCAGATCGGCGAACGGCAGCAGCTCCGGCACGGACATGAACGGCACATGGTGCCGGCGGAACACTTCCCCCGCGTAGCAGTCCTCCCACCCCGGCGGCGCGAGCGGCACCTCGCACAGCTCGAACGGCAGCGCGAAGCTCGTCTGGACGCGCATGGCGTCGTACAGACCCTCCTCGTACAGATCCGTCGCGAGGAACCCCTCCTCCCAAGCGATGTCGACCACCTTGGCGAGCGCGGGCGGAGTGGGGAACGGAAACAGGTCGTCGTTCCACAGGGGCGGTGCCGTCATGGAGGACGAGTGTCGCACCCGCACCCGACAACCGGACCCGGCTCCGACTCGGATGGATACTGACCCCATGCGCCGAGCATTCGTCCATGACGCAGTGGTGAGCATGGCGGCCGACGATGACGTGCGAGCGCCGGGAGCAGCGGTTACCGCCGCGCTCTGCGGTCACTGGGAGCACGAGCCGCCGTGCCCGCTCGCGCCCCACCACACCACCGCCGAGCGTTCCGGCGACGAGGTACGACTACGGGTGCTCTTCGCCACCGAACCCGCGTCCGAATCCGAAGTCCGCACCCGCATCGAAGCAGCCCTGTCCCGGGAGGCCCTCGCCGGCCCGGACGGCACCATCACACGCTGGCAGCTCCGCAGCACCGGACCTGATCTGATCCGGAACGACGAGACCGGCCACGCCGAACGCCTCACCCAGACCTGAACCCTCGACCATCCACCACCGCGATCACCAGGAGATGCGGTCGCCATGATGCGCCGTCAAGCGTCGTACGCGCCTCGCTTGATCTGGTGAAGCAGGGCGGCGAGGTTATCGGCCCTCAGGGCGAGGTGCCCACCATCCGGGTTCTTGGAGTCCCTGACCCCCACACCCTGTGCGAGACGCGCCAACTCGACGCACTGTTCGTCGTTGACGCCGCCACTGTGTGTGCTCTTTTTCCACTGCACGGCCATGTGTCCCGCTCCATGATTTGCGACATGCAAGCGCCAGGCTGCGCCGTCAGCCGGCGTGCGCGCCTTGCTTGATCTGGTTCACGAGGGAGGCGAACTGCTCTGGGGGCAGGGTGAGGTGACCGCCGCCCGGGTTCTTGGAGTCCCTGACGGCGACGCCGCTCGCGAGCCGTCCCAGCTCGACGCACGCCTTGTCGTCCACCCCGTCGCTGTGGGCGCTCTTCTTCCACTGAACGGCCATGTGTCCTGCTTCAGGCGTCTGCGACGGGTCTCTGTGTGAAGGCACGAACGGATGCTTTCTCTCCCCAGGGCGGCGGGCGTCGGGTGCGTACCTCGCGTCCGCACCCGACGCGCCCGTCCGCATGCAAGCGCCAGGCTGCGCCGTCAGTCGTCGTACGAGCCGCGCTTGATCTGGTTCACGAGGGAGGCGAACTGCTCTGGGGCCAGGGTGAGGTGACCGCCATCCGGGTTTTTGGAGTCCCTGACGCCCACGCTGTCGGCGATGCGCGCCAGCTCGACGCACACCTTGTCGTCACCGACGACACTTCGCGAACTCTTCCGCCACAACACGGTCATGAGTACCGCTCCAAGTAGTGCTTGATGATGTTGTGCGAGTCGTCCTCGGAGGACGCCTTCGCGCCGATGCGGTCAAATTTATCTCGTAGTGCCCGGGTTTCGCTCGGCGACTCGATGAGGCGGCCGCCGCCCTGGGCGCCCGCATAGGCGACGTCTCGGCTTTCCAGGCTGATGACCTGGAAGAACCCGTCGGCTCCGGGGTGGGGCCCGACTGAGAACGGGATGATGCGCACGCTGACGCGAGGAAGGGTCATTATGTCGAGCAGGTGGCGTAGCTGGTTTCTCATGATCTCGGCAGTGCCTATCGGGCGAGCGAGTACTGCTTCGTCCAGAATGACCCAGATGTCCGGCGCACCATCCTTGTCGAGGAGTGAACTCTTGCGCGCGAGGTGGTCGGTGAGGTCGGGCTTGTTGTCGTCGTGGCGGCTGTTCTCCAGGTTGTGTGCTGTGACTTCGTCCGTCTGTAGGTAAAGCGGTATGCCGCCACCTTGGAAGACTCTGATCGCCAGGGCCTGCATCTCCAGTTGGGCGTACTGGCGGAACCAGTCGGGGTTGTGGGCCATGCGGGCGTACCAGAGGAGGATCTGGAAGAGGAGGCCCGTGCCGTACTTGAGGTCGAGCATGCGCATCCAGTCGTCGTGCGGCCGCTGCCTGCCCGCCTCCATGTTGGAAACAGTCGAACGGGCGGCACCGATCACCTGTCCGCATTGGGTGAGTGACAGCCCTTCCTTCTCTCGCCACCAGCGTAGGTAGAAGGCGAGGAAGTGCCACATCGAGATGCGGGGGTCGAGGGGTTCGCGGACGAGCGGCATTGCTCCTCCAGTGTTTTCGGTCTCCGTGAGTACCGCGCAAGCTTAGAAAGTGCGAGCGAATCTTGGACGCGGAATTCGGGAACTGCGTCCAGGAGGCGACAATGCTGGCACCGAAGACAGACTGCCTGTTCATCCCCCTGCTGGGGACACCTGCGTCGATCGGGCTGGCGCGGACGTTGGCCGGGCAAAAGCTGAATAAATGGGACTGTTCTGGCATTCTCGATGATGCGCTGCTCGTCGTCGCGGAACTCGTCACGAATGCCGCGAAGGCGACGCCGCTGAGGGAGATTCGCTTTCAGCTCAGTCGCGATGCCGAAGGGGTAATCATCGCGGTCTGGGATTCCAGTTCGCGGCTTCCCGAGCCGAAGGCCGTCGTCGAGTTGGGGCTGGAGGATCTCGATCTGGCCGAGGAGTCGTACGACAGGAACGGCGGCTGGGGGCTGCCGCTCGTGCAGGCGCTCTCGACCTGCTGCGGGTACACGCGCGACCCGCGGGGAGGGAAGTGGGTGTGGGCGCGTTTGGCGGCTCGGCATGCTCCTTAGCGTTCGGCGGGGGAGGATCGGCGGCATGAGGACTCTCACGGGTGTCGTGCCCGTTCTGTTCCTGGTGGCGTTAGTGGCGGGGTGCGATTCCGGTACGCAGGCGGCGGGCGGTACGCCTTCTCCGTCCGGGCCGCCTGGGCTCGCGAAGGTGCGGGAGGCGTGCGTGGCGAAGACGGCCGGGGCGCTGAAGGCGCATTCCGATGAGCTGACCGCCGACCAGTTCTTCGAGTTGGCGCCGGACCAGGGGACGTTGCGCGTGGTCAATCCCGCGCCGGTCGGGATCGTGACCAGGGCCATGGCGCTGTACGCCGCGCAGTGCGCGTTCCGGGAGGCGGGCGCGCCATCGACGCTGGTCGACCGGCTGAGCGTGCCGGCGCCGGGCGAGCAGAACGTGTGGTGGACGGGCTTCACCGGCGCGTGGGAATCGGACGAGGTTCGCGGTTTCCGGGCGCGTGTGACGGCCGCCCGCTGAGTACCCTGGACGATCCAGGGCTCGCACCGCGCGGACGAGGCGGTCGCCAATGCTGCGGATCCATTTCACCGCGGACGATCTCGGGCGGACGAGGTTCCTGCCCGAGCCCGCGCCGATGCTGGAGTTGAAGCTCGCGCTGGTCGCGCTGCGCCGGGCGGATGCCGTGCCCCGCCTGGACGGGTGGCGGCGGGCCGCGCTGGCGAGCCTTCCCGAGTCGGCCCGGCCGGTGTGGGAGCTGGGCGCGGGCTTCTCCGGGGCGCTCTCGACCACGGCCGTCTGCGGCGACTTCGATGAGGCGCTGGAGATCGCGTGGGGCCTGACGCCCGCGGGGATGCGCCACGAGGCCGGGCTGTGGTCCGGCGCCGGCGGTCGCGCCGCGCCTTCGTGGGCGCGTTCGGTCGCCGCCGGGGACCGCGACGCCGTGCGGTACGTGATGCGGGGGTTCCGCGGCGCCCATGCCGCGATCCTGCGGCCGTACTGGCCGGAGATCCGCGCCGGGCACCATGCCGAGCTGGCCCATCACGGCCGGGTGCTGGCCCGGCGCGGTACGGCGGGCATGCTGGCCGAGCTGGTGCCGGGCGCGGCCTGGCGCGACGGCGGCCTGGAGATCGCCACGCCGGGGCGGCGGGAGGTGCGGCTGCGGGGGCGCGGGCTCGCGCTGGTGCCGACGGCGTTCTGGACGGGCCCGCCGCTGGTCGCCGAGTCCCCGGACGAGCCGGTCCTGCTGGTCTACCCGTCGCGGACGCGGACCGTCCTGCGCGCTGGGTCCGGCCGCGATCCGCTCGCGGGCGTCCTCGGCCCCACGCGGGCGGCCGTGCTGCGGCTCCTGGCCCGGCCGACCGTCACCAAGGACATCGCCCGGCAGGTCGGCATCAGCCCGGCCTCGGCGTCCGAGCACGCCGCCGCGCTCCGGGCGGCCCGCCTGGTCACCAGCCGCCGCGACGGCAGGGCCGTCCTCCACCACGCCACCCCGCTCGGCCTCGAACTGATCAACGCCAACGGCCGGTGACGTTTCGGCTCCAGCCGAATGCGTTGCGGCGGACGCGCCGGCGCGGTGATGCTGCGTCGGCGGGCGTTAGGTCGGAGGTGGCGTGGCGGAGTACGACTACATCGTGGTCGGGGCGGGTTCGGCGGGCTGCGTGCTCGCCCATCGCCTCTCGGCCGATCCGGCCTGCCGGGTGCTGCTGATCGAGGCGGGCGGGCGGGACAGGAGCCCGGCCATCGCGATGCCCAAGGGGTTCGCCCGGCTGATGGAGAGCCCGCGGTACGCGTGGGCGTACCCGACCCGGCCGATCGGCGCGTCCGGGCGGGGCGAGGTGTGGCCGCGGGGGAGGACGCTCGGCGGCACCAGCGCGATCAACGGCCTGATCTACAACCGGGGGAGCCAGGCGGACTACGACGAGCTGGAACGGCTCGGCAACCCCGGCTGGGGCTGGGACGCGATGCTGCCCGCGTTCCGGCGGATCGAGGACCACCGGCTCGGCGCCGGCGGGACGCGCGGTACGGGGGGACCGCTCGGCGTCTCGCCGGCCGCCGGGCCGGAACCGCTGTGCGAGGAGGTCCTCGAAGCCGCGGCCCGGCTGGGGTGGAGCCGCGTGGAGGACTACAACGCCACCGACGGCGAACGCATCGGCTACGCGATGGCGACCGTCCGCGACGGCCGCCGGGTCAGCGCGGCCCGCGCGTTCCTGCGTCCGGTCGAGGACCGCGGCAACCTGACCGTCATGGTCGGGGCCCTCGCGCTGCGCGTCCTGGTGGAGAACGGCAGGGCCACCGGTGTCCGGGTACGGTGCGGCGGCCGCACGGCCGATCACCGCGCCGCCGCCGAGGTGATCGTCTCGGCGGGCGGCGTCGCCACCCCCGCACTGCTGCAGCGCTCGGGCATCGGTCCTGTCGGCACGCTGAAGGCGGCGGGCGTCGACGTGCTGGTCGACAGCCCGAACGTCGGCGCCCGGATGCGCGAGCACCGGGCCGCCGGCCTGCAGTTCCGGCTGAAGGAGGACCGCGGGTACAACCGCCTGCTGAACACGCGGCCACGGCAGGCGATGGCGATGCTGAGGTACTTCGCCACCCGCGGGGGAGTGCTGGCGGCGCCGGCGTTCGACCTCGTCGGGTTCTTCCGCTCGCGTCCTGGGCTGGACCGGCCCGACGCGCAGGTGCAGGTCGTCCCGCTGTCCCTCGGCTCGGCGCCGGCGGGCTCGCCGACGCCGGAACGGGAGCCGGGCATCATGTGCATCGCGTACGCGCTGCGCCCCGACAGCCAGGGCAGCGTCCGCATCACCTCGGACGACCCGGCGGCGCCCCTCGACATCGACCCCGGGTACTTCGCCACCGACAACGACCGCACCGTCGGGGCGGACCTCGTCCGCAGGATCCGCGAGCTGTTCGCCACCGGCCCGATCGCGGAGAGCATCGCCGCCGAGACCGTCCCCGGCCCCGCCGTCCGGAGCCGGGACGACCTCGTCGAGGCGGCGCTGACGCGGGGCTACTGCGGTTACCACGCCGTGGGGACCTGCGCGATGGGCCCGCACGACGACGACGTGGTCGACTCCCGGCTCCGCGTCCGCGGCGTCGCCGGCCTGCGCGTCGTCGACGGTTCCGTCCTGCCCGTGCTGGTCTCCGGCAACCTGAACGCGCCCGTCATGGCGCTGGCCTGGCGGGCGGCCGACCTCATCCGCTGACCACCGGCCGGTGGCGAATCCGTGGTGGCCACGGATGCCCGTCCGTGGCGGTCCGGGCGACCCTTCTCGGCAGTAGGACGGCTGCCGAGGAGGCCACGCGATGAGCACCACCACCACCCTGGACCGGACGGGCCGGACGGACCGCGAACGCCTGCTGACCCCCGCGTTCCTGCTGGTCATGACCGCCGGTGTCGGGTCGGCCACCAGCTTCTACCTGCTGTTCTCGGCGCTGCCGCGGTACGCGGAGGCGTCGGGGGCCGGCGGCGTGGGGGCCGGGCTGACGACGGGCGTGATGATGGCGGCGACCGTGGCCGCCGAGCTCGCGGTGCCGCGGTGCGTGCGCCGGTACGGGTACCGGCTGGTATTCGGCGCGGGCCTCGTCCTGCTGGGGGCGCCCGCGCTGGCGCTGGTGGTGTCGGGCGGGATGGCGACGGTGCTGGCGGCCTGCCTGCTGCGCGGCGCCGGGCTGGCGGTGGCCGTGGTGCTGGGCGGGGCGCTGGTGGCCTCGATCGTGCCCGCGGCGCGGCGCGGCGAGGGCCTCGGCGTGTACGGCGTGGCGTGCGGCGTGCCCGGCGTGGTGGCGCTGCCGCTGGGGCTGTGGCTCGGCGACGCGGCCGGATACCGGGTCGTGTTCGTGCTGGCCGGCGTGTCCGCGCTGGCGGGGCTGGCGGCGGTACGGCGGCTGCCCGGACGGCAGCCCGCGCCCGAGGAGCCGCTGGGCGTCCTGGCGGCGGCCCGCACGCCCGCGCTGCTCGTCCCCTGCGGGATCTTCGCGGCGGTGACGGTCGCGACGGGCGTCACCGCGACGTTCCTGCCGCTAGCGGCCGGCGGCGTGTCGGCGTGGGCGCTGCTGGCGCAGTCCCTCGCGGCGACGGCCACCCGGTGGTGGGCCGGGCGCCGCGGCGACCGGAACGGCGCGGCGCGGCAGCTGGTGCCGGGCCTGCTGATCTCGGCCGCGGGAATCGCCGCGCTGGTTCTGGTGTCCGAGCCGCTCGCGGTGCTGGCCGGGATGGTCCTGTTCGGGATCGGGTTCGGGCTCACCGGCAACGCGAGCATGGCCGTGATGCTCGACCGCGTGCCGCCCTCGTCGTACGGCACGGTCAGCGCTCTGTGGAACGTCGCCTACGACGCGGGGATCGGCCTGGGCGCCGCCGGCTTCGGCCTGATCGCCGTCCACACCGGTTACCCGGCCGCGTTCGGCCTGGTGGCGGCGCTGATGCTGGCGCCCCTGCTCGCGGGCGGCGGCGGGACGCGGCGGACGAGCCGTTCCTGACCCGCCGCGCCGGGAGATCCGGTCAGAGGCAGCCGAGGGCCGCGAGTTCCGCGCGGCCCTCGGCGGCGCGTCCGGGCAGGAGCACCAGCGTGCTCGCGCGCTCGAAGCGGGCGCCGATGCGCTCCCACTGCTCGACCGCGGAGGCCAGCTCGTCCGGATCACCGTGCAGCCGTCCCCGCGTACGGGCCAGGCACGCGGCGGCCCAGGCGTTCTCGGCGGCGGGTCCGGCGGCGGCGACCCGTTCCGCGGCGCCGGGCAGGCCCGCGACGACGGCGAGTTCGGCTCCGGCGGCGTGGGCGTAGCCGCGGTAGAGGGTGCGGTCGTCCGCGAGGGCGCCGGCCAGATCGGCGGCCGAGTCGAGCCGCCCGGTGTGCACGGCGACGCGGGCGTCGACGAAGCCGGTCAGCGTCGCGTGGTCGAACACCTGCCCGGCGGCCGTTCCGGACGCCCGCTCCCGCCACGCCAGGTACTCCTCGCGCTCGCCGCGCAGGCCGTGCACCAGCGCCGGGCCGACGGCGACCGGCCGCATCATCCCGCTGTCCGGGCCCCCGGCCCGCCGCCAGCTCTCCAGCGCCGCCTCCGCGTGCCGCAGCACCTCGTCGAACGCGCCGCTCAGCGCCAGCGGCAGGACGATCGTGTTCGTCGACAGGAAGTACTGCCCGCCGAGCAGGTCGTCGGCCAGCGCCCGCCGGCCGGCGTCCAGCGCCGCGGGCAGGTCCCCGGCGGCGGTGGCGCAGTTGGCCGCCACATGGAAGATGTCGACGATCTCGGCGGCGCAGCGCGGGTCGTGCTCCGGCAGCGCGGCCAGCAGGCCGAGGCGCTCCCGGCCGCCGCGCGCCGCGTCCCGCAGCCGCCCGTCCCGCAGCGCCGCGCTGATCGTCGCGTCGAGCGCGGCGCTGACCAGCACCGGGTCACCGGCGGCGCGCGCCGCCGCGAGCGCCTCCCCGGCCAGCGCGCGGTCGGCGCTGTACGGCTCCGGCGAGGCGAGCCATGCGCGGGCGGCGGCGAGCCAGGCCGCGACCTCGGGACCTCGCGCGCCGGCGCTCTCGGCCCGGTCCAGCAGCCGCCGCAGCTCGCCGTGCGGGACGGTGTACCAGCCGGGGTTGCGGGCCGTGGTGACGACCGCCGTGGCGAGCGTGACGGCCTCGCCCGCGGCGTCCCCGCCCGCGCGGGACCGTTCGGCGGACGAGCACAGCAGCGCGAAATGCCGCTCGCCGCCCGTCGGGACGACATGCGCGCAGTCGGCCGCGCTCTTCAGGTCCCGGGCCGCCTCCGCCGGGGACGCGGCCCGCTCGGCCGCCGCCAGGAAGTGCTCGTACGCCTCGGCCTGGAACCGCCGCGCGTACGCCAGCCGCCCCAGCGCCCGCGCCAGCCGATGAGCGATGTCCCCGGCATCGGCCGGCGCCCGCGCCAGCGCGGCCCGCAGATCCCCGGCGACGGCGTCGAACTCCGCCACGGCCTCCCGGACACCCGCCTCACCGGCGTCCGGCGCGTCGATCCGGGCGGCCGAACGGGCGGCGGTCGCCGCCGCCCACCGCAGATGGCGGCGGTGGACGGCGTCCCGCTCGCCACTCTGGACGAGCCGCTCGGCGGCGAACGCGCGCACGGTCTCCAGCAGCCGCCAGCGCCCCGCCGCCACCTTCCCGACCAGACTCTTGTCGACCAACCGCCCCAACACATCAGCCACCACAGCCGCCCCCACCGCGTCTGCCGCCCCCACCGCGTCTGCCGCGCCTACCGCGCCTACCGCGCCCGAGTCTGCCGCGCGCGCCGCGTCCGCCGCGCCTGAGTCTGTCGTGTCTGGCGCGCCTGCCGCGCTGGAGTCTGCTGCGCTGGAGTCTGTCGCGTCCGTGCCTGTCGCGTCCGGGTTTGCCGAGCCTGCGCCCGCCGCGTCCGAGTCTGCCGGGACTGCGTCAACCGCGTCCGTGCCTGGCGCGTTCGGGTCTGTCGTTGGTGTTACGGCGAGTACCGCGTTCAGGTCGAAGTCGCCCGCGAAGACGGACAGGCGGCGGAAGAGGTCCCGTTCCTCCGTGTCGAGGAGGTCGTGGCTCCAGTCGAGGACCGCGCGCAGGGAGCGGTGCCGCTCGTCGCGGCCGCGGCCGCCGGCCAGGAGCCGGAGCCGGTCGTCCAGGGCGGCCAGCACGCCGGGGGCGCCGAGCGCGGCGCTGCGGGCGGCGGCCAGTTCGATCGCCAGCGGCATGCCGTCCAGCCGGGCGCAGATCTCCGCCAGCGTGGCCGGGTCGGCGGTGAATCCCGGGTCGGCGGCGCGGGCGCGGTCGGTGAAGAGCGCCTCGGCGTCCGACGACAGCGGCCCCACCCGGACGATCCGCTCGCCGGGGACGCCGAGCCGCTCGCGGCTGGTCGCCAGGATCCGGGTGCCGGGGCAGGCGGCGAGGATCCGGTCGGCGAACCCGGCGGCCGCGTCCAGCAGGTGCTCGCAGTTGTCGAGGACGACGAGCGCGCGGCGGCGGCCGAGGCGTTCGGCGATGCCCGCCTCCAGGGGCGCCCGCGGGCTCTCGGTCACGCCGAGCGCCGCCGCGACGGCGCGGGCGACGAACCCGCCGCGCACCGGCACCAGGTCCACGAACGCGCCGCCGTGCCGGGAGGCCGCCGCGGCCACCGCCGCCAGCCGCGACTTGCCGGCGCCGCCGGGGCCGAGGAGGGTGACCAGCCGGGCCGTCCGGGTCGCGGCCTCGATCTCCGCCAGCTCGGCGGCCCGCCCGACGAACGAGGTGCGGGCCGCGGGCAGGCCCGCCATCGGGGCGGCCTCCTCGCCGGTACGCTCCTGCGCCGCGAGGATGGCCAGGGCCCGCCGGTCGGGGACGCCGTACTTGCGCAGCAGCGACGACACGTGGCTCTCGACCGTGCGCACCGAGATGTGCAGCCGGTGCGCGATCTGGACGTTCGTCAGGTGGCGGCCGACGGCGGCGAGCACCTCGGCCTCGCGCGCGGAGACCTCGACGGGCGGCATCGGCCCATGGTCCCAGGGCACGGAGATCAGTTCCATGCCCGCGGCGGCGGGGGAGGTTGCCGCCGGGCGTTTGCTGAACTATTGTCTGGACACGTGTCCGGAAACCAGGAGCTGATCACCGAGTCCACCCGCCGGCGTCTCACCGAGCGGCAGGCCGACACCGTGCGGAGGCTGACCGACGCGGCGGTGGAGGAGATCCGCGAGACCGGCTTCGACGGCCTGACCGTACGGAACGTGGCCAAGCGCGCGGGCGTGGCCCCCGCCACCGCCTACACCTACTTCGCCTCCAAGAACCACCTGATCACCGAGGTGTTCTGGCGGCGGCTCAACGCGCTCCCGCCGGTACCGGCGGGCGGAACGCGCCGCGAGCGGGTGAACGAGGTGCTGCGCGAGGTCGCGCTCCTGGTGTCCGACGAGCCCGAGCTGGCCGCGGCCTGTACGGCGGCGATGCTCGGGAGCGACCCCGATGTCCGCGAGCTGCGGATGCGGATCGGCGTCTCCATCAGGCGGCGGCTGGAGGCGGCCATGGGCGACGGCGCCGATCCGAAGATCCTCGGCGCGCTCGAACTCGCGTACGCCGGTGCGCTGGTGCACGCCGGAATGGGCTACACCTCGTACGCCCGGATGGCCGACCGGCTCGCCGAGATGGCAGAGCTCATCCTGCCCGACCCCGAATGAGGTGACGGCCATGGGCCATTCCTCCCCGTCCCCCCGGACCGCTCAGGTCCATGACAGCCCGGTCCATTACAGTCCGTTCGACTACGCCATCCACGAAGACCCCTACCCGACGTACGAGCGGCTCCGGGAAGAGGCGCCGCTCTACCGCAACGACGAGATCGGCTTCTGGGCGCTGTCCCGGCACGCCGACGTGTCCGCCGCGTTCCGGAACCACGGCGCGTACTCCAGCTCCAACGGCGTCTCGGTCGAGCCGAGCGCGTGGGGCCCGCACGCGTCCAAGACGATGTCGTTCCTCGCGCTCGACCCGCCCCGGCACACGCGCATGCGCGCGCTCGTCTCCAAGGGGTTCACGCCCCGGCGGGTCAAGGAGATGGGCGACGACATCCTGCGGCTCACGCGCCGGCATCTGGACCCGCTCCTGGAGAAGGGCGAGGGCGACTGGGTCGCCGACTTCGCCGGGCTCCTGCCCATGGACGTCATCTCCGAGATGATGGGCGTCCCCGAGGCGGACCGGGCGGAGGTGCGGCGGCTCGCCGATCTCGTCGTCCACCGCGAGGACGGCCTGAACGACGTGCCGCCGGCCGGCATGGAGGCCGCCCTCATCCTCGTCGGCTACTACGAGGAGATGCTGGCCGAGCGCAAGAAGGCCAGGCGGGACGATCTGACCTCCGCGCTCCTGGACGCCGAGATCGACGGCGACCGGCTCGACGACCGCGAGATCATCGCGTTCCTCTTCCTCATGGTCGTCGCCGGGAACGAGACCACGACCAAGCTGCTCGCCAACGCCCTCTACTGGGGGCACCGCAATCCCGCGCAGGGCGCCAAGCCGTTCCAGGACCCGGCGCGCGTCGACGACTGGGTCGAGGAGACGCTGCGGTACGACACGTCCAGCCAGATGCTGGCCCGCACCGTGGCCGAGGAGCAGGAGCTGTACGGGCGGAAGGTCCCGGCGGGCGACCGGATGCTGCTGCTCGTGGGCTCCGCGAACCGCGACCCGCGCGTGTTCGACCGCGCCGCCGAGTACGACCTGGACCGCGACACCTCCCAGCTCGTCAGCTTCGGCGCCGGCCGCCACTTCTGCCTGGGCGCCAACCTCGCCCGGCTGGAGGCGCGGATCGCGCTCGGCGAGCTGGTCCGCGCGGCGTCCTCCTACGACGTCGACGAAGCCCGCGCGCAACGGGTCCACGCGGCCAACGTCCGCGGCTTCGCGACCCTGCCCGTACGACTGGAGGTCCGGTAGCCGTGCCCAGATTCGAACCCCACCCGCGACGCCGCCCGGCGATCGTCACCGGTGCCTCGTCGGGCATCGGCGAGGCCACCGCGACCGCGCTGGCGACGGCCGGGCACCCGGTCGCGCTCGGCGCCCGCCGGGTCGAGAAGTGCGAGGAGCTCGCGGCGACGATCCGGGCCGGGGGAGGCGAGGCGTTCGCGCACCACCTGGACGTCGCCGACTCCGACTCGGTGAAGGCGTTCGCGGCGGCGGCGCAGGACGCGCTCGGCCCGGCCGAGATCGTGGTGTCGGGCGCCGGGGACCTGGCGGCCGGGCGCGTCCACGAGCTGGATCCCGACGCGTTCCTCGCGCAGGTGCAGGTCCACCTGGTGGGCGTGCACCGGCTCGTGGCGGCCTTCGTGCCCGGGATGGTCGCGCGGCGGCGAGGGGACGTGGTCTTCATCTCCTCCGACACCGTCGGGGTGCCGCGGACGTGGACGGGCGCCTACGTGGCCGCCAAGAACGGCGTCGAGGGCATGGCGCGGACGATGCAGATGGAGCTGGAGGGTACCGGCGTCCGCGCGTCGATCATCCGGCCCGGGCCCACCGCCACCGGCATGGGCATGGGCTGGGACGCCGGGACGACCGGGAACGTCCTGGAGGACTGGGTCAAGTGGGGCGCGGCCCGGCACCCGTACTTCCTGCGGCCCTCCGACGTCGCCGCCGTCGTGGCGACGGTGGTCGGCACGCCGCGCGGCGCCCACCTGCACATGGTCGAGGTCCAGCCCGAGGCCCCCCTGGAAGAGAAAGGCACGGAGGAGAGATGACCGAGCTTCTCGCGCCGCCCGTCGTCTCGGGCGGCCCCGATCACCTCGAAGAGCTGCGCACCGACCCGATCGGGCTGATGCGGCGGGTCCGGGACGAGTGCGGCGACGTCGGCGAGTTCGTCCTCGCCGGCCGGCGCGTGGTGCTGCTGTCGGGCGCCGAGGCGAACGAGTTCTTCTTCCGGTCGCCGGACGAGGAGCTGGACCAGGCCGAGGCGTACCCGTTCATGACTCCGATCTTCGGTGAGGGCGTGGTCTTCGACGCCACCCCCGAGCAGCGCCGCGAGGCCCTGCACAACCAGGCGCTCAAGGGGTCGTTCCTCAAGGGGCACGCGGCCACCATCGCCGCCGAGGTCGACCGGATGACGGCCGGCTGGGGCGACGAGGGCGAGATCGACCTGCTCGACTGGTTCGCCGAGCTGACCATCTACACCTCGTCGGCGTGCCTGATCGGGAAGAAGTTCCGCGAGCAGCTCGACGGCCGGTTCGCCGAGCTGTACCACGACCTCGAACGCGGCACCGACGCGATCGCGTACGTCGACCCGTACGCCGACATCGAGAGCTTCCGCAAGCGGGACGAGGCGCGCAGGGGCCTGGTCGCGCTGGTCCAGGGGATCATGGACGGCCGGGACCCGCGGCCGCCGCGCGAGGACCGCGACCTCCTGGACGTGCTGATGTCCATCAAGGAGGAGGACGGCTCGCCGAAGTTCTCCGCCGACCAGGTCACCGGCATGTTCATCTCGATGATGTTCGCCGGGCACCACACCACCTCCGGCACCGCCGCGTGGACGCTGATCGAGCTGCTGCGCCACCAGGACGTCCTGGCCGGCGTGGTGGCGGAGCTGGACGGCCTGTACGCGGACGGCAGCGAGGTGTCCTTCCAGGCGCTGCGCGCGATCCCGCGGCTGGAGGCGGCGATCAAGGAGGCGCTGCGGCTGCACCCGCCGCTGATCCTGCTGCTGCGCGTCGCCCAGTCCGACCAGGAGGTCGTGGGCCACCGCATCCCGGCCGGGACGATGGTCGGCTGCAGCCTCGCCGTCTCCAACCGGATCCCCGAGGACTTCCCCGAGCCGGACGCGTTCCGCCCCGAGCGCTACATCGCGCCGCGCGAGGAGGACCTGCTGAACCGGTGGACGTGGGTGCCGTTCGGCGCCGGCCGGCACCGCTGCGTGGGCGCCAACTTCGCGATGATCCAGCTGAAGGCGATCTTCTCCGTGCTGCTGCGGGACTGGGAGTTCGAGCTGGCGCAGCCGCCGGAGACCTACCGCAACGACCACTCGAAGATGGTCGTCCAGCTGGCCCGGCCCTGCAAGGCGCGCTACCGCAGGAGGCGGAGGTGACGGGCCGATGAGGCCGATGAGGATCGAGGTGGACCTGGACCTGTGCCAGGGCCACGCCATGTGCGAGCTGGAGGCCCCGGACGTGTTCGAGGTCCCCGGCAAGGGCAAGGTCCGCGTCCTCGACGCGGAGCCGTCCGAGGACCACCGCGACGAGGTGGCCGCCGCCGTCCGCTACTGCCCCACCCAGGCGATCAAGCTTCAGGAGATGTGATGCCGGAATTCTCCCGCGAAGAGATGGACGACATGGTCCAGCACTGGCTGGACGAGAACAGGCGCTGCGAGGAGGCGGGCGACTGGCGCCCGCTGGCCGACCTCTACACCGAGGACGCCACCTACGGCTGGAACATGGGCCCGAGCCAGGACTTCATGGCGATCGGCCGGGACGAGATCCGCGACATCGCGCTCGGCCAGGAGATGGGCGGGCTGGACGGCTGGACCTACCCGTACCAGAGCATCCTGGTCGACGAGCGCAAGGGCGAGGTCGTCGGGTTCTGGAAGCAGATCGCCGACGTCCGCCGGGAGGACGGCGGCGCCTACGAGGTCGCGGGGATCGGCGGCAGCTGGTTCCGGTACGCGGGGAACCGGCAGTGGTCGTGGCAGCGCGACTGGTTCGACCTCGGCAACGCCACCGCGGTCTTCGTGGAGATGATGAAGGCCGGGGTGCTGTCGGACGGGATGAAGCGGCGCATGGACCGTTCGCTGAAGGGCCCGCTGCCCGGCTACTACAAGCGCGGCGAGGGCCCCGTCGCCATCTGGTGAGCGACGCGCCCGGGAGGCCCGGGGGCCGGACTCAGATCTGGCCCTCGGGCTTCTTCGGGATCGTCGCCGCGATCGCCTGGCCCAGCTCGATCAGCACATCGCCCGGCGGGGTGTACTTCGCCGGCACGGTGACCTCGACGTACGCCTGCCGCGCCACCGCCGTCCACGTCACCGGGCGGTCGGCCGGCACGCCGAACCAGTCGACCCCGTTCACCGTCATCAGCTGCGACTCCGGCCGCAGTTCGGCGGGGCGCGGCACCCCGCAGCGCAGCGCGATGGCGGGCGAGCCCCACGCGGCCGTCAGCGGCGACTCGGGGGAGGTGTCGCGGCGCGACTGGCCGTGCACCTTCTCCGGCAGCCGCAGCCCCGAGCACAGCCGCTCGCCCGCCGCGTCCGGCTCCGGCACCGGGACCTGGACGGCCCCGCCCGCGCACCCGGCCGCCAGCAGCGCCGCCGGCAGCAGCGCCAGGGCACGGGCGGCGGGACGCCCGGACCCGGCGGGACGTCTGGGCGCGGTGGAGCGTCGGAGCACGGGGGAGCTTCGCGGTAGGGAGCGGTCAGATGTGGACGATCGGGCACGTGAGCGTGCGGGTGATCCCCTCGACCGCCTGGATCTGCGCGACGACGAGCTTGCCCAGCTCGTCGACATTGCGCGCCTCCGCTCGGACGATCACGTCGTAGGGTCCCGTCACGTCCTCCGCCAGGGCTACGCCGGAGATACCGGCGATCTCGCCGGCCACCTCGGCCGCCTTGCCCACTTCGGTCTGGATGAGGATGTAGGCCTGCACCATCACGTCCTCCCCGGGCGGAGAAAATGCCGTCGGACGGTCACCGTATCGTGTTAGCGGCCGCGGCGGGCGCCCGGGGGCGCCCCTGGGCCGTCCGGGTGCCGTTCCGGCGCCGGGGAGCACGCACGAGGACGGGGGCCGATGAGCACCATCGGGGAGCTGGGCGAGTTCGGGCTGATCACGAGGCTGACCGACCGGCTGCCGCAGGGGCCGCAGGTGGAGCTGGGGCCCGGCGACGATGCGGCGGTGGTGTGCGCGCCCGACGGCCGCGCCGTCGCCACCACCGACCTGCTGGCCGAGGGGCGGCACTTCCGCCGCGACTGGTCCGGCCCGTACGAGATCGGCTGCAAGGCCGCCGCGCAGAACCTCGCGGACGTCGTCGCTATGGGCGCCCGGCCAACCGCGCTGCTGGTCGGGCTGGCCGTCCCGGCCGAGACGCCGGTGGAGTGGGCCGAGCAGCTGTACGCCGGGCTCGCCGAGGAGTGCGGGCTGGCGGGCGCCTCGGTGGCCGGCGGCGACGTGGTCGCCGCCCCGCGGATCATGCTGGCGGTCACCGCGCTCGGCGACCTCGGCGGCCGGCCGCCGCTGACCCGCGCCGGTGCCCGCCCCGGCGACCTGGTGGCGGTGCGCGGCACGCTCGGCCTGTCCTCGGCGGGCCTGGAGCTGCTGGAGAGCGGGAAGGAGGGGCCCGCCGAGCTGATCGAGGCGCACCGCCGGCCGCGCCCGCCGTACACCGCCGGGGACGAGGCCCGCGCGATGGGCGCCACCGCCCTGCTGGACGTGAGCGACGGCCTGCTCCAGGACCTCGGCCACATCGCCAAGGCCAGCGGCGTGCGGATCGAGGTCGACACGGCGCGCGTCCCGGTGCCGCCCGTGCTCGGCCGGGGTGGCCTCCGCCACGTCCTCACCGGCGGGGAGGACCACGCGTTCGCCGCGACGATCGGCCCGGACACCGTCCCGCCGCCGTCCTGGACGGTGGTCGGCACGGTCGCGGAGGGTGCCGGAGTGCTGGTCGACGGGGGTCCGTACAGCGGATCCGGCTGGGACCACTTCCGCGGGTGAGGCCATGTGAGAGCATGCGGGCGACCCCTTCTCCCGAAGGACCCCTTTGCTCGTCTGGTAGGCATGCTTGGGGCGGGTTTGGTATACATCCTGTGATCGAAGAGGGATGGGATGGGACGACACACCAGGCTCGGACAACCCGAAGACGAGGTCCCGCAGGACGAAGCGGAACCTCCTTCCGGCCGCCCTCGGTTCAGGATCTTCTCGATGACGCCGGTGCCGCTGCTGCCGATCGTGGCGCTGGTGCTGGCCGTGGGCGTCGTCTCGTACGCCATGAGCACGCAGCAGATCTCCCTCAACTTCGCCGGCGGCGCCCCGCAGACGCCGCAGACCGGCGTGAAGGAGAACCAGATGTCCCAGCGGGGGCCGGGCGACCGCGCCAGCCGGGACGCGCAGCGCGCCGACGGCCTCGTCGTCGCCTTCAAGAAGGTGAGCGAGACGCCGGCCGGCTTCCGGTTCACCGCCACCGTCGCCAACCGGGGGCAGCGCCCGGTGCCCAAGTGGACGCTGGGCTTCAAGATCCCCAACGCGCCGGTGGTGTCCGCGAGCGGCGCGGCCGTGGTCCGCACCGGCGAGGTGGCCTGGGTCCGCAGCCGTACCGGCGCCCCCGCGCTCACCCCGGGCCAGTCGGTCCGCATCACGTTCGTCGCCAAGGGCAAGATCGCCCGCCCGTCGGTGTGCAGGATGAACGGCTCCCCCTGCCACCGCGTGTAGGGAAGCGTACATAGGGCCTTAAAGTGGGCGCCATGACGCAGAACCCTGTCCCGCCCGCTCCCGCCTCCGCGGCCCCGCCCCTCGCGCTCACCGTCGCCGGCAGCGACTCCGGCGGCGGCGCCGGCATCCAGGCCGACCTCAAGACGATGCTCGCCCTCGGCGTCCACGGCATGAGCGTCATCGCGGCGGTGACCGCGCAGAACTCCCTAGGCGTCCAGGGCTACTGGGAACTGCCCGCCGAGGCCGTACGGGCCCAGCTGGACTCGGTGCTGTCCGACATCGGCGTGCACGCGGTCAAGACGGGGATGCTCGCGTCCACGACGCTCGTGGAGACCGTCGCGGCGGGCCTCGCGGACGCGGGGGCGCCTGTCGTGGTCGACCCCGTCGGCGTCTCCAAGCACGGCGACACGCTCCTCGCCGCGGACGCCGTCGACGCCGTCCGCACGGCGCTGCTGCCGGTCGCGACCGTCGTCACCCCGAACCTGTGGGAGGTCGAGCAGCTCACCGGCGTGAAGGTCGCCGACGAGTCCGGGCTGCGGGAGGCCGCCGAGGCGGTCAAGGCGCTCGGCCCGGAATGGGTCCTGATCAAGGGCGGGCACCTCCCCGGCGAGCCCGCCGACCTGCTCTTCGACGGCGAGCGCGAGCACCGCTTCACCGCGTCCCGCCACGACAACCGGCACACCCACGGCACCGGCTGCACCCTGGCCTCCGCGATCGCCTCGTACCTCGCGCTGGGCGAGGACGTCCCCGGCGCGGTCGGCAAGGCCAAGGAGTACGTCACGGGCGCGATCGCGGCCGGCTTCCCCCTCGGGTCCGGAATCGGCCCCGTCGACCACGCCTGGCGGCTGCGCGGCTGAGAACGGCAGAAAGCCGGCTCACCGGGAGATCGGTGAGCCGGCCGAGGGCCTTCGCGGGTCAGACCGTCGGCTTGACGACCTTGCCGGCCTTGATGCACGACGTGCAGGCGTTGATCCGCTTGGTGCTGCCGTTCACGACGGCGCGCACGCGCTGGATGTTGGGGTTCCAGCGGCGCGGGGTGCGGCGGTGCGAGTGGGAGACGCGCATGCCGAAACCGGGTCCCTTGCCGCAGACGTCGCAGACGGAAGCCACGGGAAACTCCAAGTGGGTGTCGATGCTGTGAAACGGAGCGACCCGCGATGCCGTGTGCCGGGCACTTTGGGGGCGCTCAGAAAGCGCCCCGGACGAGGCGCACGAATCAGGTTAGCCCACGCCCGGCCCCCTAGGCGAATCGGCCGGGCCGCGCAAGCCTCGTTTCCGCGACCGCGCGCGGCCGCCGGGTTCCGCCGGATTCCCACGGGAACGGTCCGCACGATATGAGGTATCCGTGGCGGACGGCGAAGGGGAGCGAGGGTGGGCGAGGTCCTCGACGGGGCGGCGGTACGGCGATGGAGCGGGCTGGCGGCCGAGGCGCTGGGCCGCACCCGGGGGGAGATCGACGCGCTCAACGTGTTCCCCGTACCGGACGGGGACACCGGCACGAACCTGCACCTCACCGTGCTGGCGGCGGCGGACGCGGTGGCGGCGCTGCCCGCCGGGTCCGGCACGGGGGAGGCGTGGCAGGCGCTGACCCGGGGCGCGCTGCTGGGGGCGCGCGGCAACTCCGGGGTGATCCTCAGCCTGGTGTTCCGCGGGCTGGCGGAGATCGTCGGGCGGCCGGAGACGGCCGGGGACGGCGCGGCGCTGGCCGAGGCGCTCGGGTACGCGTCGGTGCTGGCCCGCGGCGCGGTCGAGCGCCCGGTCGAGGGGACGATCCTCAGCGTCCTGGAGTCGGCCGCCGCGGCGGGCCTGGACGAGCGGGGACCGGGCCTGGCCGGCGTCGCCCGCGCGGCGGTCGCCGGCGCCCGGCAGGCGCTGCGCCGCACCACCGGCCAGCTGGACGTGCTGGCGCGCAGCGGCGTGGTGGACGCGGGCGGCGCGGGGCTGTGCGTGGTCCTGGAGGCGCTGGCCGCCGTGATCACCGAGGAGTACCCGGAGCGGTACGAGGTGCCCGCCCGCACCCCCGGCGAGGGGACCGTGCGGGAGGGCCGCGCCGAGCCCGCCGGCCCCGGCTACGAGGTCATGTACCTGCTGGACGCCGCCGACGAGCGGGTGCCGCGGCTGCGCGCCGTCCTCGACGCGCTCGGCGACTCCCTGGTCGTGGTCGGCGGCGACGGGCTGTGGAACGTCCACGTGCACGTCGACGACGCGGGCGCGGCGATCGAGGCGGGCCTGTCGGCGGGCCGCCCGCACCGCATCCGGGTGACGTACCTGCACGCCGGGGACCGGTCCCAGGCGCCCTGCACGGGCCGGGCGGTCGTCGCGGTGACCGCCGCCGACGGCCTCGCCGCCCTGTTCGAGAGCACCGGTGCCCAGGTCGTCCGCCGCGAGCCGGGCGCGCTGCCGCCGCTGGCGCTGCTGGCCGAGGCGATCCTGGCGGCCGGCGACGAGGTGGCGGTGCTGCCGAACGAGCCCGAGGTGGCGGCGCTGGCCGAGGCCGCCGCCGAACGCGCCCGGGAGAGCGGCGCGCGGATCGCGGTCGTGCCGACCAAGGCGTCCGTCCAGGGGCTGGCCGCGCTGGCCGTCCACGATCCGCTCCGCCGGTTCGCCGACGACGTGATCGCGATGACCCGGGCGGCCGGCGCGACCCGTTTCGGCAACCTGGAGGTCGCCGCGGAGGAGGCGTTCACCAGCGTGGGCCTGTGCCAGCCGGGCGACGTCCTCGGCCTGATCGAGGGCGATGTGGCGATGATCGGCGAGGATCTTGCCGAGGTGGCCCGGCACGTCCTGGACCGGCTCCTGTCGGGCGGTGGCGAATTGGTCACGCTGATTTCGGGCACGTACGCGCCGGAGGGCCTGACCGCCCTGCTGGAGGCGCACCTGCGCGACCGGCATCCCGACGTGGAGGTCGGCGTCTACGACGGCGGCCAGGTGCTCTACCCCCTCCTGATCGGCGTCGAATGACGAACCGGCGCGAGTGACCGACCGGCGCGGTAGAAAGGGCATCGTGGCGAAACTCGACGAGCCGTTGCGCAAGGTGCTGGGGGACAAGACCGCCAAGGTGCTGGCCAAGGGGCTCGACCTGCACACGGTCGGGGACCTGCTGCACCACTACCCGCGCCGGTACGCGCACCGCGGCGAGCTGACCCCGCTGAACGAGCTGGCCGACGGCGAGCACGTCACCGTGATGGCCGAGGTGGTGAAGGTCCAGGGCCGCACCCTGTCGCGCAGCCCCGGGTACGTCCTGGAGATCACCGTCACCGACGGCACGGGCGAGCTGAAGCTGAGCTTCTTCGGCCGCAAGGGCTCGTACAAGCCCGAGAAGGACCTGTCGCCGGGCACCCGCGGGCTGTTCGCCGGCAAGATCAGCACGTACCGGCCGCGCTCCGGCCGCGCCCAGCGCCAGCTCGCCCACCCGCAGTACAAGGTGGTCGCCGCGCGCGCCGGCCACGAGGCGGCGCAGGAATGGGCGGACGAGATCATCCCGATCTACCCGTCCACCAAGGGCCTGGACATCGAGACGATCTCCATCTCGGTCGGCACGGTCCTGGACAACCTGGACCTCGGCCCGGACCCGATGCCCGAGCTGACCCTCAAGCGGCACCACTACATCGGGCTTCGCGAGGCGTACGAGGGTATCCACCGGCCCAAGGACTGGGCCGAGCTGGGCCGCGCGAAGCACCGGCTGAAGTGGGACGAGGCGTTCGTCCTCCAGATCGCCCTGGCCCAGCGCCGGCTGGCCGCCGCGGCGCTCCCGGCCAAGTCCCGTCCCGCGATCGAGGGCGGCATCCTGGACGCCTTCGACGCCCGACTCCCGTTCGCGCTGACCGAGGGCCAGCGCGAGGTCGGCCGCGAGATCGCCGACGACCTGTCCCTGGAGCACCCCATGCACCGCCTCCTCCAGGGCGACGTGGGGGCGGGCAAGACGGTGGTCGCGCTGCGCGCGATGCTGCAGGTGGTGGACGGTGGCGGGCAGGCGGTGCTGCTGGCGCCCACCGAGGTGCTGGCGCAGCAGCACTTCCGGTCGATCAGCGGGATGCTCGGCGAGCTGGGGCAGGCCGGGCAGATCGGCGGCGCCGACGTGGCGCCGCGGGTCGTGCTGCTCACCGGGTCGCAGGGCGCCAAGGCGCGCAAGGCGACGCTGCTGGACGCGGCGTCGGGCGCGGCCGGGATCGTGGTCGGGACGCACGCGCTGCTGGAGGAGCACGTCCAGTTCGCCGATCTGGGGCTCGTGGTGGTGGACGAGCAGCACCGGTTCGGGGTCGAGCAGCGGGACGCGCTGCGCGAGAAGGTGGCGGGCGGGCGGCCGCACGTGCTGGTCATGACGGCGACGCCGATCCCGCGCACGGTCGCGATGACGGTGTTCGGCGACCTGGAGACCTCGGTGCTGGGGCAGCTGCCGGCCGGCCGTTCCGAGATCAGGACGCATGTGGTGCCGCCGGAGAAGCCGGCGTTCCTGGCGCGTACGTGGGAGCGGATCCGGGAGGAGGCGTCCGGCGGGCGCCAGATCTACATCGTGTGCCCGCGGATCGGCGAGCGGGAGGGCGACGAGGGCGACGCCCCGCCGCCCCCGGACGAGGGCGAGCGCCGCTCCCCGCTGGGGATCATGGAGCTGCTGCCGCGCCTGGAGGAGCTGCTGGCCGGGCTGCGGATCGGCGTGCTGCACGGCAAGCTGCACCCGGACGAGAAGGACGCGGTGATGCGCCGCTTCACGGCCGGCGAGCTGGACGTGCTGCTGGCCACGACGGTGATCGAGGTCGGGGTGGACGTCCCCAACGCCACCGCGATGATCATCATGGACGCCGACCGGTTCGGGGTGTCGCAGCTGCACCAGCTGCGCGGCCGGGTCGGCCGCGGCACGCTGCCGGGCCTGTGCCTGCTGGTCACCGACGCCGAGCCGGGCAGCAAGGCCAGGGAGCGGCTGGACGCGGTCGCCTCCACGACCGACGGGTTCGCGCTGTCGCGGCTCGACCTGGAGCAGCGCCGCGAGGGCGACGTGCTGGGCGCCGCGCAGGCCGGGCGGGCCTCCAGCCTGCGGCTGCTCACGCTGCAGAAGGACGAGGACGTGATCCGCAAGGCGCGGGACGAGGCGACGCTGCTCGTCGAGGCCGATCCCGACCTGGCCGAGCACCCCGGGCTGGCCGCGGAGCTGGCGGTGCTGCTGGACGAGGACCGCACCGGCTTCCTGGAGAAGGCATAAGTACCCTATAAATCCGGTTGACTTTATAGGGAATCCTCCCCAGCATGGAGGGCGTGAATCCGAGCGAGGACCTCACCGTGCGGCATCACGTCGACCTCAGGCGGCAGGCGAGCATGCTCTGTCCGCGTCGCTGATGCCCGTCCACCGGATCCGACGCTTCCTGGAGGCACATCCATGTCGATCGCCCATGACACGTCCACCGCCCCCGACACCGATCAGATCGCGCGCGCCGGCGACCTCTACACCCAGGGCCTGAACGACGGCGAGCCGCAGGTGCGGCTCCAGGCCGTCCTCGGGCTCGTCGCCCTGTCCGCCGTCACCGAGGTCGCCGAGGCCGCCGACGACCCCGCCCGGGAGGTCCGGGTGGCGGTGGCCGACGGGCTGGCCCGGCTCGGCGGCACCGCCGGGCTGCCCGCCCTGGAGGACCTGCTCGCCGACCACGACCCGGTCGTCCGGATGGCGGCCCTCGACGCCGCCGCCGCGCTCGGCGTGCCCGAACCGCTCGCCGGCCGCGTCGTGACCGGCATCGTCCACACCGGCTGGCAGGTCCGGCGGCGGGCCGCGCTCGCGCTCGCCGAGGCCGCCCCCGAGATCGCCGTGCGCCCGCTGATCCGTGCGCTGCGGGACGAGACCGTCGACGTGCGGCGCGCGGCCGTGCAGTCCCTGGAGCGGTGGGCCGGCGACCGTCCCGAGGTCGTCGTCGCCCTCACCGAGGCGCTCACCGACCCCGACCCCGGCGTCCGCACCCAGGCCCGCTGGGCGCTGGCCTGACGCCGTTCCCGGAACGCGGGCGGGGCGCCCTGGGGTGGGAGCGCCCCGCCCGCCCGGCCTCTCCTCGGTTCTCCTCCGTTCTCCTCTGTCACCGGCCGGTTCTCATCCGTCGCCGGTCACCGAGAACGTCCGGCCGATCACAGACGTCTAACGACCTACGGGAAGGATGCGCCTCCCGGCCCGCCCGCGGGTAGAGCTTCCGTGGCGGGTCCGCACCTGACGGAGGAAACCGATGACGGCCGTTCGCCCCCTGCTGCCCGAAGACCCGGTGCGGCTGGGCCCCTACGAGGTACGCGGGCGGCTCGGTGAGGGCGGCCAGAGCGTCGTCTTCCTGGGACGCGGCGAGAGCGGGCGGGACGTGGCGATCAAGCTGCTGCGCGCCCAGCTCAGCCAGAACCCCGAGTGGCGGGCGCGGTTCCAGCGCGAGCTGGAGATGATCGGCCGGGTCGCGGGGTTCTGCACCGCCCAGGTCCTGGACGCCGACATCACCGGCGAGCTGCCGTACGTCGTCAGCGAGTACGTCCCCGGCCCGTCCCTCACCGAGGCCGTCACCGACACCGGCCCGCGCATCGGCACCGACCTGGACCGGCTGGCGATCGGCACGGTCACCGCGCTCGCGGCCATCCACCGGGCCGGGATCCTGCACCGCGACTTCAAGCCGGCGAACGTGCTGATGGGCCCGGACGGCCCGCGCGTGATCGACTTCGGCATCTCCCGGGTGCTGGGCGCCGAGGCGGCCAAGGGGAGCGGCGTGGTCGGCACGCCCTCGTACATGGCCCCCGAGCAGGTCACCGACACCGAGCTGGGCACGCCCGTCGACATGTTCGCGTGGGCGGCGACCATGCTGTTCGCGGCGACCGGGCGGCACCCGTTCGGGAACGACACGATCTCGGCGGTGTTCCACCGGATCCTCAACTACCAGCCCGACCTGTCGCCGCTGCCCGACTCGCTGCGCGCGACCGTCACCGCGTGCCTGGACAAGGACCCGGCGCGGCGGCCCGAGGCGCAGCAGGTGCTGCTCGACCTCCTGGGGCGCGACACCGTCACCAGCGACCCCGAGGGCGCGCTGACGACCGGCACCTCCTTCGCGGGCGGCGCCGTACCGCCGGCGGTCCCGCACCCGCCCCCGCCGCCCCCGCCGCACCCCGTCACCCACCCGCCGGCCTCCACCGGCCCGCCGCCGCCCCGCCGCGGCTACCGCCGGATCGCCGCCGTCGCCGGGGCGGCCGTGCTGCTCCTGGGCGGCGGCACCGCGTGGGCGCTGATGGCGAACGGCGAGGACCCGCCGGCGTCCCGCACCGCGCCGGAGGCCGACACCCCCGTGCCGCCCGCGGAGGCGGCGGGCGCCGTCGGCGTCGCGGCCGAGTCGGTCAAGGCGGTGCTCAGCTTCGACTACCGCCGGATCGAGCAGGACGTCGCCGCGGCGCACGCCCGCTCCACCGAGCGCTACCGGGCGGAGTACGACCGGCAGCTGACCGCCGAGAACTGGCGCGTCCGGCTGCGCGACAACCGCAGCACGATCGTCGCCGACATCCCGGAGTCCGCCGTCGTGGCGTCCTCGCCGGGCACGGTGACCGTGCTGTCCCAGGTCAAGCGGACCATCGGCTCGGCCGACGCGGAGCCGCAGCTGCGGAACGAGCCGATGCGGGCCACGCTCGTCCGCCGCGGCGGCTCCTGGCTGCTGGACACCCTGTACGTGCTGAACGCCGTCTCCGTCCCGGCCGCGACACCCGGCGCCTCCGGCTGGCCGGGCGCGCAGGCCCGCGCCGTGACGGACGCCGTCCGCGGTGCGAAGGAGGTCGCGGCGGGCACCCTCGTGGAGACCGCGCTCCGCGCCGGCGAGACCCCTCAGCGGACGACCGCCCTGGTCGCGGTGGCCGAATGCGCCAAGGGCGCCTGCAAGGCCACCGACAAGGTCGCCATCTACCGCATGGCCCTCGACCGGCAGCCGAACGGCACCTGGAAGGTCACCAGGACCGACCGCCTCTGACACGCGGCGGGGCGCTCTCCGAGCGGAGAGCGCCCCGTCGTGTCCGGGAGTGCCGGGATCAGGCCTCGGCGGCCTCGTCGGCCTCGCGGCGGCGGGTCGCGGCGACGGCCGCGCCGCCGGCCAGGATCGCGGCCAGGCCGAGCGCCGCCATGGGCAGGCTGTCGGCGCCCGTGAACGGCAGGTCGTCCGGCAGGGTCCCCGGCGCCATCGAGGCGGCCGCGACCTCCGGGCCCGCGCCGGCCTCGGGCAGGTCGGGCAGCAGCGGCGAGGACGGCGGGAGGTCCGGCAGGCCGGGCGACGGGCTCGGCGAGCCCGGCGGCGGGGTGCCCGGCGGGGTCGGCGGCGTCGGCGGGGTCGGGGCGGGCGGGCTCGGCGGGCCGGGGGCGTCCAGGCAGCCCGCGCCCGCGCAGACGTTCAGTGCTCCGTCGGCCGTGACGCCCGCGGGCGTGGCGGTCACCTTGCCGCCGGTCCCGATGCCGAGCCCGGCGTCGCCGAGGTGGGTGGCGAGCTTGATGCCGCCCTCGGCCTCCGGGTCGCCGATGGAGATGTCCTCGGCCGACAGCCGGCCGTCGGCCTCCAGCTTGAGGCCCGCAGGGCCGAGCAGCGTCTGCAGCCCGGCGTCGACGAGCAGGCTCCCGGCGACGGTCTTCCGCTTCAGGTCGAGGTCGGGGGAGATCTCGACGCGGAGGTGGCCGGGCGCCTTCTTCCCTTCCTTCCCCTTGGCCGCCTTCGTCGCCTTCTGTGCCTTCTTCGTGCCCGCCTTCGCCTTGGTGGCGGACGTGCCGCCGCCCCCGGACGGCCGGGCCTGCCGCTTGCCGGTGGAGCCCGTCCGGCCGGCGGTCTCCCTCTTGACGGGGGCACGGGTGACCGAGGACGTCCGGTCGGGGGCCGTGCTCTGCTTGGAACCGGTCGGGGACGAGCCCCCGCCGCCGGTGAGGGCGCCGGTCAGGCCGTTGATCGTCCCGGTCAGGGTGGAGGTGAGGTCGGCCAGTGGGCCGGACCTGGGAGCCGCGGTGTCGGCGTGGCCGACCCCGCTCATCGCCGCCAGGCCCAGCACCGTCGCGCCCGCCGTCACCGCCAGTCTTCTGCCGTGGTGCACGAGGTACTCCTGGGGGGTGTCGGAATGCAACAACCTGCGCTCACAGTGGCACGGCGGGTAGCGGATGTGAACAGGGATTCGCGAATTCGGGCGCGGACCTGCGCGGCTCCCGGGGGACATTCGTGTACCCGCGCCCCCGATAATCGACGGATGACAAGGGTCATCGCGGGAAGCGCGGGAGGGCGGCGGCTGGCCGTGCCGGCGGGCCGGGACACCCGCCCCACCAGCGACCGCGCCAGGGAGGGGCTGTTCTCGACCGTACTGGCGCTGCTCGGCCCACTGGACGGGCTGCGCGTCGCCGATCTGTACGCCGGTTCGGGCGCCGTCGGGCTGGAGGCGCTGTCGCGGGGCGCCGCGCACGCCCTGCTGGTGGAGTCCCATCCGCGGGCGCTGAAGATCGTCCGGCAGAACGCGGCGGCGCTCGGCCTGCCCGGCGCGGTGCCGCGCGGCGACAAGGTGGAGCGGCTCGTCCAGCGGGCGCCGGACGAGCCGTACGACCTGGTCTTCGCCGATCCGCCGTACGCGCTGGCCGACGCCGCCGTGACCGGGGTGCTGGAGGCGCTGCGCGACCACGGCTGGTGCGCGCCGGACGCGCTGGTGGTGGTGGAGCGCGCGGCGCGGGGCGCGGCGCTGCGCTGGCCCGAGGGGTACGAGGCCGAGCGCGACCGCCGCTACGGCGAGGCGGTGTTCTGGTACGGCCGCGCCGCCGGCTGACCGCCGGCCCCCGGGCCGGTTCCCGAAACCCGGTGTGAGTTCCTTCTCGTCCGGTTTGGTACGGTCGCGCCGCAGGGCCCCACCTGCACAGAGAGACCCAGACGCAAGGATGGAGCCACCTCGTGCGACGTGTCGTTTGTCCCGGCTCGTTCGACCCCGTCACCAACGGCCACCTCGACATCATCAGCCGGGCCTCCCGCCTCTATGACGAGGTCGTCGTCGCCGTGCTGATCAACAAGACGAAGCAGGGACTCTTCAGCATCGAGGAGCGGATCGAGATGCTGGAGGAGGTCACCAAGGAGTACGGCAACGTCAAGATCGACAAGTGGCACGGGCTGCTGGTGGACTTCTGCCGGCAGAACGACATCCCGATGATCGTCAAGGGGCTGCGGGCGGTCAGCGACTACGAGTACGAGCTGCAGATGGCCCAGATGAACCACCGGATGGCCGGGGTCGAGACGATGTTCATGTCGACCAACCCGCTGTACTCGTACCTGTCCTCCAGCCTCATGAAGGAGGTCGTGAAGTACGGCGGGGACGTGTCCGGACTGATCCCCGACATCGTCCACGCCCGTCTCACCGAGCGGTTTAAGGAGCTCTGACCCGCTCTTCGGGCATGGCCGCGGGTGGTGCGAGTTGGGGACGCGCCGCCGCGTTGGGTACCCTTGGAGACCGGCCTGACCGACGGCCGCAGTTCCCTGTGCCTGAAAACGCAGCCTTATGAAAGCAGGTCTCCGCTGACTCGCCTCGATCCGAACGCGCCGCTCGTGCTCGACACCCGAGCCCTCAGCAGGCAACCCGGGTCGTCGCGCGAGGAGGCGGTGCGCGTTCCGGCGCCGGAGAACTTCGGCGTCGAGATGGTGGGCGTTCCCGAAGGCGAGCGCATCGAGCTGGATCTCCGGTTCGAGGCGGTGCTGGAGGGCGTGCTCGTCACGGGCACGGCGCGGGTGCCCCTCAAGGGGGAGTGCGCGCGCTGCCTGGACCCGATCGCCTCGACCTTCGAGGCGGACTTCCAGGAGCTCTTCGTCTATCCTGACACCCGCTCCGGCGGGAACGCGGACGACGACGAGCTCTACCTCGAGGACGATCTGATCGACCTCGAGCCGGTGCTCCGGGACGCGGTGGTGCTCGCGCTGCCGCTGTCCCCGCTCTGCCGGGAGGACTGTCCCGGCCTGTGCGCGGAGTGCGGCGTCCGGCTGGCGGACGCCGAGCCGGGTCACGGCCACGCCGTGGCCGACCCCCGGTGGGCGGCACTGCAGGGCCTGGCCCCCTCCGACGGAGGGGACGGGGAGGACTCTCCCCACCAGGCATTCGACCAACGAGAAGGAAAGCAGGAGGGCTGACGTGGCCGTCCCGAAGCGGAAGAAGTCCCGCAGCAACACGCGGCACCGGCGTGCGCAGTGGAAGGCCAGCGCGCCGACCCTGGTCGAGTGCCCCACGTGCCGCGACAAGAAGCTGCCCCACACCGCGTGCGCGACGTGCGGCACCTACGACCGGCGGCAGGTCATCACCCCGTCGGCTTGATCCCAGGCGTTCCGGGGGGCGGTACCGCGCGCGGCGCGGCCGCCCCCCGAAGTGCCGACGTGACCACCCCGGCGGGTGACGCCGGCGTGGTGAGCGGCGGAGGGCGGGCGCCCGAGGCCGTGGTGCGTGCCGGGGATGTCGATCGACCGGCCCGCACCTCGTCTTCGTGGACCCTCTCCCGCGCCGTGCGTCCGCGCCGTACCGGGACCGCCGGCCGCGAGGCCGCGCGGCGGCCCTCCGAACCGTCTTCGGGGGCCGGCCCGGCCGTCACGCGCCGCCAGCGGCACCGCCTCGGGCGGTGCGAGGCCTGCGAGGAGGGCCTGTGAGCGGCAAGAAGAGCGAACCCGCGCCCGAGCGCGCGGAACTGACCCGGGCGCTCGGCGTCGAAGTGGGCGACGAGCTGCTGGAACGGGCGCTGACGCACCGTTCGTACGCGTACGAGAACGGCGGCCTGCCGACCAACGAGCGGCTGGAGTTCCTGGGCGACTCGGTGCTGGGCCTGGTCGTCACCGACACCCTGTACCGGGGCCACCCCGACCTGCCCGAGGGGCAGCTGGCGAAGCTGCGCGCCGCGGTGGTCAACATGCGCGCGCTGGCGGGCGTGGCCCGCGCGCTGGGCGTGGGCGCCCACATCAGGCTCGGGCGCGGCGAGGAGGGCACCGGGGGCCGCGACAAGGCCTCGATCCTCGCCGACACCCTGGAGGCGCTGATCGGCGCGGTCTACCTCGACCGCGGCCTGGACGAGGCGTCCGCGCTGGTGCACCGGCTGTTCGACGCGCTGATCACCCGGTCGGCCGGGCTGGGCGCCGGGCTGGACTGGAAGACCTCGCTGCAGGAGCTGACCGCGGTGGAGGAGCTGGGCGTCCCCGAGTACCACGTCGCCGAGAGCGGCCCCGACCACCAGAAGACGTTCCGCGCGGCGGTGAAGGTCGGCGGCGACACGTACGGGACGGGCGAGGGCCGCAGCAAGAAGGAGGCGGAGCAGCACGCCGCCGAGGCGGCCTGGAACCGCATCCGCGAGATGGTCGTCAAGCGCGAGAGCGCCGAGCAGGGGACCTGAGCCGTGCCGGAGCTGCCCGAGGTCGAGGTCGTCCGGCGCGGCCTGGACAGGTGGGTGACGGGCCGTACGGTCGCGGCCGCCGAGGTCCTGCACCCGCGGTCGGTGCGGCGCCACGCCGAGGGGCCCGCCGACTTCGCCGGGCGGCTGGCCGGCCGCGTGATGGCGGCCCCGGAGCGGCGCGGCAAGTACATGTGGATCCCGCTCGACTCGGGCGAGGCGCTGCTGTCCCATCTGGGCATGAGCGGCCAGCTGCTGGTGGGCGAGCCGGACCGCGAGCGCGAGAAGCACCTGCGGGTGCGGCTGACGTTCACGGACGCCGCCGAGGGCGGGTTCGACCTGCGGTTCGTCGACCAGCGCACGTTCGGGCACCTGATGGTGACCGAGATGACCGAGGCGTCCGGGATGCCGGTGCCGGAGCCGATCGCGCACATCGCGGCCGACCCGCTCGAAGAGGCCTTCGACGACGAGGCGTTCTACAAGGCGCTGCGCCGCCGCCGCACGGGCGTCAAGCGGGCGCTGCTCGACCAGTCGCTCATCAGCGGCGTCGGCAACATCTACGCCGACGAGGCCCTCTGGCGCGCCAGGCTGCACTACGCGCGCCCCACGGAGACGCTGACGCGCGCGGAGGTCGCCCGGGTCCTCCAAGGCGTCCGGGAGGTCATGGAGGCCGCTCTGGCCGTCGGTGGGACCTCGTTCGACAGCCTGTACGTGAACGTCGACGGCGAGAGCGGCTACTTCGACCGCTCCCTGGACGCCTACGGCCGCCGGGACGAGCCGTGCCGGCGCTGCGGGACGCCCATCCGCCGCGACGTCTTCATGAACCGGTCGTCCTTCAGCTGCCCCACCTGCCAGCCGAGACCTCGAAGGGCGCGATACTGAGGGAGCCGAGGTGCGCGGCGGTGCCTGGACCGAGGAACGCGGGGAGCGAGGAACGAGTGACCGGAGTGACGAGGGAAGGCGCCGCCGAAGAGCGCCCCGAGGCGATCGGGAAGTACTGAGCAGATGGCAGGACCCGACCAGACCGAGACCGGAGAGACCGGCGGCGACGCGGCCGGTGGCGACGCGGCCGTGCGGCTGACGGCCTGGGCCCGCGGGCGGGTGCAGGGCGTTGGTTTCCGCTGGTGGGTGCGGTCGCGGGCGCTGGAGCTCGGGCTGGCCGGCAGCGCGACCAACCTGCGCGACGGCCGGGTCGAGGTCGTCGCGGAGGGCCCCCGGGCGTCCTGCGAGCGGCTGCTGGAGCTGCTGCGCGGCGGCGGCACCCCGGGACGGGTCACCGGGGTCGCCGAGCGGTGGAGCGAGCCGCGCGGCGAGGGGCCCGGTTTCCGGGAACGGTAGCCCGGGTAGGGCTTTCCGGTTTGTACCTGCTAAACTAGGTGCCGACAGGTTGTTACCGGCCTGTGATGTGCGTCTTGACCAGGACACCGGCCGGTGCGACTCTAGACGATACGCGCACTCTCTGGATTCGATTCTCGTGCGCGATCCCTGCTGGTTACTCAGCGTGGAGGACCCTTAGTCATGGCGAAGGCTCTACTCGGCCACGTCGGCGGTCCCGACCCCCGGATGGTCGCGGAGATGCGGCGCCTTCAGCAGCGCGTACGTGATCTGGAAGCCGAGCTCGTACGGCTTCAGGCGGAGAACGACGCGCTCGCGACGGCGGCGGACGACGACGTAATGTCGCTCGGAGTGAAGGACCGCGAACCGGCGCTGACCTGATCGGCGCCTTTATTCCGGGGAAACACACAGGGACGCCGATCGAGGCGTCCCTTCGTTTTGCCCTCTCACGGTGATCGCCCCGCGGCGTCCGAAGTGCCCGTCCGTATGATCGGATGGACGGCGGGGCAACGCCGATCTCCGGGCTACCCGTTGTTCGGGGCCACTGTTTTGTAGCGCGCCGGCGATTGCGCGCTTGCCGCCGGGTCCGGCCGGTATCGTTCGACGCGTTCCCGGAAGTGGTGCCGGGGCGTCGCGGCGCGGCCGTGACCGGGGGAGCCGGGAGGACGGACGCCCCCGCGCGATCTCCGGAGGAGGACAGCGAGCGCGTGTACCTGAAGAGCCTGACGCTCCGCGGCTTCAAGTCCTTCGCGTCCTCCACCACACTGAAGTTCGAGCCCGGCATCACCTGCGTCGTCGGTCCCAACGGGTCCGGCAAGTCCAACGTCGTGGACGCGCTGGCCTGGGTGATGGGCGAGCAGGGCGCCAAGTCGCTGCGCGGCGGCAAGATGGAGGACGTCATCTTCGCCGGCACCGCCAACCGGCCGCCGCTGGGCCGGGCCGAGGTCGTGCTGACGATCGACAACGCCGACGGCGCCCTGCCGATCGACTACACCGAGGTGACGATCAGCCGGCTGATGTTCCGGTCCGGGCAGAGCGAGTACGCCATCAACGGCGACAACTGCCGGCTGCTGGACATCCAGGAGCTGCTGTCGGACTCGGGCATCGGCCGCGAGATGCACGTCATCATCGGGCAGGGCCAGCTCGACCGGGTGCTGCACTCGGGGCCGGAGGGCCGCCGGGCGGTGATCGAGGAGGCGGCGGGAGTCCTCAAGCACCGCAAGCGCAAGGAGAAGGCGCTGCGCAAGCTGGACGCGATGCAGGCCAACCTCACCCGCGTCCAGGACCTCACCGGCGAGCTGCGCCGCCAGCTGAAGCCGCTGGGCCGGCAGGCCGAGCTCGCCCGCCGCGCCGCCGTCATCCAGGCCGACCTGCGCGACGCCCGGCTGCGGCTGCTGGCCGACGACCTGATCACCCTGCGCACCAGGCTCGACCAGGAGGCCGCCGACGAGGCCGCCGTGCGGGAGCGGCGGGCCGAGACCGAGCGCGCCCTGGCCGAGGCGCAGGAGCGCGAGGCCGCGCTGGAGGCGGAGGAGGCCGAGCAGGCCCCGCGGCTCGCGCAGGCGCAGGACACCTGGTTCCAGCTGTCGGCGCTCAAGGAGCGCCTGCGCGGCGTCGCCGACCTGGCCGCGGAACGGCACCGCAACGCGGCCGAGGCGCGCGACGAGGAGCGGCGCGGCCGCGACCCCGAGGACATGGAGCGCGAGGCCGCCGAGGTCCGCGAGCAGGAGGAGATGCTCCGCGCCGCGCTGGAGGAGGCCCAGGACGGCCTGTCGGGCGCGGTCGACGAGCGCTCCGCCGCCGAGGAGGCCCTCGCGGCCGAGGAGCGCCGCCTCCAGGCGGCCGCCCGCGCCGCCGCCGACCGCCGCGAGGAGCTGGCCCGGCTGCGCGGCCGGGTCGAGGCGCTGCGCAGCAAGGCGCAGGCGGGCCGCTCGGAGATCGGCCGGCTCGGCGAGGCCCGTACCGAGGCCGAGCAGCGGGTCCAGACGGCGCGCGCCGAGTACGAGGCGTTCGAGTCCGAGGTCGTCGAGGACCCGGAGCTGGCCGCCGAGCACGAGCTGGCCCAGGAGACCCTCGCCACCGCCAAGGAGGCCGTCGAGGCCGCCCGCGCCGCCGTGGACGGGCCCCGGCAGGCGCTCAAGGACGCGCGCGCGGCGGTGGGCGCGGCCCGTTCCGCCGACCAGGCCGCGCAGAAGCGGGTCGCCGCGCTCCAGGCGCGGATCGAGGCCCTCAACCTGACGCTGGCCAGCGCCGCCGAGGGCGGGGAGGCGCTGCTGGCGGCGAGCGAGGACGGCTCCCTGGAGGGTGTGCTGGGCACGGTCGCGTCCCTGCTGACCGTACGGCCCGGATACGAGACGGCGGTCGCGGCGGCGCTCGCGAGTGCCGCCGAGGCGATCGCGGTGGGCTCGCTGGACACGGCCGAGGCCGCCTTGGAGCTCCTGCGCGCGCGTGACGCGGGCCGCGCGGGCATGCTGATCGGCTCCGCCGGCGAGGTCCCGTCCGGCCAGGAAAGGCTTCCGGGCGTCGACTACGCCATCGACGCGGTGACCGTTCCCGAGACCCTGCGCCCGGCGATGAGCGCGCTGCTGGACGGCGTCGCCGTCGCGGACGACGTGCCGGCCGCCGCCGCCCTCGTCCGGCGCGAGCCCCGCCTGCGGGCCGTGACCCGCGACGGCGACCTGGTGGGGGCGCACTGGGCCCAGGGCGGTGCCGCCGGCGGCGCGCAGAGCCTCCTCCAGATGCGCGCCACCCTCGACCAGGCCACCGAGGACCTCGCCGCCTCCGAGACCGAGGCCGAGCGCGGCGCCGCCGCCCTTGAGGACGCCACGGCCGCCGAGCAGGGCGCGCAGGCCGCGCTCGACGCCGCCCAGGCCGCCGTCAACCAGGCGCAGGGCGGCGTCAACCAGGCGCAGACCGACCTCGACCGCGTCCGCGCGCGGCTCCGCGAGCACGACGCCAGGGCGGCCAAGGAGGCGCAGCGCGCCGCCCGGCTGGAGGCCGACGTCCGGGCCGCGCGCGGCGAGGTCGAGCGGCTCACCAAGGCACTGGACGCCGCCACCGAGTCCCTCGAACGCGACGCGCAGGCCGCCGACGAGCTGGCCGGGCGGCTCGCCGAGTCCGAGGAGGCCGCCGAGGTCGCCGAGGACGCGGGGCACGACACCGAGGCCCGCGACGAGCTGGCCGCCCGCTGCCAGGAGCTGCGCGCCGCCGAGATGGAGTCGCGGCTGACGGTCCGTACCGCCGAGGAGCGCGTCCAGGCGATCTCCGGCCGGGCCGACGCGCTGGAGCGCGGCGCCCGCCGGGAGCGCGAGGAGCGCGCCCGCGCCGCGCACCGCCGCGCCCGCCGGGAGCAGCAGGCCAGGATCGCCGACGCCGTCCACAAGGGCGCGCGGACGGCGCTGCGGCACATCGAGGCGTCGCTGTCGACGGCCGTCGAGCAGCGCGAGGAGGCCGAGCGCGCCCGCGCCGCCCGCGAGGCCGAGCTGAAGGTCGTCCGGACGCAGGTGCGCGAGCTGTCCGGCACCCTGGAACGGCTGGTCAACGTCGTGCACGGCAGCGAGGTCGCGCGCGCCGAGCAGCGGCTGCGCCTGGAGCAGTACGAGCAGCGCGCGATGGACGAGTTCGGCCTGGAGGTCGAGGCGCTCGTCTCCGAGTACGGCCCCGACCAGGCCATCCCGCCCGGCCCCGAGGCCGGTGAGGACGCGCAACCGGTTCCGTACGACCGCAAGGAGCAGGAGAAGCGCGCGAAGGCCGCCGAGCGGCAGCTCAACCAGCTCGGCAAGGTCAACCCGCTGGCCCTGGAGGAGTTCGCGGCGCTGGAGGAGCGGCACGCGTTCCTGAACTCCCAGCTGGAGGACCTCAAGAAGACCCGCCGCGACCTGCTCACCGTCGTCAAGGAGGTCGACGACCGGGTGCAGCAGGTGTTCGGCTCGGCGTACGAGGACACCGCCCGCGAGTTCGAGCGCATCTTCGCCCGGCTGTTCCCGGGCGGCGAGGGCAGCCTGTCGCTCACCGAGCCCGACGACATGCTCGCCACCGGCGTCGAGGTCGCGGCCCGCCCGCCCGGCAAGAAGGTCAAGCGGCTGTCGCTGCTGTCGGGCGGCGAGCGCTCCCTGGTCGCGATCGCGTTCCTGGTCGCGGTCTTCAAGGCCCGCCCGTCGCCGTTCTACGTGCTGGACGAGGTCGAGGCGGCGCTGGACGACACCAACACCCAGCGGCTGCTGCGGGTGTTCGAGGAGCTGCGCGAGTCGTCCCAGCTGATCATCATCACCCACCAGAAGCGGACGATGGAGGGCGCCGACGCGCTCTACGGCGTCAGCATGCGCGGCGACGGCGTCACCCAGGTCGTCAGCCAGCGCCTGGAACGCGAGCACGAGCCGGCCTAGTCGCCGACGATGCCGTCCTTGCGGGCCTCCCGGTAGAGGTCGACGCGCGTGGGCGCCTCCCGGCCCGCCCTGGCGTACTTCTCCCGGGCGCGGCCGAGGTACTGCTTCACGGTGTGCTCGCTGATGCCGAGCTGCCGCGCCACCCCGGCGCGGGTCAGGCCGCCCAGCCACAGCCGCATCGTGCGCAGCTCCTGCTCGGAGAACCGCGGCCGGCGCTCGCCGGTGGCCGCCAGCATCGCGCCCGCCTGCGACGGCGTGGTGTACGTCTCGCCGCCCGCCACCGTCAGCACCGCCTCGATGAGGTGCCGCCGCCCCTCGCCGGTCTCCTTGGTGATGTACGCCAGCGCGCCCGCCTGCTCGGCCCGGTGCACGATCTCGGGCTCGGCGTGCTGGGAGAACACCACGATCCGGCGGCCCGCGGCGGCCAGCTCCGCGATCCGGTCGAACACCAGCTCGCCGGCGATGCGCAGGTCCACGACCAGGACGTCGGCGCGCGCCGCCGGCCCCTCGCCGACGCCGTCCAGATCGGCCGCCGTGTACACGATCTCCACCCGGCGCTCCGGGTCCTCGGCGACCCAGGTGCGCACGCCGGACAGCACGACGTCCTGGTCGTCGATGACGGCGATGGTCACGGGCTCGTCCATCGGGCCTCCACCCACAGCATGTCCCCGTCCCGGTCGGCGGTCACGGTCACGCCGTCGTGCCCGGACCGCCCGGCGAACGTCGCGGCGGCCTCCCCGCCGGCCAGCACCGACACGCTGACCTGGCCCGGCCCGGTCGAGACCACGGTGACGCGGGCGCGGGTCCGGGTGGCCGCCAGCACCGCCAGCGGGACGTCCGCCAGCGCCGCCCCGGCCTCCTCCGGCATCACCGGGATCCCGCCCACCGGCGCGACCTCGACGACCGCGCCGCGCCGTACCGCCTCGTCGATGCCGGGCTGCAGCGCCCGCAGCAGCGGGTGCGGGACGTCCTCGCGCTCGGCCAGCAGCCGCCGCAGCATCGCCTCGGCGGCCGCGCAGCGGTTCTGCACGGCCGGGTCGGCCGGGTCGACGGTGCCGTCCGCGAGCCCGCGCAGGATCGGCGCGACCAGCGTGCGGGCCTCCCGGTAGCGCGCCTGCCGGGCCGCCGTCACCTCGGCGATCACGGCCTCCCTGGCGGCGATCTCGTACTGCTCGGCCGCGGCCCCGGCGGCCAGCCCGCCGCTGTACCGGAACACCCGGGCCGCCGTCATCATCGCCAGCTGGATGCTCGCCGAGGCGTACAGCAGCGTGACCAGGCCCGCGGCCTGGTGCCGGTCGACGCCGCCGGCGAGGAGCAGCGCGGCCAGCACGACCCCCGCGTTCACCAGCAGCAGCGCGATCAGCTCGCGCATCCGCCGGCGCAGCAGGAGCAGCACGCCGATCAGCCCGGCCGTCGCCCAGGCCCAGTTGATCATCAGCTGCTCGCCGCCGGGGCAGTTGGCCGCCATCGCGGCGCCGGCGACCAGGTCGGCCGCGACCAGCCCCCAGGTCGCGGCGGCGCTGGTCACGCCGCGCAGCAGCAGCACCGACCCGGCCACGATGATCAGCAGCTGGACGCCCCACACCAGCACCGCGAGCGCGGGCACGTGGTAGCGGCCGAGGTAGACCAGCAGCGCCGTGCCCGCCGCGCCCACCTGCCACCCGGCGACGGTGATGACGGTCGCCACGTCGAACGCCCGGGTGAACCGGGCCGCGAACAGCACGGCCCCGGGCGGGGCGGCGGGGGGCGTGCCCGAGCGGTCAGCCACCGGGCCACCGCAGGACGACCCGCGTCCCCTCGCCGGGGCGGGAGCGTACCGTGACGCCGCCGCCGGCCGCCGCCATCCGCTGCCTGATCGAACGGGCGATGCCGTGCCGGCCCGCCGGGACCCGGCCGGGATCGAACCCGCGCCCGGCGTCGGCGACCTCGACGGTCACGGTCCCGTCCCCGGCCGCCACCCGCAGGGCCGCGCGGCCCGTGCCGGCGTGGCGGGCCGCGTTGCGCAGCGCCTCGCCGGCCGCGCCCGCGAGCGCGTGCGCCACCGGCTCGGGGACCATGACCGGGGTACGGCCCGGCCCGGAAACCGCGACCTCGATACCGGAGTCCGCGGCCACCGCGCGCAGCCGCGCGGCGACGTCCACCGGCGGCCCGTCGCCGGACGCCGGCGCGGCGAACTCCTCCAGCACCTCCAGGCCCTCCCGGGCGCCGCGTTCGAGCCCCGGGGAGCCGGCCCGCAGCGCGCCCGAGGCCACCATCGTCAGCGTGGCCAGCACCGAGTCGTGCATCTGCGCCCGGTGGTGCCGCTCGTCGGCGCGGCGGGCGGCCTCCACCAGGGCCCGGCGGCGGTCCCGGTCGCGGTCGGCCACGATCGCGTCCGCCCGGCGGCCACCCCGGCGCAGCAGCTCCATGATCGCGGCGACCGCGACCGTCTGCACGATCAGCACCCGGACCTGGCTCGTCACGGCCGGGGCACCGGCGACGTACGCGGCGATCACCAGCGCCACCGGCGGCAGCGCGGCGAGCGGCCGCAGGGCGAGCAGCGCCACGTACACGGCGGTGCTGGCCAGCATGATCGCCCACGTGGTCTCGTCCACGGCCGCCGCCTCCGGGATGTACCTCTCCTGCGCCAGCAGCACCAGCGCGACCACGGCGGAGTCGCCCGCGACCAGCGGGAACGACAGCCCCCGCCGGAGGGCCGTGGCGGTGAAGAGGACCGACCAGGCCGCCAGGACGGCGAGCACGCCCAGCTGCCAGGCCCGGGAGATCCCCGCGCCGCCGCCGATGCCCGCCGCGATGGCCGCCGCCACGACGCCGCCGCAGCGCAGCGCGACCGTGAACCGCTGGACCGTGCGGGCGAGGGCGTGGTCGGAGGGGCCGCGTTCGGGGCGCGCGCGGGCCGCGCTCCTCGCCTGGGGGCCCGCCGCCCGCCGCGCCCGCGGCGAGCGCCGCGCCGCTTCGCGATCAGTCAAGATCCCGCCTCCGGCCCTGATCTTGACTGGCCGCCGGACGCCCCGCAACGGCCGTGCCGCGGATCCGCCGGATCGGCCGGATCCGGTCGCGGGGCCCCGCCCGTCCCGGCCCTTGACCCCCGAACGGCCGTCATGACACGGACCGGCCGCGCGGCCCAGACTGGGGTCCACTCCTCGATCACGGCCCCGCGGTCCGGCCTGCTGAAACGGAGGCTCGATGTCCGAGACGGAGCGGTACCGGATCATGGTCGTGGCGGGCGACCCGGTCCTGCGGGCGGGGCTCGCGCTCCTTCTGGCCGGCCGTCCCGACCTGGAGGTGGTCGCCGAGACGGGCGACGCCCGGCGCGCCGTGGAGACCGCCTGGGAGCTCGTCCCCGACGTGGTGCTGCTGGACGGCGGGCCGCGCGGCGCCTCCGGGGTCGGCGAGCTCAGCCGGCTCAGCCGCGTCATCATGCTCGCGCCCAGCGCGGACCCCGGCACGGTGCTGGCGGCCATCCGCGACGGCGCGGTCGGCTACCTCCTGCACGGCACCCTCACCGCCGAGGAGCTGGCCGCCGCCATCCGCGACACCATGCGCAACAACGCCCATCCCCTCGCGCCGGCCGCGACCGCCGCCCTCGTCGCCGCCGCCCGGGGCGCCGGTCCCGCGCCGTTCCCGGAATGCGCCCGCGCGGGATTCGGCCTCTCCACCCGCGAGACCGACGTCATGCGCCTGATCGCGCAGGGCCGTACCAATTCCGATATCGCCGCGGAACTCGTGCTCGCCGAGAAAAGCGTCAAGAACTACATCAACCGCATCTACGCGAAACTCGGCGCCCGCAACCGCGCCACCGCGATCATCATCTGGCTCGGCGCCGGGCCGCCCGCCGCGCCGCCGCGCCCGGGGCCGCCGCGCGCCGCGTCCCCGGCCCGCCGCCCGGCCGCCCGCTGACCCGCGGGATCCCGGACGGCTCGCCCGCCGCGGGACGGGGTTCGGCGCATCGGCGCCGGTCTGGAAAACTGGTTCCGCTATGGACTATCTGATCCTCATCGCAGGGCTGGCTGTGGTAGCGCTGGTCATCGGCGGCGCGCTGCTGCTGCGCCCCGGCCGCCGCAAGCCCAAGCCGCCCGTGGAGCCCGCGGAGCGGCCCGCCGACCTCGCGCCGGGCGGTGCGACCACCGTCGAGGAGCTGGAACGGGAGGCGCCCCCGGCCGAGCGGGCGCCGCCGGCCGAGAAGGTCCCGCCCAAGCCCGAGATCGAGCTGCCGCCGCCGTCCGCGGGGCGGCTGGTGCGGCTGCGGGCCCGGCTGGCCCGGTCGCAGAGCGCCTTCGGGACGACCCTGCTGGGGCTGCTGTCCCGCGAGACCCTCGACGACGACGCGTGGGAGGAGATCGAGGACACCCTGATCGGCGCCGACATCGGCGTCGCGGTGGCCCGCCAGATCACCGAGGACCTGCGGACCCGCGTCCAGGTGCTGGGCACCCGCACCGCGGAGGAGGTGCGGGCGCTGCTGAAGGAGGAGCTGGTCAAGCAGATCGGCGCCGACCTCGACCGGTCGCTGCACACCGAGCCGCACGGCACCCGGCCCGCGGTGATGATGGTCGTGGGCGTCAACGGCACCGGCAAGACCACCACCTGCGGCAAGCTCGGCCGGGTCCTGGTCGGCGACGGCCGCACCGTGCTGCTCGGCGCCGCCGACACCTTCCGCGCCGCCGCCGCCGACCAGCTGGAGACCTGGGGCTCCCGGGTGGGCGCCGAGGTCGTCCGCAAGGACGAGGGGACCGACCCGGCCAGCGTCGCGTTCGACGCGGTCAAGCAGGGCATCGAGTCCGGCGTCGACACCGTGATCATCGACACCGCCGGCCGGCTGCACACCAAGGTCGGGCTGATGGACGAGCTCGGCAAGGTCAAGCGGGTGATCGAGAAGCAGGCCACGGTGGACGAGGTGCTGCTGGTGCTGGACGCCACCACCGGCCAGAACGGCATGCAGCAGGCCCGCGTCTTCGCCGAGGTCGTCAACATCACCGGCATCGCGCTGACCAAGCTGGACGGCACCGCCAAGGGCGGCATCGTCGTCCAGGTGCAGCGCGAGCTGGGCGTCCCGGTCAAGCTGGTCGGGCTCGGCGAGGGCCCGGACGACCTGGCCCCGTTCGAGCCCGAGGCCTTCGTGGACGCCGTCCTCGGCGACTAGACCGCTCACCCGCCACGGGTCTCCCGCGGGCCCCTCGCGCATCAATGGATGCGCGAGGGGCCCGCTGCATTTCTCGTCCGGGGCGTTCCGGCGGAAGCGAAATGGCCGCGAGGAACGCCGCGCCGCCCCAAAGGAACGGGCTGTGAGGTTTCGGAAACACTGCCGAAACAAGTCGGAATGGGGTTTCACACTCTAGAAACACAAGGGCATCCCAGGTGAAACGGCCGCGCCAGAGTCTCTGAGCAGTCCGAGTTCCCTGTCGAGGAGGGGCTTTCCCTGAGATGAACATCGATAGCGGTAGTACCGCATGGATGCTGACGAGCACGGCGCTCGTCCTGCTCATGACACCGGGCCTGGCCTTCTTCTACGGAGGGATGAGCCGGGCGAAGAGCGTCCTCAACATGATGATGATGAGCTTCGTCAGCATCGCCGTGGTGGGGATGGTCTGGGTCGTCTACGGCTACTCCGTGGCCTTCACCGACGCGGGCGGGCTCAGCGCGTTCATCGGCGGGCTCGGCGACTGGGGGCTGGTCGGGCTGGAGAAGGTCGCGACGGCCGACGACGGCTCCGGGATCCCGCAGCTGGTGTTCGTGGCGTTCCAGGCCACCTTCGCGATCATCACGGTGGCGCTGATCAGCGGCGCCGTGGCGGACCGTGCCAAGTTCGGGGCCTGGGTGCTGTTCACCCTGGTCTGGGTGACGCTGGTGTACCTGCCGATCGCGCACTGGGTGTGGTGGTCCGACGGCGAGGAGAACGGCAAGGCCGGCTGGATCTTCGAGCTGGGCGCGCTGGACTTCGCCGGCGGGACGGTCGTGCACATCAACGCGGGCGTCGCGGCGCTGGCGCTGGCCCTCGTCCTGGGCCGCCGCAAGGGCTGGCCGAAGGACCCGATGCGGCCGCACAACCTGCCGTTCGTGCTGCTCGGCGCCGCGCTGCTGTGGTTCGGCTGGTTCGGCTTCAACGCCGGGTCGGCGCTGGCGGCCGGCGAGACCGCGGCGGTCGCGTTCGTCAACACCCTGGTCGCGACCTGCGCGGCGGCGTTCGCCTGGATCGTGGTGGAGAAGCTCCGCGACGGCAGCTCCACGACGCTCGGTATCGCCTCCGGCATCGTGGCCGGCCTGGTCGCGATCACCCCGGCGGCGGCGTTCGTCACCCCGCTCGGCGCCATCGCGCTCGGCCTGGTCGCCGGCGTGGTCTGCGCCTTCGCGGTCAGCCTCAAGTACAAGCTCGGGTACGACGACTCCCTCGACGTGGTCGGCGTCCACATGGTCGGCGGCATCGTCGGCGCGCTGCTCATCGGCATCCTGGCCACCACCGCGGTGAACGACGCCGGCGCCGACGGGCTGCTGGCCGGCGGCGGCCTCGCGCTGCTCGGCAAGCAGGCGGTCGCGGTCCTGGCGACGCTCGCCTACTCCTTCGTGGTCACGTTCGTCATCGCCAAGGTCATCGACCTGGTGATGGGCTTCCGGATCGGCGAAGAGGAGGAGGTCTCCGGCATCGACAGCGGCGCCCACGCCGAGACGGCGTACGACTTCGGCAGCGTCCACGCCGGCGTCGGCGCGTCCCTGCCCTCGCCCAGTAGCGTCACCGGCGGAACCCAGAAGAAGGTCGAGGCGGACGCATGAAGCTGATCACCGCGGTCATCAAGCCGTTCAAGCTGGACGAGGTCAAGGCGGCCCTGGAGGCCTTCGGGGTCAAGGGGCTGACCGTGAGCGAGGCCAGCGGGTACGGCCGCCAGAAGGGCCACACCGAGGTCTACCGGGGCGCCGAGTACAAGGTGGACCTGGTGCCCAAGCTGCGGGTGGAGGTCCTGGTCGAGGACGAGGACGCCGACGACATCATCGACGTGATCGTCAAGGCGGCCCGTACCGACAAGATCGGCGACGGGAAGGTCTGGGCCGTCCCGGTCGAGACCGTCATCCGGGTCCGTACCGGCGAGACCGGTGCGGAGGCCCTGTAAGGACGCCGCCCGGTGACGCTGGCGCACGGCCACGGCACGGTCGGGGACAGCCTGGAGGCCGATCCACAGCTCGTCCACGGGCCCGCCCTCCCCGGCGTCCGGGCCTCCGGCGCCCGGCGGGAACGCCAGCGCCAGCCCGGCG
>NZ_JBEZWH010000040.1:0-70868 GCF_040703975.1 Spirillospora sp. NPDC029432
GGAGTACAGACGTCTGCTCTCCCCCTCTCAGGGGACTCCGTCCCCCGCACCCCCTGCGAGGGGCTCCGCCCCCTCGACCCCCTTGGGGCTTCGCCCCTTTCCCCCGGTCCGCTAGAGGGCGGTTATTAGGGCGGGGAGGGCCTCGGCTGGGGTTCCCTCCTGTACGGGCCAGCCTCTAAGGCGTGCCTCGCGTACGGGCTGGGCTGGGGCCTCGCCGGTGGTCAGGTAGCCGCAGGGGGCCTCGGGCCAGTCGGGCGGGACGGCCACCGCCGGTTCTTCGTGATCGTGGTCGTGGAGGCGGGGCGTGCGGGGAAGGGCCGCGTCCAGGAAGACGTACGCGCCGATCCCGCGGTGGGCCGCGCGCTGGGCGAGGGCGATGGCGGGGACGAGGGGGCCCGCCTCGCCCTGGGCGACCAGGACCAGCGGGCCGGCCGGGTCGGCGGCGGCGATCTCCAGGCTCGCCCGGGCGACGTAGGCCATGCCGGTGGCGTCGGGTACGTCCGGGACGACGGTGGCGAGGCCGGCGGCGCGCAGGGTGGCGGGCAGGGCGCCCCAGGTGGTGGCGCGGGCGAGCGGGGGGTGCAGCAGGACGAGGGTTCCGGGGGTCATGTCGCCTCCCGTTCGGCGCGGTAAATAGGGTTCTGGGTGTGAGCGAACGTGATGACCTCCTGCGAGAGATCAAGTCGAAGGCCGTCGTGCACGGCGACTTCGTGCTGTCGTCCGGGAAGCGGGCGTCCTGGTACGTCGACCTGCGCCGGGTGACGCTGGACGCGGCCGCGGCGCCGCTGGTGGGACGGGTGATGCTGGACGCCACCGCGGACCTCGACTACGAGGCCGTGGGCGGGCTCACGCTGGGGGCCGACCCGGTCGCGACGGCGATGCTGCACGCGGCGGCCGCGCGCGGGCGGGCGCTGGACGCGTTCGTGGTGCGCAAGGCCGGCAAGGCGCACGGCCTGCAGCGCCGGATCGAGGGGCCGGACGTCGCCGGGCGCCGGGTGCTCGCGGTCGAGGACACCTCCACGACCGGCGGCTCGGTGCTGACGGCGGTGGAGGCGCTGCGCGAGGCGGGGGCGGAGGTCGTCGGGGTGGCGACGATCGTGGAGCGGGGGGCCGCCGCGCGGATCGCCGAGGAGGGCCTGGTGTACCGGCATCCGTACACCGTGGCCGATCTCGGCGTGGCCTGACGCGGTCAGCGTTCGGGGACGAACCATTCGCCGCGGGTCCCGGACGGCTTGCGCTCCTGAACCTCCCCGTAGATGGTCACCTCCACCGAGCCGCCGTTGACGGCGACGACGGACAGGGGGACCTGGTCGTACTTGCGGGCCTCCCCGGTGCCGAGGACGCCCGAATGGAAGACGTCGCCGCTGGTGGTGCCGCGCACGTACACCTGCGTGGGCGCGCCCGTCACGCGGATGACCAGCGGCGTCTGCGCGGCCGCGGGGCTCTGTGCCGGGCGGGACGTCCGCGGCGCCGCGGGCGTGCCGGCCGACGCCCCGGAGTCGCCCGACTCGGAGGCGGCCGGAGGCGCCGCCGAGCCGGGATCCTTGGACGAACTGCCGGTCAGCGCGTTCACCAGCGCCATGCCGCCCACGACCAGAAGCGCTAATGCGAGCATCACGGCTACGACCGCGATGAGGATGCGCGCGAGACCCCTTGGGTCCGACCGATGACGTCCCACATGGGGAGGTTAGCGATAACTGTCACCGCTGAGCGACGGACGTGACTCTTCAGAGGCATTCTTATTCGTACCGTTGCCCGCCCGGCGGCGCCCGCGGCGCATCTCGCGGACCATCGGAACGGCGCACAGGACCAGGACGACCGCCACCCCGGGCAGGATGTACGACTCGATGTTCGGGACCGTCGCGCCGAGGTAGTGGCCGAGCAGGAACAGGGAGTCCGTCCAGATCACGGCGCCGACGACGTTCCAGAGGAGGAACCTGCGGGCGTCCATGCCGCAGATCCCGGCGAGCGGGTTGAGGAACGTCCGGACGATCGGGATGAAGCGGGCGACCACGACGGCGTTGGCCGGGCCGAAGCGCTCGAAATGATGCTCGGCCTTGCGGACCCACTCCTGCCGGAAGATCCGGGAGTCGGGGCGGTCGAAGATCCGGCGGCCGTACCTGGCGCCGATCCAGTGGCCGAGCTGCGCGCCCAGGATCGCGGCGATCGGGCCGCCGATCAGCAGCCAGGGCAGCGACAGCGGCTCGAACTCCTGGCCGTCGACGGTCGTGACGGCGGTGAGGATCCCCGCGGTGAACAGCAGCGAGTCGCCCGGCAGGACGCAGCCGAAGAGCAGCCCGGTCTCGGCGAAGATGATGACGAGCACGCCGATCGTCGCGAACGTGCCGAACAGCCGCAGCCACGCCGCCGGGTGCAGCCACTCGGTGGCGTCGAGCGGTACGAGCGCCAGATCCACCCTGCGAGAGTACTCGCCGGATGCGCCCGCGGTCCGGGCACGCGGCGCCCCATGAGATAATCCCGGGCCCTTCGCCCACTTCGGTCGCCTGCGTCACCGGCCGCCCCCGGCCAGACCCGGCACGGAGTTGTACGCCTTTCTCCGCCCCTCGGCGGAACGATCCAGTACGCCCGCGTATGCCGGGGGCGTTCGCGCCGTGGCGCGCCGCTCAGGCCCGTACAGCGGCGGCCCCGCCGGAGGCGCGCGCTTGCCGGGGGGGCTGGGCGGGCACCCTCCGGGGGAAATCCGAGATACTGGCCCCTGGACGGCATGCCCTGCCCGGACCCCGCGCACCCCGCGGGGCGCACCGCCCGGCCGGACGCCGGCGGCACCGCTGCGTAAGAAAGGACGCTGACATGCCCATCGCGACGCCCGAGGTCTACGCGGAGATGCTCGACCGTGCCAAGCAGGACGGGTTCGCCTACCCCGCGATCAACGTGACGTCGAGCCAGACGCTGAACGCGGCGCTGCGCGGCTTCGCCGACGCCGAGAGCGACGGCATCATCCAGGTCTCCACCGGCGGCGCCGAGTACCTGTCCGGCGCCGCGGTCAAGGACATGGTGGTGGGCTCGGTCGCGCTGGCCGAGTACGCCCGCGTGGTGGCCGACAAGTACCCGGTCAACATCGCCCTGCACACCGACCACTGCCCCAAGGACAAGCTCGACGGCTTCATGCGGCCGCTGATCAAGCTGTCCCAGGAGCGGGTGAAGCGCGGCGAGCAGCCGCTGTTCCAGTCGCACATGTGGGACGGCTCTGCCGTCGAGCTGCACGAGAACCTGCAGATCGCCGCCGAGCTGCTGGAGCAGTGCGCCAAGGCGAACATCATCATGGAGATGGAGATCGGCGTCGTCGGCGGCGAGGAGGACGGCGTCGCCAACGAGATCAACGAGAAGCTCTACACCACCAATGGCGACGCGCTGGAGACCGCCAAGGCCGTCGGCGTGGGCGAGAAGGGCCGCTACATCCTGGCCGCGACGTTCGGCAACGTGCACGGCGTCTACAAGCCGGGCGCGGTCAAGCTGCGTCCCGAGGTGCTCAAGGGCATCCAGGACGCGGTCGGCGCCGAGTACGGCAAGGACAAGCCGTTCGACCTGGTGTTCCACGGCGGCTCGGGCTCCACGCTGGAGGAGATCCGCGAGGCGGTGTCGTACGGCGTCATCAAGATGAACATCGACACCGACACGCAGTACGCCTTCACCCGCCCGATCGCCGAGCACATGTTCCGCAACTACGACGGCGTGCTGAAGGTCGACGGCGAGGTCGGCAACAAGAAGCAGTACGACCCGCGCTCGTACGGCAAGGCCGCCGAGGCGAACATGGCCGCCCGCATCGTCGAGGCGTGCGAGAGCCTGCTGTCGGCCGGCAAGAAGCTGAAGTAGGCCGCGCGCCCTCGGCCGCAGCCGCCCCGGTCCCGCGCGGGACCGGGGCGGTTCGTTTCTTCACACAACCCGGGTAACCTCGCGTGCGTGGCGCTGCCCCGCACTTACGATTCCCAGAACTGCTCGATCGCCCGCTCGCTGGAGGTCGTCGGTGATCGCTGGACGCTGCTGGTGATCCGCAGCGCGTTCGACGGCGTGCGCCGGTTCGACGACTTCCAGGACGAGCTGGGCGTGGCCCGCAACGTGCTGACCGACCGGCTCTCCCGGCTCTGCGAGGAGGGCATCCTGCGCCGCGTGCGCTACCAGGAGCGTCCCGACCGGTTCGAGTACCGGCTCACCCGCAAGGGCGTCGAGCTGTGGCCGGTCATCATGACGCTGCTGAAGTGGGGCGACCGGCACTACGCCCCCGCCGGCCCGCCCGTCCTGGTCGGCCACGCCGGCTGCCCCGGCCTGATCACCGAGCGGCTGACCTGCGACCACTGCGGCCGGCACCTGGAGCCGAACGACGTGGAGGGCCGGCCAGGGCCGGGTTCGGCCGCGACGTGACCCCGTAGGTAGTTGCTTCACGCAACTTGCTGCGGTCCAATGAGTTGCATGAAACAACTCGAAGGGGCCGACGCCGTCCCCGCCTCCCTGTCCGGGCTGATCCTGCTCACCGACGTCCGCTTCCGCCCGTACGGCATCGGCGACGGCGACCGGCTCCGCCGCATGTCGGGGCGGCTCTCCAGGAAGTCCCTCTACACCCGCTTCTTCGCCGGCACGCCGCGCATCCCCGACACGTACGCGGCGCAGCTGGCCGCGCTCGACCACTGGGACCGTGAGGCGATGGTCGCGCTGCTGGACGGCGAGATGATCGGCCTCGCGCACTACGTCCGCGACCGCGCGCGCCCCTGCCGCGCCGACCTGGCCGTCCTGGTCGCCGACCCCTGGCAGCGGCACGGCCTCGGCCGCCGGCTGGTCGCGTACCTGGCGGCGCTGGCCCAGCGGCGCGGCATCACCGGCTTCGACGCGGACGTGATCCTGGAGAACCGGGAGGCGATGCTGGCGATCCGGCAGACCTGGCCCGCCGCGCGCCCCCGCACCCGGGACGGCGCCGCCCACTACGACCTGCCGCTTCCGCTCCCGGCGGCATGATCGGGACGTGACCCGCACCACCGGTCCCGCGCCGCGGGACCCGGGTTGAGCCGCGTCCGGCGGGCCCACTTACGATGACCCGCATGACCCAGAACCTGCTCGGCGGCCCGCCCCCGACCGAACTGCCGGACAACGCCGAGGCCCGCGCGGCCCTCGACGGCGGCGTCGACCCGGTCGAGGTGGCCGCCCGCCACCCGGAGTACCCGGGCGCGTGGGCCGCGCTGGCGGATCGCGCCTTCACCGCCGGCAGCGTGATCGAGTCGTACGCGTACGCGCGCACCGGCTACCACCGCGCGCTCGACCAGCTGCGCCGGGCGGGCTGGAAGGGTCAGGGGCCGGTGCCGTGGGAGCACGAGCCCAACCGCGGCTTCCTGCGCGCCCTGCACGCCCTCGGCCGCGCCGCCGCCGCGATCGGCGAGGACCACGAGGCCGAGCGCTGCAAGGCCTTCCTGCGCGACAGCAGCCCCACCGCCGCCGACGTCCTCAACGGCAACGGCGGCTGACGGGCCCGCACGCTAGACCAGGGCACGGCCCGCTCCGGCGGCGATCGACCGGGCGGTCCGTGCCGCCTGGGCGGCCACGCCGGGGACGCCCGACGTGATGAACGGCCCGCCGGGTCCCCCACCAGATACAGGCGCGGGTCGGGCCGCCCGCCGAGGAGCAGCCGGCCGGTCCCCGGATCGGCCGCGAGGCCGCCGTCCGGATGCCGGGCGGCGCCCGCGGCGAGCAGCGAGGCGACCAGGGGCTCCGCGGCCCTGGGGACCGACCGCGGCGGCGGGTTCACCGCGTTGATCACCACATCGGCGGTACGGACGCCCCGCGCGTGCGCCACCCGGAACCCGCCCCCGTCCCGCTCGATCCCGGCGAGGCCCGCGAGGACCTCCAGCCGTCCCGAGTCGAAGAGATCCAGCAGCACGGCGGCGTTGCGCGGCACCATCGGCGACGCCACGGCGGTGACCGTACGGAAGAGCTCCGCGCGCGCCCGCTCCCGCTCCCGCTCGGCCAGCAGCCGCCAGGCGACCGGCCCGAGCGTGTGCGCCGCCACCTGGACGATCCGGCGGCCCATCAGCGGCGTGTCCACATCGGCGAGCTGCTCGCGGAGGTTCCGGACGGGATCCTCCGCCATGGCGGCGGCGATACGGGCGGCCAGCGCGTCCCAGTCCTCCCCGTGCTCCGCCAGCTCGGCGCGGATCAGCCCGGCCAGCGCGCCGAGCGTCACGGGGCCGTCGAGCGCGCGCAGCCGGTCGGCGGTCAGATGGCGCGGTTCGGCCGCGGCCGGCCGCTGCCAGACGAACGGGAGGGCGCCCCCGCGCGAGGCCAGGGCGACGCGCCCCGCGTGCCCGCGCGCCGCGAGCGACACGGCGATGTCGACGGCGGTCAGGCCGGTGCCGATCACGACGACGTCCCTGTTGGAGGGGACCCGCGCGAGCGTCCGTTCAAGCGGGTACGGGTCGGCCACGAAGCCGGGCGCGCCCGCGAGGCCGTAGTGGTCGTGGGGCGTGCCACCGCCCACGCACAGGACGACCTGGTCGGCGGTGCAGGACGCCGACTCCGTCTCCAGGACCAGGCGGCCCCCCTCCTCCGCGACGCCCAGCACGGCGGCCCGTACGACCCTGGCGTCCCGGAACCGGCCGAGCGCCGCCCGCGCCGCGTCCTCCAGGTACCGGCCGTACAGCCCGCGCGGCAGCAGCGGGCGGCCCAGCCCCGGGTCCGTGTACGTGTCGAACGCGGACCCGTGTCCGGCGAGCCAGCGGGCGTAGTGCGCCGGGTCTCCGGCCCGGATGGACATGATCTCCGGCGGTGCGTTGACGAGCACCGACTCCAGATCCGGCTGGTAGGGGCGGCCGCGCCACGGCAGCGGCGCGGGGTCGAACACGGTGACCGCCGCGGCGGCCCCGGCGGACAGGGCGTCCAGCAGCCCGACGGCGGCGGCCCCGGCCCCGATGATCGCGATTTCCATGGGGCCGAGCCTCGCCGCCCGGCCGCCCGTCCTCCCATCCCCCGGCCGAGGGGCGCCGCGCCCTCGCATCCCCTCGATTGAGGGGGTACGGCGCGGGAGCCCGCCGGGCAGACTGGGCCGGGTGATCGACGAACGGGGCAGGCGCGCCGTGCTGGAGCGGGCCGGGCGCGCGCGGGACGCGGGCGGGGTGTTCGCGGCGGCGTCGGCGCGGCTGCGGCGGCTGGTGGACTTCCAGGCGGCGGCGTGGTCGGCGACCGACCCCGAGACCGGGCTGATCACCGCGCCGATGCGGGTCGAGAACCTGGGCCGCGGCGACGACTGCTTCGCGTACTGGGAGTGCGCGCTCCTGGAGGAGAGCGTCATCCCGTTCCGGGAGCTGGCCCGCGCGGCGGTCCCGGCGGCGGGCCTGCGGGCGAGCACGGACGACCTGCCCGCGCGCAGCGCCCAGTACCGCAAGCTCCTCGGGCGGCAGGGCGTGGGCGACGAGCTGCGGGCCGTGCTGCGGGCGGGCGGCCGGCCGTGGGGGGTGGTGAGCCTCTTCCGCGAGAAGGGTGGCGCGCCCTTCGGCGCCGCCGACGTGTCCCTCCTCGCGAGCCTGTCGGCGCCGCTGGCCGACCGCCTGCGGGCGCTGGCGCGGCCCGTCCAGCCGGTGGGGGACGCGGGGACGCCGGAACCCGGGCTGATCCTCTTCGACCCCGCCGGGACGCCCCTCTCGATCAACGACGCGGCCCGCGCGTACCTCGGCCGGCTCCCGGACGGGCCGTCCAGGCCGTCGCCGCTCGGCCCGGCGCTGCCGGTGTGGCTCACCGGAACGGCCGCCCAGGCGCGCGCCGTCGCGGCCGGGCGCGACCGCGGGGCCGCCCGGGTGCGGATCCGTACCCGGGACGGCCGCTGGCTCGTCTGCCACGCGTCCTGCCTGGACGGGCCGGAGGGCGCGCCCGGCCCCACCGCGATGGTGATCCAGCCCGCCGCCGGCTCCGACATGGCGCCGGTCATCGCCGAGGCGTACGGGCTGTCGCCCCGCGAGCTGGAGATCACCCAGCTGGTGGCGCGCGGGCTGTCCACCGGCGAGATCGCCGCCGACCTGGTCATCTCACCGCACACCGTGCGCGACCACATCAAGACGGTCTTCGCCAAGACCCGCGTGTCCAGCCGCGGGCAGCTGGTCGCCCGCCTCTTCGCCGAGGACTACTGGCCGCGCCGGACGGCCGGATCCGCACCGGGACCGGCGGCCTGACCAGCGGCGCGGCGGCCTCCCGGTTTCCTTGGCGGCCCGGTGCGGGTACGATTCGATCGCAAGAGGCCCCTTCGCGCTTGCGATCAGGGGCCTTCGTCGTGGGAAGGGTGAATCGGCATGCCGGCGATCGTTCTGGTCGGGGCTCAGTGGGGGGACGAGGGGAAGGGCAAGGCCACCGACCTGCTGGGGGGAGACGTCGACTACGTCGTCCGCTACCAGGGCGGCAACAACGCCGGCCACACGGTGGTCATCGGCGACAAGAGCTATGCCCTGCACCTGCTGCCCTCGGGAGTGCTCTCCCCGGACGTGGTGCCGGTGATCGGGAACGGCGTGGTCATCGACCCGTCGGTGCTGCTGCAGGAGATCGACGGGCTCAAGGAGCGCGGGATCGGCTGCGAGCGGCTGCTGATCTCCGCCAACGCGCACCTGATCATGCCGCACCACCGGGCGCTGGACAAGGTCACCGAGCGGTACCTCGGCAAGGCCCGGATCGGCACCACCGGCCGCGGCATCGGCCCGACCTACGCCGACAAGATCAACCGGATGGGCGTCCGGGTCCAGGACCTGTTCGACGCCAACATCCTCACCCAGAAGCTCGACCTGGCGCTGCGCGAGAAGAACCAGGTCCTCACCAAGGTCTACAACCGGCGCCGGATCGACACCGGCCCGATCGTCCAGGAGTACCTGGAGTACGGCGAGCGGCTGCGCCCGTACGTCGCCGACACCACCCTCGTCATCAACAAGGCGCTCGAGGACGACAAGGTGGTGCTCCTGGAAGGCGCCCAGGGCACGCTCCTGGACATCGACCACGGCACGTACCCGTTCGTGACCTCGTCGAGCCCCACCGCGGGCGGCGCCTGCGCGGGCTCCGGGGTCGGCCCCACGCGGATCACCAGGGTGATCGGGATCCTCAAGGCGTACACCACCCGCGTCGGCTCGGGCCCGTTCCCGACCGAGCTGCTGGACGAGTGGGGCGAGTTCCTGCGCAAGACCGGCGGCGAGTACGGCGTCACCACCGGCCGCGACCGCCGCTGCGGCTGGTTCGACGCGGTGATCGCCCGCTACGCCACCCGGGTCAACGGCATCACCGACTACTTCCTCACCAAGCTGGACGTGCTGTCCGGCCTGGAGCGGGTGCCGGTCTGCGTCGCGTACGACGTGGACGGCCGGCGCGTGGACGAGCTGCCGGCCTCGCAGACCGAGTTCCACCACGCCAAGCCGATCCTGGAGTACCTGGACGGCTGGCAGGAGGACATCACCGGCGCCAAGACGTTCGACGACCTCCCCAAGAACGCGCAGCGCTACGTCCGCGCGATCGAGGAGATGTCGGGGGCGCAGATCTCGGCGATCGGCGTCGGCCCGGGCCGCGACCAGACGCTGTCCCTGCGCTCGCTCGTCTAACGAGACGGCAACATCCACGGGCGCGATGTCCACCTTTGGTGGCCGGTGTCCCGAACGTTCGGCGGAATCTCACCGGTCGGTCACGAGTCGTTCCGCGGGCGGCTGTAGCGTTCCAGCCGTGACTTTCACCGGGGGCACCGTCGAGCTGCACGGACACCGGGGGGCACGGGGTCTCCGGCCGGAGAACACCCTGCCCGGACTCGCCCACGCGCTGGCGCTGGGCGTCCACGCGATCGAGTTCGACGTGGGCCTCAGCGCCGACGACGTCGTGGTCCTCCACCACGACCAGGTGCTCTCGCCGCTCACGACCACCGACACCGGCCCGGCGCTGCCCGGCGACCCGCGGTTCCCGTACGTCGGGAAGGCGCTGCGCGAGCTGACGCTGGCGCAGATCCGGACCGTGGACGCCGGCACGCGGCGGCCCGGCCGCGACGACGACCCGTTCGTGCTCACCCAGCTGCCGCTGCCCGGCACGTCGCTGCCTACGCTCGCGGAGGCGTGCGCGCTGCTCAGCGCCTTCCCCGGGGTGGCGCCGGCGGTCGAGCTCAAGACCGACCCGGGATGGCCCGACGCCGAGGTCACCCGGTTCACGGCGGCGGTCGCCGAGGTGCTGGCCGCGTTCGGGCTGACCGCGCGGGCCCGGCTGCTGGCGTTCGACTGGCGGGTGCTGGTGGAGGCCCGCCGGTACGCGCCGGAGGCGGGCCGCGTCGCGCTGGTGGAGCGCGCGACGGCCGTGGCGGGCACGCGCTGGCTGGCCGGGCTCGACCACAAGGACCCGGCCGGCGCCGCGCTCGACATCGGCGCCACCGCGCTGTCGCCGGAGATGGCGATGGCGACCCCCGAGCTGGTCGAGCGCGCCCAGGGCCTCGCCCTCCCGGTCGCGGTGTGGACGCTGAACGAGCCCGCCGAGATGGACCGGTTCGTCGGCTACGGAGTCGACGCGATCGTCACCGACTACCCCGACCGGCTGCGCCGCGTCCTCGCCGAGCACGGGCTGCCCGTGCCGGAGCAGTACCCGGACGCGCTCCCGGTGGGCTAGCGGCCGGCCCGCCGGCTAGAGCCAGCCGTTGCGGCGGAAGCCGCGGTAGAGGCAGAAACAGGCCGTCGCGATGAGGCCCAGCACCATCGGGTAGCCGAACTTCCACTGGGTCTCGGGCATGAACGTGAAGTTCATCCCGTAGATCCCGGCGATCGCGGTGGGGACCATGAACAGGGCGCCCCAGGCCGAGATCTTCCGCATGTCCTTGTTGTCGGCGACGGTGACCTGCGTCATGTGCGCCTGGAGGATCGGGTTGAGCAGCTCGTCGTACGACTCGACCTGCTCGCGGACGCGGGTCAGGTGGTCCTCGACGTCGCGCAGGTACTCCTTGATCTCGGCCGGGACGAACCGCCGCCCGCCGAGGTTGCGCAGCGGCCCGGCCAGCGGCCCCACCGCGCGCTTGAGCTGGATGACCTCGCGCTTGAGCCGGTAGATGCGGCGCGACTCGTCCGTCCGCTCCGGCGAGAACACCGCCTCCTCGACCTCGTCGATGTCCTCCTGGACGGCGTCGGCGACGCCCACGTACCCGTCCACCACCCGGTCGGTGATGGCGTGCACCACGGCGGCCGGGCCGAGGGCGAGCCGGCCGGGGTCGCGCTCCAGCCGGCCGCGGACCGAGGCCAGCTCGCCGTGCGCGCCGTGCCGCACGGTCACCACGAAGTCCGGCCCGACGAAGATCATCAGCTCGCCGGTCTCGACGACCTCGGGGGCCTCCGGCTCCTTGCGCACGTACCCGACGGTCTTCATCACGAAGAAGTTGACGTCGTCGTACCGCTCCAGCTTCGGCCGCTGGTGGGCGTGGATGGCGTCCTCCACCGCCAGCGGGTGCAGGCCGAAGACCTCGGCCAGCTCGGTCAGCTCGGTCGAGGACGGCTCGTGCAGGCCGACCCAGACGAACCCGGCGCTGGCGTCCTTCTCGGCCGGGGTCAGCTCGCCGTCGCGGACCATCCGGACGGCGTCCTCGACGGTGTCGGTGCAGACGCGGTGGCCGTCGATGTACGCGGCCCAGTCGATGACGGCGGTGTCGCGGCGGCGCAGTACGGACGGTGAAGCGCTCGGGCGGCCCAGCGACTTGAACAGCGACCTGGTCGCGCGGCCCGGGCGAACTCGTGTCATGGCCATGGTGCGGCTCCTAACCCGCCGGCCGGACACGCACGTCAGGGCGCGCTCGACCCCAGGGCTAGAACGGGGAGCCTAGAGCGGGGAGCGCGCGAGATGCGTCGGCCGGGCGCCGGATAGAGGCGGACGGATGGACAGTCCGGCTCGGACTGTGAGGGATCTCCGGCGTACTGCAAGGATCACCAGGACTCATCCCGACCACCTCCCTTCGCTCCTCGGCGGCGGCCCGCCTCCGGGCCAGGGCCGGGTGCAGCTTACCAGCCGGCCACAAAAGCGAACCGTGAATGAGGACGTCCGGGCCGCGGCGGAAGTTCACCGGGGGCGGGTGTGGCGGCGGTCACCCCGCCTCCGGGCGGCGGCCCCGCCCGGCCGGATAGGCTCCCGGCGTGCGAGTACTCGTCCTTGGATCCGGCGGCCGCGAGCACGCGCTCGCCCGCGCGCTGCACCGCGACCCCGCCGTCACCGCCCTGCACTGCGCCCCCGGCAACCCGGGAACGGCGCCGATCGCCGAGAACCACGCGCTGGATCCGGCCGATCCGACCGCCGTGGTCGAGCTCGCCGGGCGGCTGCGCGCCGAGCTGGTCGTGGTCGGCCCGGAGGCACCGCTGATGGAGGGCGTCGCCGACGCCCTGGGCCGGGCCGGCATCCCCTGCTTCGGCCCCGACCGCGAGGCCGCCACCATCGAGGGCTCCAAGGCGTTCGCCAAGGACATCATGGGCGCGGCGAACGTCCCGACCGCCGCCGCGCGGGTCTGCGAGACCGACGCCGAGGTGCAGGAGGCGCTGGACGCGTTCGGCCCGCCCTACGTGGTGAAGGACGACGGGCTCGCCGCCGGCAAGGGCGTGGTGGTGACCGGTGACCGCGCCGAGGCGGCCGAGCACGCCGCCGCCTGCGGCCGCGTCGTCATCGAGGAGTACCTCGACGGCCCGGAGGTGTCGCTGTTCGCGCTCTGCGACGGCAACTCGGCCGTCCCGCTGCTGCCCGCGCAGGACTTCAAGCGCGCGTACGACGGCGGCGAGGGCCCCAACACCGGCGGGATGGGCGCGTACACGCCGCTCCCGTGGGCGCCGCCCGGCCTGGTGGACGAGGTCATGGCCACGGTCGTCCAGCCGGCCGTGGACGAGCTGCGCCGCCGGAACACGCCGTACGTGGGCGTCCTGTACGCGGGCCTCGCGCTGACCCCCAAGGGCGTGCGCGTGGTCGAGTTCAACGCGCGCTTCGGCGACCCGGAGACGCAGGTCGTGCTGGACCGGCTCGCCACGCCGCTCGCCTCCCTGCTCCAGGCGTGCGCGATCGGCGGGCTGGACCCCGACTTCCGTCCCGAATGGCACGAGGGCGCCGCCGTGACCGTCGTGATCGCCGCGGAGGACTACCCGGCGTCCCCGGTCAAGGGCGACGTCATCGAGGGCCTGGACGCGGCGGACGAGGTGCCCGGCGCGTACGTCCTGCACGCCGGCACCAAGCGCGACGCGGACGGCAACCTGGTCGCGAACGGCGGTCGCGTGCTGAACGTCGTCGGCTCCGGCCCCGACCTGGCCGCCGCGCGGGCCGCCGCGTACGAGGCCGTGAGCCGGATCACGCTGCGCGGCTCGCACCACCGCACCGACATCGCGCTGACCGCGTCCCAGGGCTGACCGCGGCCGCGCCCCGGGCCGCCGGGCGGCGGGCCGGGGCGCGGGCATGCGAGCCGACCTGGAAGAATCGTTCCGTGATTGAGCGGTACACCCTTCCGGAGATGGGACGCGTCTGGAGCGACGCGCACAAGTACGAGCTGTGGTGCAAGGTCGAGACCCTCGTGGTCGAGGCCCACGCCGCGGCCGGCACGATCCCGGCGGAGGTGGTGGAGCCCGTTCGCAACGCGCCGCCGCCCACGCCGGAGGCGGTGCACGAGATCGAGGCGGTCACCCAGCACGACGTGATCGCGTTCCTGTCGGCCTGGGCGGACAACACCGAGCCGCGGGAGGCGGCGCGGTACGTCCACTTCGGCATGACCTCGTCCGACCTGCTCGACACGGCGCTGGCCCTCCAGCTCGTCGAGGCCACCGACATCCTGCTGGCCAAGGCGGACGCGCTGGTCGCGACGCTGCGCGACCACGCCCTGGAGCACAAGGCCACGCTGCGGGTCGGGCGGACGCACGGCATCCACGGCGAGCCGGACGTGTGGGGGCACCGGGTCGCCGACTTCGCGTTCGCGATGGCCCGCTCCCGGGACCGGCTGCGGCGCGCCCGCGAGGCCGTCGGAGTGATGGCGATCTCCGGCGCGGTCGGCACGTACAGCAACATCGACCCGGCGATCGAGGCCCACGTGGCGGCGGAGCTCGGGCTGCGCGGCGCGGACGTGTCCACCCAGGTGGTCATCCGGGACGGCATCAGCGAGTGGGTGTCCGCCCTGGCGATCATGGCGACGGTGTGCGAGGCGATCGCGCTGGAGGTGCGGCACGGGCAGCGCACTGAGGTGCGCGAGCTGTGGGAGCCGTTCGGCAAGGGGCAGAAGGGCTCCTCCGCCATGCCGCACAAGAAGAACCCGATCATCTCCGAGCGGCTGGCCGGGATGGCGCGGATCGTGCGGGCGCAGATCGTCCCGGTCCTGGAGGGCATCCCGCTCTGGCACGAGCGCGACATCTCGCACTCCTCCACCGAGCGGATCGCGCTGCCGGACGCGTCCATCGCGCTCGACTACATGCTGAACCTCACCAACCGGCTGATGTCCGGCCTGGTGGTGGACGCCGACCGGATGACGGCGAACCTGGAGTCCACCGGCGGGCTCATCTACACCTCGACCGTGCTGCTGGAGCTGGTCGAGGCCGGGATGTCCCGCGACGACGAGGCGTACCCGCTCGTCCAGAAGGCCGCCATGGAGACATGGCGGACCGGCGAGCCGTTCCGGGAGACTCTGCGCAAGCACGCCGCCGAGGCGGGGCTGGGCCTGGACGAGGACCGGCTGGACGCCGTCTGCCGCCCCGAGCGGTTCGTGGAGCGGCTCGGCCCGGTCTTCGAGCGCCTGGCCGCCCTGACGTAGCCCGCTGGGAGGACGCCGGATGACCCCGAGGCTGACCGAGCTCACCGTCTACCCGTTCAAGAGCGCCGCCGGGACGCCGCTGCGCACGGCGGAGCTGCTGGCGTCCGGGCTGCGGTACGACCGCGAGTTCATGCTCGCCGGCCCCGGGGGCCGGTTCCTGAGCCAGCGCGACCACGCCCGGATGGCGCTGCTGCGGCCCGCGTACGACGGCGAGGTGCTGGTCGTGGAGGTGCCGGGGTCGGCGTCGTTCGTCCACAAGCCCGTGGCGGACGGCCCGGTGCTGGACGTGGTTGTGCACAGGTCGGAGTGCCGGGGGGTCGACCAGGGCGACGAGGCGGCCGGCTGGTTCTCCGAGTTCCTCGGCGCGGACTGCCGGCTGGTGCGCTTCACCGGCACCCGCGCCACCTCGCGCGGCGGCGGGGAGGTCGCGTTCGCCGACGGCTACCCGTTGCTGGTGGTCTCCGCCGAGTCGCTGGCCGACCTGAACTCCCGCCTGGACGTCCCGCTGCCGATGAACCGCTTCCGGCCCAACCTCGTCGTCGAGGGGCTCGGCGCGTACGGCGAGGACCGGGTCCGGCTGCTGCGGATCGGCGGGACGGTGGTCGAGGTGGTCAAGTCCTGCGCCCGGTGCGTGATCACCACCACCGACCAGGAGACGGCGGAGCGGGGCCGCGAGCCGCTGCGGACGCTCGCCTCGTACCGGATGATCGACAGGGGGCTGCGCTTCGGCGTGAACGCCGTTCCCCGCACGACCGGGCCGCTGTCGGCCGGCGACCCCGTGGAAATCGTGGAAGAGGCTTAGACACCCGATGAAGCACCTGCACAGCGGGAAGGTCCGCGACCTGTACGAGCTGCCCGGCGGCGAGCTCCTGATGGTCGCCAGGGACACGATCTCGGCGTACGACTACGTGCTGGACACGCCGATCCCGGACAAGGGACGCATCCTGACCCAGCTGTCGCTGTGGTGGTTCGAGCGGCTCTCCGACCTGCTGCCCAACCACATCGTGTCCACCGACCTGCCGTCGGGCGCGCCCGCCGAATGGGCCGGCCGCGCCATGGTGGCGCGGCGGCTCGACATGGTCCCGGTCGAGTGCGTGGCGCGCGGCTACCTGACCGGCTCGGGGCTGAAGGAGTACGCGAACGCGGGCTCGGTCTGCGGCGTCCCGCTGCCCGCCGGCCTGGTGGACGGCTCCCGGCTGCCCGAGCCGATCTTCACCCCGACCACCAAGGCGGCGGTCGGCGACCACGACGAGCCGATGACGTTCGCCGAGGTCGAGTCGGCGGTCGGCGCCGATCTCGCGGCCCGGCTGCGCGAGGTGACGCTGGCCGTCTACCGGCGCGGCGCCGAGCTGGCCCGCGAGCGCGGCATCATCGTCGCCGACACCAAGATCGAGCTGGGCCGGACGGCGGACGGCGGGCTGGTGCTCGCCGACGAGGTGCTGACGCCCGACTCGTCCCGCTTCTGGCCCCTGGACGGGTGGGAGCCGGGACGCGCGCAGCCCTCGTTCGACAAGCAGTTCGTCCGCGACTGGCTGGTGTCCCCGGAGTCCGGCTGGGACCGCGCCTCCGGCGAGGCCCCGCCGCCGCTCCCGGCCGAGATCGTCGAACGGACCCGCGCGAAGTACGTCGAAGCGTACGAACGCATCACGGGGCACAAGTTCGACTGAGGTTACGCCGGCGGAAACGGTAGGGTGCGGCGCGGTTCACACCGGATTGCTGTGAGAAGTCCGGGAGAACGCGAACTTCCGGGGGCTTTGCACGGTCATAGAGACCGGGCTGGAACGACCGGCGCGCTCAGCACTTCCCACCTCGTTCACGGTGGTTTACTGGGGACGCGTTGTGCAATGAGGGGATGTCGTCGGCACGTCCGGCCCAGCGACGGCCCGCCGGTCGGTTCGGACGGGTCACACCCGCCCGTACGGGGCATGCACAGTCCAGTTGATCTTTTTTCAGGACCGTTTCCGCAGCTAAGGAGTCATACGGCATGAGCATGGGCCACGACGTTCGGTACCGCGTGCGCGGCGGCCGGCAGCTGAACGGCACCGTTTTCATCCAGGGGGCCAAGAACGCGGTCCTGCCCATGATCGGTGCCTCGCTGATGGCGGCCAAGGGGCGGACGGTGCTGCGCAACGTCCCGATCATCGAGGACGTCCGGCGCGCCGTCGAGCTGGCCCGGGCCATCGGGGCCAAGGCCGAGCTGCACGAGGCCGAGCGGACGCTCGTGATCGACGCCTCCACGCTCGACAGCCCGGTCCTGCCGGCCGACATCGCCGCGCGCTTCCGCGGCTCGTTCCTGTTCGTGCCGGCGCTGCTGCACCGGCTCGGCGAGGCGGTGATCGAGGGCGTCGGCGGCTGCAACCTGGGCAGCCGGAACCTGGACTTCCACTACAACGGCTTCAAGCGGCTCGGCGCGACCGTCACCGAGCAGATGGGCGACAACGGCAACGGCCAGATCCACATCAAGGCCGGCGACCTGCGCGGCGGCACGCTCTACTGCGACACCCCGTCGCACACCGGCACCGAGAACCTGATCATGGCGGCGGCGCTCGCCCGCGGCACCACGCTGATCAAGAACGCCGCGCTGGAGCCCGAGGTCCTCGACAACATCGCGCTGCTCCAGGCGATGGGCGCGCGGATCACCGGCGGCGGTACCGGCTTCATCACCGTCGAGGGCGTGGACGAGCTGTCGGCGGTCGAGCACACCGTCATGCCGGACCGGATCGACACCGGCGTGTTCGTGATGGCCGCCGCGATCACCGGCGGGGACCTGCACCTCGTGGGCGCCAACCTGGAGCACCTGGGCGTGGCCGCCGACAAGCTGGAGCAGATGGGGCTGGAGTTCCACCAGCAGGGCGCCGTCCTCCAGGTGCGGCGCGAGCGCGCGCTGCGCCCGATCAACGTGATCACCGACGAGTACCCGGGCTTCGCCACCGACCTCCAGTCGCCGATCATGGCGCTGTCCTGCCTGGCGGACGGCCCGTCCTACATCTACGAGCGGATCTTCGACGGCCGGTTCAAGCTGGCCGACGAGCTCATGAAGATGGGCGCCGACATCGAGGTGAACGGCAACCGCGCCAAGGTCAACGGCCCGAACGCGCTGCGCGGCGCCGAGGTGGAGGCCCACGACCTGCGCTGCGGCAGCGCGCTGGTGCTGGCCGGGCTGGCCGCCGAGGGCGAGACCACGATCACCTCGGCCTACTACCTCGACCGCGGTCACGCGCACACCGCCGAGCGGCTCTCCCAGCTGGGCGCGGAGATCATCCGCGAGACCTTCTGAGCCGTTCCGCCGGGCGGGGCCCGGAGGCCGCGGTCCGCCCCCGCGGGACGCTCTGACTGGATTTCTTACACGGATTCCTGACAGGCGCCTGACGCCTGGGCCCGCGGCCCGGTCCGTCCTGGACCGGGCCGCGGGCCTTTCCGCTGGCCGGACCTGGACATTCCGGCCCGGTCGTTCCGGGCCCCGCGCGCCGTACCCCGGAACGGCGGGCGACCTCGGCGAACGCGTGACCGGCCGAAACGGCGCGAAGGCCGGTGCGGGCGGCGGATCACTCGTCTTCACCTGAGCTGCGGAGACAGGTCGGTCGCATTTCGGCCCCGGCGTAAACCGATCGGACACCGCAGGGGTCTCTTCAGTGCGCATCAGTGCCTCGGGAGGCGTCTCGCGGTGATTTCGGGTCTTGTTTTTCAACTTCGGACGTCCGAAGATGCAGGATCAAGACTGACCGATTGGTGACAAATTACTGACTAGGGGGTCGCGTAGGTTACTTTTTCGCCGCACTCTTGATTCGATTTCGCGTCTGGGCGTCACACATCGTCGCCCTGACCCGATCTGCCCACTGAGGGAACGAATCGCGGGGTTGCGGTGCAGGGTCAGAAGGCAGGGGCGACAAGCCATGAGTCAACCGTTGGGCGGAGCGTGCGCGAACGCATGGCCGGGGCAGGGCCCCCCACACGAGGCTGGTCGGGAAGCGAGCGATCACCTATGACGACCACCAGGACGGGGTCGGTGACCCCCGATCTCACGATCGGCGTGGTCGGCCCGCACGACCTGGTCGAGCGGGTCATGCTGATGGGGCACGGCCCCACACCGGTACCGAGCCGGCTGGTGGCCGCCGCGTACCGCGACGAGCAGGAGGCGGCCGACAAGGTCGTACGGCTGGGCTCCGGGGTGGACGTGTGCCTGTTCGCCAGCCCGGTCCCGTACGACTTCGCCCGCAAGGCCGGGGTGCTGACGATGCCGGCCACGTACGTGCCGCTGAACGGCGCCGCCCTCCAAGGCGCGCTGCTGCGGGCCTCCCTGGACGAGCGCTTCGATCCGGGCCGGGTGAGCATCGACGTGCTCGGCCGCGCCGAGGTCGAGGAGGCGTACGCCGAGATCAGCCTCGGAACCGAGCAGGTCCACCTGCGCGAGGAGGCCGCCGGGCCGGGCACGCTGGCCGCGTTCCACGAGCGGCTGTGGCGCCGCGGCGCGACCACCGTCGCGATGACGTGCGTGCACGCCACGGCCGAGCGGATGGAGATGGCCGGGGTGCCGACCATAAGGGTCCGGCCGACCGGCGCGGCGATCCGCAGCTCGCTGCAGACCGCGGCGCTGCTGGGCGCCCACCACCGGCTGGAGGAGTCGCAGCTCGTCGTCGTCCTGGTGGACGTCCCGACGCTGCGCGAGACCCCGCGCCGCGTCACGCCGCGCTACTGGCGCGACGAGCTCAAGCTGGCGCTGCACCGGGTGCTGCTCCAGGAGGCGCACCGGATGAACGCCTCCGTGTGGCCGCTGGACGACCACAGCTACCTGGTCATCGCGACCCGCGGCTCGGTCACCGCCGGCACCGAGGGGTTCCGGACGCCGCCGTTCGTCGAACGGGTCCGCGAGGAGCTGGGGCTGGCGATCGAGGTCGGCATCGGGATGGGCCGTACGGCGCACGAGGCCGAGACCCACGCCCGCGCCGCGCTGGCCCGCTCGCAGAGCTCCCAGCGCGCCCAGGGCTTCGCGCTCGACCGCGACGGCCGCGCGCTCGTGCCGGCTCCCCGCACGCCGCCACGCGCGCAGCCGCAGGCCAAGCCGAAGGGTCTGGAGATCCTCGCCCGGCTCGCCGACAAGCTCGGCGACCAGGAGCAGCCGCTGATCGTGGACGCGGAGAACGCCGGTAAGATGCTCGGCGTGACGCCGCGCACCGCCCGGCGCCTGCTGCGCACCCTGGTCGAGGAGGGCCTCGCCTGGCCGCTGCCGCCGAACCGGACGCCGCAGCCCGGCCGGCCGCGCCAGCTCTACCGGCTGATCGTGGAGAAGCTGGGCCCCAAGGCCGGCACCTGACGCCCGGCCCCGGGCACCGACCGGCCCGGGGAGGCGCGCAGCCCGTCCCAGCTCGCCTCAGGGCGGCCGGACCCGGCCACGGGCCAACGCGCGCGCGGCGGCGCCCGTCCTACTCTCCGAGGGAAACCGGTGAAGCTCTCACCGGCCTGGGCCCTGGGGGCAGGGCATGGAGCAGAAGACCACCGACCGCATGCGCGTCGCCGCCGCGGCGGGCGCCGCCGCCGTCGTGCTGGGCGCCGGAGCCGCCGTCTCCGCCATCGTCGGGTACGAGCCGATCCGCCGGCACGCGCCGGCGCTGCTGCGGCTCTCGCCGGGCCCGGAACCGGCGCCGAGCACCACGCCCGGGACGTCGGCCCCGCCGGCCGCCGAGGACGCCGCGCCGCCGCCCGCCGCGCCGCGGGCGACCGCGCCGGCGCCGGAGACCACCGGGCCGAGCAGGCCCACCCGGCCCGGGTCCGGCCCGACCCGGCCCGGCACGCCCGACCCCGACCCGGGGACGGAGGATCCGGGCACGGGCGATCCGGGCACCGGGGATCCGGGCACCGGCGACCCCGGCACCGGCGACCCGGGAACAGGCGATCCCGGAACCGGGGACCCGGGGACGGGCGACCCGGGGACCGGAGACCCGGGCGGCGGGACCGGCGGGAGCGGGACCGGCTGACGTCAGCGGCGGTGCGGGAACGCCCTGGCCACGGCCAGGAACGCCTCGTTCTCCTCGGGGGAGCCGATCGAGACGCGCGCTCCCTCGCCGTCGAACGGCCGGACGCTGACGCCCTGCGCGTCGCAGGCGGCGGAGAACTCCATCGTGCGCTCGCCCAGCCGCAGCCAGACGAAGTTCGCCTCGGTCGGCGGCACCGTCCAGCCGTCGGCCAGCAGCGCGTCGCGGACCCGCTCGCGCTCCTTCACCGTGCCCTCCACGCGGGCGAGCAGCTCGTCCTCGGCGGCCAGCGAGGCGACCGCCGCCGCCTGCACGAGGGAGTTGACGCTGAACGGGAGGTAGGTCTTGCGGATCGCCTCGGCCACGACGGGGTGGCCGACCAGGAAGCCGGCGCGGAGGCCGGCGAGCCCGTACGCCTTGGAGAACGTCCGCAGGACGACCAGGTTCGGGCGGTCGGGGTAGAGGGTGAGCCCGTCGGGGACGTCGGCGTCGCGGATGTACTCGCGGTACGCCTCGTCCAGCACGACCAGGCAGTCGGCTGGCACCCGGTCGAGGAAGCGCTCCAGCTCGGCGCGGCGGACGACGGTGCCGGTCGGGTTGTTCGGGTTGCAGACGAAGATCAGCCGGGTCCGGTCGGTGATCGCGTCCGCCATCGCGTCCAGGTCGTGCGTCTCGTCGGTGAGCGGAACCTGCACGCCGGTGGCCCCGGAGAGCGCCACCAGGACCGGGTACGCCTCGAACGAGCGCCACGCGTACAGCACCTCGGCGCCGGGCTCGGCCACGGCCTCCAGCAGCATCTGCGTCACGCCGACCGACCCGCAGCCCACCGCGATGTGGTCGGCGGGGACCCCGAACCGCGCGGAGATCGCCTCGATGAGCGCCGCGCAGGTGTTGTCGGGGTAGCGGTTGACGCGCTGGGCGGCCTCGGTGATGGCGTCCAGGACGGAGGGCAGGGGCCCCAGCGGCGACTCGTTCGACGACAGCTTGAACGAGCGGCCCTCGGGCGAGACCACGACCTTGCCGGGCTTGTAGGCCTGGAAGCGGTCGAGCACGGAGCGGAAGCGGGGGGTGGTTGCTTCGGACACCGTCGTCCTCCTCGTTCTTCGGGTGTGCTCCCCAGCCTACGGAGTCCCGCCCGGTCAGGACGACGGCGAGGGGTCCTGGCGCAGCATCCAGCAGACGGTGACGATCCGGACGAACTCCCAGTCGTGCGTGCTGTCCGGCCACCAGCCGCGCCGGAAGGCGTCCTCGGCGAACGAGTGCAGGTAGTCCATCAGCGCGTCCGTCTCGGGCCGGCCGCCGTCCGGGCCCGCGACGGCGTCGCGGACCGCCGCCGCGTGCTGGTCGACGGCCGCCGCCAGCGCCGGCGATCCGGCCATCTCCTCCACCCCGGCGTCGCCGATGTCACGGACGAGCAGCCCCAGCTCTTCGGACAATTCGCCATCCATGGGACACCAAGCTAGCAATCCGAAAACGATGCGCCGACCAGCCGGGACACGGCTCCGGTCAAGATTTCCGTCCACCGGTTCAAGCGGCCTCCGGCGGCGGGTCAGGAGCGGGCGCCGGTACGCGGGCGGAGCATCGGGGGCCGCAGCTGCTCGGCGTCTCCGCGGGTGTACAGGCGGGCCGGGCGGCCGCCGTCCCGCGTCGTCGTGCGGCCCGTCGGGACCAGGAAGCCGTCCGCTCCCGTGACCTTCCGGTGGAAGTTCCGCGGGTCCAGCTCCGTGCCCCACACGATCTCGTACACCCGGCGCAGCTCGGCCACCGTGAACTCGGGCGGGCAGAACGCCGCCGCCAGCGACGTGTACTCCAGCTTCGCCCGCGCCCGCTCCACCCCGTCGCACAGGATCCGCCGGTGGTCGAACGCCGATCCGCCGCGCGTCAGCTCGTCCACGGCCGTCCACAGCACCTGCGCCCGGCTGGACGCCGGCAGGTCCGGCGCCAGGCCCAGGTAGGCCACGCTCACCACCCGCTGCCGCGGGTCCCGGTCCGGATAGCCGAACGTCGCGAGCTGCTCCAGGTGGATCCGCACGTCCGCCAGCCCGGCCCGCTCCGCCATCAGCCGGGACGCGGCCACGGGGAGGTCCTCGTCCAGCTGGATGAAGCCGCCGGGCAGCGACCAGCACCCGTCGTACGGCGGCCGGTCGCGGCGCCACATCAGCGCGCTGAGCCGCTGCTCCCGGACGGTGAGGACGACGAGATCGACGGAGACGGCGAGCCGGGGCACGGACATGCTCCCAACCATATGGGGGGACGCCGCCTTCGACTTCCATAACGCGGACCGCCCGCCCCGGAGCCTGTCCGGGGCGGGCGGTCCGCGCGTACGGGACGGTCAGTCGGTGTCGGGCTTGGGCGGGGCGGGCGCGCTGACCGGGACGGAGCCGGTGGCGGCGGCCGCCGCGTCCGCGGGCTTGCCGTTGGCGGGCTTGGCGGGCTGCACGCCCGCCTGGCCGGCCAGCAGCTGGCGCGCCAGGCCGAGCCCGGTGCCGCCCAGGGTGAGCGCCTTGGCCAGCATCTCCTCGACGCCCTGGGCGCCGTTCAGGACGACCATGTTGTCGACGTTGCCGAAGACGCCGGCGCCCGCCTCGACGATCTCGGCCCAGTTCTCGGCGAGCTGCTGGGCGATGACCGCCTCCTGGTTCTCGGCCAGCGCCTGGGCGCGAGCCTTGATCGCCTCGGCCTCGGCCAGGCCCTTGCGCTTGGTGGCGTCCGCCTCGGCCTCACCGAGCAGCCGGATGGCCTCGGACTCGCGCTGCGCCTTGAGCTGCACCTCGGTGGCCGCGGCCTGGGCGTAGGCGATGCGCTCCTCGCGCTCGGCCTCGGCCAGCTTGACCTGCTCGTACGCCTTGGCGTCGGCGGGCTTGCGGACCTGGCTCTCCAGCTGCCGCTCGGTGCGCTCGGCCTCCAGCTCGGCGTTGCGGGTCTCGCGCTGGATGACCTCCTGGCGGGCCTGCTGCTCGGCCTGCTTCACCTGGCCGTCGTACTCGGCCTTCTTGATCTCGGTGTCCCGGATGACGGCGGCGTTCTCCCGCTCGGTCTCCTGCTCGCGCCGGGTGGCCTCCTGGTTGCGCTCGGCCTCGGCGATGCGGGCCGCGGCGGCGACCTTCGCGGCGTGCGGGCGGCCCAGGTTGACGATGTAGCCGGTCTCGTCGTCGATCTCCTGGATCTGGAGGGAGTCGACGACCAGGCCGAGCTTGCTCATCTCGTCGGCGGCGGAGCTGCGCGTCTCGCTGGTCAGCCGCTCGCGGTTGAGGATCAGGTCCTCGACGGTCAGGTTGCCGATGATCGAGCGCAGGTGGCCGGTGAACAGCTCGTGGATGGCGCCGTCCATGGAGCTCTGCTGCTCCAGGAAGCGGCGGGCGGCGTTGGCGATGGAGATGAAGTCGTCGCCGACCTTGTAGATGACCACGCCGCGGACCTTGACCGGGATGCCCTGCTGGGTGACGCAGTTGACCTCGAGGTTGCCGGACCGGCTGTCGAGGTGCAGCCGGCGGGCGACCTGGAAACCGGGCAGCACCGCGGTCCCCTTGCCGGTCACGATCTTGAAGCCCAGGCTGTCGACGCCGTCGAGCGGCTTCGACTTGGCGCCCAGCCCCGAGATGATCAGCGCCTCGTTGGGTTCGGCCACCCGCCAGACCATCTTGAACAGGATGATCAGCACGATCAGGGCGACGACCACCGCGATCGCGACTCCGACAACGGGCATGCGGCCTCCTCTGGGCTGGGGGGCCGGTCCGGCGCTCGCACGCCGCCGGATCGGGACGCCAACGGTCGGCGTCCCTCCTATGATGCGCCCGATGCCCGCCGGGTTCCCTTAGCGCCGCTAATTTCCCGTGGCCGGATCCAGCCCGGCGCCGATTCAGCCCAGCGCCTGGGCGACGTACACGGTCCGGGGCGGGTGGTACTCGACCACCACCACGATCGTCCCAGGGGTGAACTCGTCGCGCGGGTCCGACGGGTGCGCGTAGAACGCCTCCACCCCGCCGCGGACCGGGATCATCACCTCTCCGACCAGACCGGGACCGATCCTGCCGGTGACCCGGCCCTCTTTGCCGATCAAGGGCTCCCCCACTCGCTCACATCGTCAAGTAAGGGGAACGGTATCCGTTCGGGGATACCGGCCGCGAGTGCCCCGTCAGGGCAGGACGCGGCGCGCCTGCGCGTCGGCCTGGCGGGCGATCTGCTCGGCCTCCGCGCGGGTGACGTTCGGGCCGATGAGGCTGACGGTCGCGAGGTAGCGGCGGCCCTGGACGACGACGTACCAGGTCTTCACCCGGGAGGCGCCGGACCGCGTCGAGATCCCGACCGTGCGGGACCCGTCGCCGATGGCGGCGGACGGCGACTCGACCACGCGGTGCTCGGACCACTTGCCGCCGACCTTGGTCTTGAACGTGCCGCACGCCGCCGGCACCTTGGCCTTGACGTGCTGCTCGGCCGCCTCGGCCGGCATCGACATCAGCGTCTCGGTGATGGTCTGCCCGCTGCTCTTGCCGTACGTGGCGATCGCCGCGGGCGCGGTCTTGTCCAGCGCCTTCCCGCCGGGGGTGCCGCCCGCGGCGCCGGCGCAGTCGGGCTTGTCGAGCGTGACCTGGCGGTGCAGCTGCTCGAAGTTCTGGACGGCCTTGAGCGCGCCGTACTCGCCGGCGTCGACCTCGCCGACCCGCTTGTAGCCGGCCGGCTGGGCGAGCAGCGCCTGCTGGAGCTGGGCGGAGGTGTACGCGGTACCGGCCAGCGCGGCCCGTCCCGTGGACTTCACCTGCTGGGTCTTGGCGCCGTCCGCGCCCCCGCCGCCGCACGCGCCCGCGCAGGCGGCGGCCGCCGTCATGATCATCGCTGTCCGTACGAGCCTGTGCGCCATGCCTGGTGACACTAGGGGCGGACGGCCGGGATCCCCCTTCGGCGACACGCCCTTTCATCGAGCCCGGCCGCCGATCGGGGCGCAGGTCTCCGGCATCGCGGGAGCATGCGGGCGTACCGCCTCGCCCGTCCCGCCCGCCCCCCGCGCTAGGCCGGGGTCACTTGCCGGCGGCGTCGGCCCGGTCGTTGTAGGTGCCGGTGTAGTCGAGGCCGCCCAGCTTCTGGATGGTCTCCACGATCTCGTCGGTGATGGCGCGGCGCGCCTTGGCCGGCGGGAGGTCGCGGTAGTGGGTGAAGTCCATCGGGGGGCCGATCCGCACGGTGGGCCGCGGGCCCAGCACGCGCGGCCTGGAGGCGCCGAGCGGCTGGATCTTCTCGGTGCCCTCCAGGGAGACCGGCAGGACGCGGGCGCCGGACGCCAGCACGAGCCAGCCCACGCCGGTGCGGCCCCGGTAGAGGCGGCCGTCCGGGGAGCGGGTGCCCTCCGGGTAGATCGCGAACGCGCCGGCGTTCGCGAGGACGTCGCGGCCCTGCTCCAGCGCGCCCATGGCGGCCCGGCCGGCGCCGCGCTTGATCGGGACGTGCCCGAGCGTGGTCATGAACCAGCGGACGAACCGGCCCTTGAGCCCCTTGCCCTCGAAGTAGCTGGCCTTGGCGACGTAGGTCACCGGGCGCGGGATCGACAGCGGGATGATGAAGCTGTCGATGAAGGACAGGTGGTTGCTGGCCACGATGAGCGGCCCGTAGAGCGGGACGTTCTCCAGGCCCTCGATCCGCGGCCGGAAAAGCAGTCGCAGGATCGGGGCCACGACGCGCGACATGAACGTGTAGAACACCCAGCCTCCAGAATTCGGCACCGCCACTGTAACGTCTGCGCCGTTCCGGGCCATGGTCACCGGCGCCCTTTCCCGGTGCCAGAAGGGCAGTGTACGGCTCCGCCGCAGGTCACGGAAGCGTCAAGGTGATGTGTACCACGCTGGTAAGGGGGCACCGTAACCCGGCCCGCATTGGACCCTTGATCCAATCCGGGACCATTCCTTACTGCAAAGTAGGTTTCTGTGCAGTAGCTTTTTCAGTGGATTCCCAGGAGCCGGGCGGTCCGGCCACGGCGGGGGATCGGTTACGGTCGGGAACGTACGGGGCGATGAGGCCCCACACCGGACGGGCCGGTTCGGCGGCCACGGGAGTGCGCGATCGGGACCGTGCGGGCGGGTCACGGGTGCTCTCATACTCGGGGCGGGGAGGTTGCCCAATGGATTTCGACGTTTCCCTTCTGCGGCAGGACCGCTGCACCGTGGTGCGGGTGCGCGGCGAGATCGACGTCGTGTCCCGCGAACGCTTCGAGGAGACGATGTCGGAGGTCCTGGAGGCGGGCGGACCGATGGTCGTCGACATGCGGCAGGTCACGTTCTGCGACTCCACCGGGCTCAACTCGATCGTGTCGGCCAACCGGAACGCGCTGGAGCGCGGCACGATGATCGCCCTGGTGGCGCTGCCGCCGCGGGTGCGCCGGGTCTTCCGGATCACCGCGGTGGACGAGTTCATCCCGATCTACGACACGCTGCGCGAGGCGATCGGCGCGCTCCCGTCCACCACGTCGCCCTGAGGCCGTACCGCGCTCAGGAGCAGCCCTCGAACTGCGGGACGCTCGTCGCCAGCTTCAGCCCGGACTCCTTGAACCACTTGGTCAGGAGCCGGGCCGCGGTGCCGTCCTGGTACATCCGGGTGATCGCCCGGTTGACCGTCTCGCAGCCCTCCAGATCGCCCTTGCGGATGCCGACGCCGTACTTCTCGTCGGTGAACGGCGCGTTGATGATCTTGACCTGGCGGCCCGCCGCGAACCCCGCCAGGATCAGGTCGTCGGTCGAGACCGCGTCGATCCTCCGCGCCGCCAGCAGGTCCATGCACGCGCTGTAGGTGGGCGCCTTGACCCGGGTCGCGGCGATCTCCCGCTCCTCGACCACCCGCCGCCAGGAGTTGGACCCGGCCACCTCGCACAGCCGCTTGCCCTTGAGGTCGCGCACGTTCCGGATCGAGGAGTCGTCCTCGCGCACCAGCGTGTCCTGGTGCGGCACGTAGTACGGCCCGCCGAACGTCACCGCCTCCTTGCGCCGGGCGGTGATCGAGTACGTGGCGAAGATCAGGTCCACGTCGCCGTCCGCGAGGGCCTTCTCCCGGATCGACGACGGCGTGGTCCGGAACGTGACCCGTCCCGGCGGGACGCCCAGCCGGCCCGCGACGTAGCGGGCCACGTCCACGTCGAACCCGGCGTACGTGCCGTCCTTCGCCCTGAGCCCGAGCCCCGGCTGGTCGGCCTTCACGCCGATCACCAGCGACTCCTTGCGCGCGACCGACTCCTCGCCGGCGCCCAGCCCGCAGGCGGCCGCCGATCCGGCCGCGGCGGCCAGCGCGGCCGCCGCCGCGGCGCCCCGGAAGATGCGCATGTTCAGCCGTCCCCTTCTCGGATGCCGGGCCGTTCCCCGGCGCGGCCCGCCCGGCCCATCCGGCTCACCGGAACTCGGCCAGCCGGGGGCGGACCCCGGCCAGGATCAGCGCCGCCAGCACCGCGCCGGCGGCCGGCGGCAGCGCCCCCCAGCCGCGCAGCCCGCCGTCGGCGGACCCGATCGCGTCCTGGAACCGCTGCCGGTGCAGGGTCGCCAGCCCGACCAGGCCGGCGTCGTACCGTTCGAACTCGGCGATCGCGCCGCCGGACTCGCGCCGCATCCGCAGCGCGATCGCCTCGTCCCGGCGGTCGCCGGTCGCCAGCTCCCGCATCCGCCGGTCGCCGTCCATGACCCGCGCGTACGCCCGCAGCACCGCCGCCAGCCGCGGCTCGGCGCCGGCCTCGTCCGCCTTCGCCGCCTCCGTGGCGAACAGCCCCAGGAAGCGCGTGTCGCCCGACGCGGACGGGTACTCGGCGGCGGTCCGGCCGATCAGCGCGTAGTAGGTGTCCAGGTTCAGCGGCCGCGACTCGCCCGGGTCCACGTAGGCGATCGCCAGGGCCTTGTCGAGGAAGTTCTGCTCGTAGGTGTCGGCGCGCTCGGGATCGAGCAGGTAGCGGCTCTCGTCGGCGAACGCGCTGTGGCTGATCGCCCGGATCCGGGACAGCGTCAGGACGGAGTCGAAGCCGTCCTCCTTGGCCTTCCTCAGATGGTCGAGCTGCCCGTTCAGCATGCCGACGGCGGCGCCGAGGAGCAGCAGCGTCCCGGCGGTCGCCAGCGCCAGCGCCGGGTTGACCGCCCGGCGGAACGTGCGGGCGAGGTAGAGCTGCGCCGCGAGCAGGACCGCCAGCGCGGCGACGCCCGCCAGCACCACCCACGCCCGGCCCGCCTGGACGGCGCCGCGCTTCTCCTCGTACTCCTGCCGGACGGTGGCGCCGCTGTCGAGCGTGAGGTTGTACGCGCGGGGCAGCAGCTCCATCCGCATCAGGTCGGTGGCCTGCCGGTACGCGTCGATCACCGGCTTGGGGGTCTCCCCGGCGGCATGGCCGGACTGGCGGCTCAGCAGCAGCGCCTCACCGACGAGCCGGTCGTAGCGGCCGAGCGCCTGGAGGACCTCCCGCACGGTCTTCTGCCGGTCGGCGTCCTGCCCGGCCAGCTGCGCCGCCTCGATCGCCGCCTGGCCCGCCTCGTCGCGGCGCGTCTCGTACTGCCGCAGCGACTCGTCGCGGCCGATGCCGAGGCCGTGCTCGCGGCCGATGAGCAGGACGTCGGCCACGTGGGCGTCCATGTCGCTGAGCGCGAAGTACAGGTTCCCGGTGGCCACGACCTGCGGGCCCGCGTCGTGGCCGATGGTGCGCACGGCGTCCCGGGCGTTCCCGACCGTCGCGGCGAGGAGCAGCAGCAGGACGCCGACGGCGCCGAGCGCGAGCACCGCGTGCAGCCTGATCCGCCCCGGGACGGTGCCCAGCCAGCGGCCCCGGACGAACCGCGCGACCGCGCCCGGCGCGGCCTCGTCCGGCCGTACCTCGGCGGGGTGCGCCTCGGCGGGCTTCGCGACGGCGGGCCCGGCCGCCTCCTTCTTCGGCGGGACGGTCCGCGTCATTCCGGCCTCCGGCTGGAGAGCGTGATCGTCGTCCAGGCGCCGACGTGGATCCGGTCGCCGTCGCCCACCGGGACCGGGACGTTGACGTCGACGGGCTTGCCGCCGCCGTTCAGCGTGGTGCCGTTCATGGAGCCCGGGTCGACCAGCTCCCACGTCCCGTCCGGGCGGGCGAGCAGCACCGCGTGCAGGTGCGAGACGCCGGGGTCCTCGGGCGGGACGCTCAGGTCGATCTCCGGCTCGATGCCGCGCGAGGCGCTCCGGCGGCCGATCCTGACCTGCCCGCCGGCCAGCGCGACGCGGCGCTCCGGGCAGTACGGCGGGAACGCGATCGACGCGGCGTCCGGGCCGCCCATCGCGATCACCGACTCGTAGTAGGCGCGGTCGGCGGTGATGACCGCCGTCCACGCGGCGCCTTCGGGGGCCCGGGGCGGCGGCGCCTCAGGCCGGGACGGCCGGGACGGCTGGGATCGGGGCTGCTCGGGCTGGAGCGGTTCGGCGAAGAACTGCGCGGTGCTGCTCACGGTGCCGGTCTCGAAGTCGTACGCGTCCACCTCGCAGAACCGTCCGGAACGGGGCGTGCCGCACATCGGGCACGCCTCGGCCTCCTCGGCCTCCCCCGCCTCGCGTGACGCCGGTCCCGACGCCGGGTCCGGATCCGCCAGGCCGAGGCTCTGGCGCGGCGCGCCCGGGATCAGGACGCCGCAGGTGTCGCAGAAGTCGTCCGACCCGGACGTGTGGCCGGACGGGCAGATCGCCATCGCCTCACGCCTCCTCTCCGGCTGTGGGACGCGTGGCGCGGGTGCGCGGATGGCCGTCCTGCCCGCCACGGTCGAGTGTCCGCACGGTCCGTACCGAACGGGTGTCGAGCGACATCTCGTCGGCCTTGGAGACGTCCTGCCGCAGCCGTACGGTCCCCGACCCCTCGTCCACGACCTCCACGACCCGGTCCAGCAGCCCGGCGATCTGCTCGTTCCCCACCTCGCCCGCGAGAACCACGGCGCGCCCCAGCCGGGCCGTCGCGGTCTCCTCGTCCCCCGCGCGGCGCGCCTCCAGCCCCTCCTGGATGGCGTCGGCCAGCTCCGACTGGCCGGTGTGGTGCGCGACGCGCGCGTTGATGCGGGTGGACTTGGCCTCGTCGTCGGTCCACTCGATCAGGACGTTGCCCGCGGCCAGCTCCCGTTCGGCCGGTTCGCCCGCGCCGCCCGGCAGGACCACCTTCACCCAGGCGGCCCGCATCTGCCGGCCGATGTCGCCGGCGGGCACCTCGACGCACAGGTGGTACTCGCGCTCCTCGTTCCCCCAGGCGCCCACCGGATAGTCGCCGATCATGCCGGTGCCGGTGCGGCGGCCGGTGAGGTCCTCCACGACCGGGACCATCTGCTTGAGGAAGCGCAGCTCGGCGTGCTGCGGCGTCCAGACCCGCAGCACCACGTCGGTGACCCGCTTGCCCATCGCCGCCGCGGTCATCTCGCGGAAGTCGGCCTCCAGGTCCTTGGGGTCCGGCACGTCCAGGAACGTCCCCAGCAGCGCCGAGGAGATCTTGCGCAGCTCCGCCACGTTCCAGTCGGTGCCGACGCCGCGCGAGTCGCACACGAAGTTCCCCGAGCACTGGGCGAGGGCGGCGTCGAGTTCGGCCTCGGTCTCGTGTTGGTTCTTGCCGTCGGTGAGCAGGATCGCGTGCCGTACGGCGTCCTGGTGGCCGGCGAACAGCTCGTCGGCCAGCCGCAGCCAGGAGCCGATCGCGGTGCCGCCCGCGGCGTCCAGCCGGGAGACGGCGTCGGCGGCGGCGCGCCGGGTCGAGGCGTCCGCCGCGACGAGCCGGCGGCCCTTCGGGTAGATCATGCGCGGCTGGTTGGCGCCCGCGACGACCGCGAACCGGACGCCGTCGCGCAGCACGTTCAGCGCGGCCTTCGCGGCCCGCTTGGCGGCGGCCATCTTGCCGGAGTACGACATCGAGCCGGAGGCGTCGATGATGATCACCTCGGCCGCCTCCGTGGCGGGGGACGCGGGGACGGAGGCGTCCGTCCCGGCGTCGGTCCCGGTGCCAGCCGCCGTGACGGTGACGATGGCGTGCGTCTCCCGGCCGCCCGCGGGGAGGTAGGGGTTGTGGTCGACGCGGATGCTGAACTCGGGAAGGTCGCTCATCTGAGGGGCTCCCTCGGGGGTTCGTCCGGTGGGTCGGGGTCGGTGGAACGCGGCGGGAGCGGCGGGTACGGCAGTGGCGGATAGGGGATCAGCGCGACCGTGACGTTGTCGTGGCCGCCGCCGTCGAGGGCCGCCTGGACGAGCCCGCGCGCCACGTCCAGCAGCCCGTCGTCGCGGCCGGCGGCGGCGCGCGCGGCCTCCTCCAGCGTGGCGGCGTCCGGCAGGTGGTTCCAGAGGCCGTCGCTGCACACCAGCACCGCGCCCGGCCCCTTCGGCCGGAACGTCGCGGCGTGCGGCGCGAACGCGGCGGCGGCCGAGCCGAGCCAGCCGGTCAGCAGGTGCGCCCGCGGGTCGGCGCGGGCGGCCGGCTCGCTCATCGCGCGCCGGGAGATCATCAGGTCGGCCCAGGAGTCGTCTCTCGTCAGCAGCAGGGAGCCGCGGTCGCCGCGGCAGGAGATCCAGTACGCGCGGCTGTCGCCGACCCAGCCCACCGTGACCGACCGCGGCTCGACGACCGCCGACACGTACGTGCAGGCGGGCGGGTTGCGGTGGCCGGCGGCGAGGTCGGCGACGGCGCGGCTCGCCCGGTCGAGCGCCGCGCGGGTCGCCTTCTCCGGCCCGTCCCCCGCCTCCAGCCGCTCGACCAGCGCCGCCGTGCCCGTGTCGGCGGCGACCCGGGCGGCGCGGTCGGAGCCGGGCGCGGCCGCGACGCCGTCGCAGACGACCGCGCAGACCGTGCGCGTGCGGGGGACGGCGGCCATGGCGAGCGCGTCCTCGTTGCGGTCGCGGGCCAGCCCGGTGTCGCTCACCCCGGCGGCCCGGCCCGGCAGCTCCGTCTCGACGTGCCCGCCGTCGTCGGCGCGGGCGGCGCGTCCGCACGCCTCGCAGAAGCGGTCGTACGGTTCCAGCGGCTCGCCGCAGGCGGGGCAGAGGGCGGCCGCCTCCCCGTCCCTGCCGTCGCCGGCGCGCTCGGATCCGTGGCCGCCCATCGTCAGAACAGCGTCCTCGGCCGTACGGCGTTGGCTCTGATGACGAGGGCGTGCCGGTCGGCGGGCCACCCGGCGAGCTTGGCCAGCAGCCGGTAGGTCTCCTCCAGCCTGCGCCGCAGCGGCGGTTCGGACAGCGGCGTGCCGAGCAGGTCCCCGCCGGTGGGGTCGGGCGGGGACGACCCCAGCCAGCCGAGCCCGGCCTCCAGGACCTCGGCGGCGAACGTGCTGTAGCGCTCGGTGTCCAGCAGCAGGCCGTCCAGCCGGCCGCCCGCGCCCGTGAGCGTGCCCGCGTCCAGCTCCTCCGGCCGCCGGCCGCGCACGGCCGCGGCGACGGTCGCGAGCTGCGCGGCGACGTAGTGGCGGGAGACCAGCGGGACGGTGTCGAGCGCCTCCCGCGCGCCGTCCCGGTCGCGTACCGCCAGCCGCACGCGGGCCAGCCCGAACGCGGCGCTCACGAACGTCGGGTCGGTGCGCCGCACCGTCTCGTAGTAGCGGTCGGCGTCGGCGGTCCTGCCCGCGCACTCGAACGCGAACGCGAGCGCCAGCTTGGGCGACTGCTCGCCCGGCATCAGGTCGTACAGATCGTCGAAGATCGCGATGGCGTCGGGGTACCGGCCGGCGGCGAGCGCGGCGGCGCCCCGGTACCAGTCGACGCGCCAGTCGTCCGGGCGCTCGGCCGCGATCTCGTCGAGGATGCCGGCGGCCGCGTCCGGCTCGCCCAGCTCGATCCGGGCGCGGGCCAGCGCCAGGCTGATCTCGGCCGACTTCAGCGCGGTGGAGCCGAGCGCGGCGGCCAGCCCCGCGGGGTCTCCGGCGGTGAGCCCGGCCAGGAAGCCCGCGGCCGGGTCCGCGGTCTCCACCAGCGGTGCGGGCAGCGCGGCGGCCGCCGCGCCCGGGGCCAGCGGAGCGAGGACGGGACGCGCCCCGTCGGCCGTGCCGGACCCGGGCGCGAGCGGGACGACGTCGGTGCCGGCGGCGTCGCGCTCCGGCCCGAACAGCGCGGACGGCGCGGGCCGGGGCCGCCCGTCGTCGGCCGACAGGACCTCGCGCAGCACGCCGGTGAGCTGCTCGGCCATCTCGGCGGCGCTCTGGAAGCGGCGGGCCGGGTCCATGTGCGTCGCGCGGCGCAGCAGGCGGTAGTACGACTCGTACCGGACGAGCAGCGGCACCTCCTCGCGCGGCGGCAGGCTGCGCAGGTGGCGGCCGGTGTAGCCGCGGAACGGGAAGCTCAGCACGGCCAGCGTGCGGCCCACCGTGTACAGGTCGGAGGTGACCGACGGGCCCTGGTCGGCGATCTCCGGCGCCTGGTAGCCGGGCGTACCGAAGATCGGGCTGCCGGAGTCGAACGCGCGCCGCACCCCGCCGAGGTCGATCAGCTTCAGCTGCTCCTCGGACTGGATCGCGTTGTCGGGCTTGAAGTCGCAGTACAGCAGGCCCTGCGCGTGCAGGTAGCCGAGCGCGCGCAGCACCTCCAGGCCGTACGCGATCACCTGGCCGAGCGGCAGCGACTCGTTCTCCCCGGCCTCCTTGCGGCGGCGCAGCAGGATGTCCTTGAGGGACTCGCCGCCGACGTACTCCATGACGATGTAGCCGGAGCCGCCGTGCCGGACGAAGTTGTAGATCTTGACGATGTTGGGGTGCTCGACCTCCGCCAGGAACGCCCGCTCGGCGGTCGCGGCGGCCAGCGAGTCGGCGTCGCCGGTGTCGAGCAGGCCCTTGAGGACCACCCACCGGCCGCTGACGTTGTGGTCGCGGGCCAGGTAGACCCAGCCGAGCCCGCCGTGCGCCAGGCAGCCGAGCACCTCGTACTGGCCGCCGAGCAGCTCGCCCTTCTCCAGCTTCGGCGTGAACGAGAACGGGTGCCCGCAGCTGCGGCAGAACCCCTCGGTACGCCCCGGCCGCCCCTCCCTGCCGCGGCCGACCGGCTCGCCGCAGCGGCTGCAGTACCGGCGGCTCTCGGGGACCTGCGGCCGCTCCATGACCGCGTCGGCGGGGTCGCGGTACGGGACGGGCGGCACCTCCACGAGCCCGGCGCCGAGCATCCCGCGCCGCGTCGAGCCGCCCGATCCCGATCCCGCGCTGCCCCGCGTCGCCGTCCGGCCGGACGAGCCGGACGAGGGCCCCGACCCCGCTGAGCCCGCAGACCCCGAGGGGCCCGAGGACATCTCGGCGGGCGCCGTCGGGGAGACCGACGCCTCCTCCGGCGGCGCCGAGCCGGGCATCGAGCCCGCCGCGGACGCCGGCGCGGGCGCCATCCCGCACATGTCGCAGAAACCGTCGTCCTGGACGCTGCCCGTACAGCCGGGCTGGGCGCACCGCGTCATCGACCCGACTCCATCTCCGCCGCGCCCTCCCGGGCCCGGATCGCCCGCTGGTACTCGGCCACGGCCGCCGTCGACCGGCGCAGATCGCACGGCGCCGACCACAGCAGGCTCCGCGCCGCGCCGTACAGCTCGGTGAGCCGCTCGTCCTCGGCGAAGCCCAGCCGGCCCGCCTTCGCACGGTACGCCTCCAGGCGCCCGCGCAGCTCGCCGCGCCGGTCGAGCAGGCCGGTGCTCAGCCGCAGGCTGTCGCGCGCCAGCTCCAGCGCCGCCGCGACGGCCCGGTCCAGCTCGGCCAGCCGTCCCGCCAGCTCCGCCCAGCGGCCCGCGCGGCGCAGCCCGTCCAGGTCGGCCAGCCGGTGCCGCAGCCCGGTGCCCAGCGCGGGCGGCTCCGGCAGCCGCGCGGCCTCGATCTTGACGGTGGCGGCGGTACGGGCCTCGCGCGCCCGCCGCTCCGCCTCCTCCACCTCGCCGATCGACGCCGCCACCGCGGCCAGCCGCTCCTCGTAGCCGTCCCGGAGCCGGACGGCCTCCTCCAGGGACGAGCGCAGCGCCGCCATCGACTCCCGGCACCGGTCCAGCCGGGAGGTGTCGACGCGCCCGTCCCGGACGAGGGACAGCGGGTCGGTCCGGGCGATCTGCCCGACACCGGACAGCTCCCGGCCCAGCCGGTCCAGTTCGGGATGGCGCGCGCCGCCGTCCAGGCCCTGGACGAGCCGGGCCGTCTCCCGCCACATCTCCTCGACGTCCTCCAGCGGGACGAGCAGCGCCGTCCACGCGGTGTCCGCCGCCGCGATCACCTCGGCCGCGGCGGCGTACCCGGCGGACATCTGCTCGACGGCCTCGTCCAGCGTGATCCGCTCCTTGGCGGCGCCGAGCAGCGTCCGCCGCTCCAGCGGGATGTCCCCGCCCGGGACCTCGACGGACTCGCCGGTCAGCAGCCCGGTCAGCTCCACCAGCACCGCCGCGCTCGGGCGGCCGTGCCGCTCGCGCAGCTCCACCGCCTCGGCGAGGACCCGCTGGTACGCGTCGTACAGCCGCCAGACCAGCGCGATCCGGGCCCGCGCGTCCTCCCAGCGGCGCCACGTCTCGCCCGCCAGCCGGGCCCCCTTGAGCAGCCGGGTGCCGTCATGGTCCTCCAGATCGAGCAGCGCCGCCGAGATCCGGTCCTTGTCGTCGCGCAGCCGCCCGAGGGCGTGGTCGATCCCCTCACGGCTCATGGGCGCGGCCGCGCCGCTCTCGTTCACTCGTCGTGCCCCGCGTTCATGATCCCCGTCGGCCTCGGGCTCCCGCGTGTCCGGACCCCCAGGATCCACCGCACGCTCGGCTTCCAGTGTGATCGGTGACACTTTTCCAGACAAGCGGCGTTTGTCCCATGGGAGTTATGAGGCGTTCGTCACCGGACGACGTCTTGTCAACCGGGAACGACCTGGTGTGAGGTGACGTTGCGAATTTATGGTTTCCCCTATCGAGAGGAGTTGAGAGTCCGCAGTGCCGGACCCCAGTCATAGACCCGGTGCGCGATGCTGACCGCGACACTGGGCGTACTCGCCGTGTTCCTCCTGACCGCGGCCACCGGTTACTTCGTGGCCCAGGAGTTCGCCTTCGTCGCCGCCGACCGGGCCCGGCTGTCCCAGGCCGCCGACCAGGGCGACATCGCCGCCCGGCGCGCGCTGAAGGTCATCGGCCGGCTGTCGTTCATGCTGTCGGGCGCCCAGCTCGGCATCACCATGACCACCCTCGTGGTCGGATTCATCGCCAAGCCCGCCCTCGCCGAGCTGATCGAGCCGCTCCTGCGCCTGACGGGCGTCCCCGCCGGCGCCACCGGAGCGATCGCGCTCGCCACCGGCTTCGTCCTCGCCACGCTCATCCAGATGCTGCTCGGCGAGCTGTTCCCGAAGAACCTGGCGCTCGCCCGCGCCGAGGCGCTCGCCCGCGCGCTGGCCGCGTCCACCCTCGTCTACCTGACGGTCTTCGGGCCGCTGATCAGGCTGTTCGACCGCTCCGCCGTGCGCCTGCTGCGCGCCGTCGGCGTCGAACCGGTCGAGGAGCTGCACAGCGGCGCCACCCTGGAGGAACTGGGCGAGATCATCAGCAGCTCGCACAGCGCCGGGACGCTGCCCGCCGACCTGTCCGGGCTGCTCGACCGCGCCCTGTCGTTCGGCGACCGCACCGCCGACGAGGTCATGGTGCCCCGGCCCCAGGTCAGCACCCTTCCCGGCGGCGCCACCGTCGCCGACCTCGTCGGGCTCGTCCGGGAGACCGGGCACACCAACTTCCCCGTGTACGGCCAGGACGTCGACGACGTCATCGGCGTCGCCGGCGCCCGCGAGGTCGCCGATGACACCCTCGCCGAGACGACCCCGCTCGCCGAGATCGCCCGGCCCGCCCTGCTCGTCCCCGGCAGCCAGCCGCTGTACGGCGTGATCGAGCAGATGCGCGAGACCGGCGAGGAGTTCGCCTGCGTCGTCGACGAGTACGGCGGCCTCGCCGGCATCCTCACGTTCGAGGACGTCGCCGAGGAACTCGTCGGCGAGATCGCCGACGAGACCGACGAGGCCGAGGACGCCCCCACCGCCGCCGCCGACGGCTCCTGGGTCGTGGACGGCGGCCTCCGCGTGGACGAGGTCAGCCGCCTCACCGGCCTCGCGCTGCCCGAGGGCGACGCCTACGACACCCTCGGCGGCCTGATCATGGCCCGGCTCCGCCGCCTCCCGGCGCCCGCCGACCGGCTCACCATCGAGCTGCCCGGCTCCCGCGTCGAACTCGAGGTCATCACCGTCCACCGGCGCGTCCCCGACGAGGTGCGGCTGCGGACGCTCGTCCCGGCGGAGGCGTCATGACCACCCTGCTGATCACCGTCCTCCTCCTCGTCGGCAACGGCTTCTTCGTCGCCGCCGAGTTCGCCCTGGTCGCCTCCAACCGGCCCCAGCTGGAACGGATGGCCGCCACCGGCAGCCGCCCGGCCGCCGCCGCGCTCGCGGGCACCCGGGAACTCTCCCTCATGCTCGCGGGCGCCCAGTTCGGCATCACCATGTGCTCGCTGGGCCTGGCGATCGTGACCGAGCCCGCGTTCGAGCACTTCCTCGAACCTCCCCTGCACGCCCTCGGCGTACCGGAGGCCGGCTCCAAGGCCATCGCGCTCGCCGCCGCCCTGGCCGTCGTCACGTTCCTGCACATGGTCATCGGCGAGATGGCGCCGAAATCCTGGGCGATCACGCACCCGGAGCGCTCCGCGCTGATCCTGGCGCTGCCGTTCCGCGCGTTCGCGAAGGTATCCCGCCCGATCCTGGCCGCCCTGAACGCCACCACCAACGGCCTGCTGCGGCTGATCCGCATCACGCCCCGCGACGGGCTGGAGGACCACACCGACCCGCAGCGCCTCGGCCACCTGCTCGGCGAGTCCCGCCGGCTCGGCCTGATCGGCCGGCACGACCACGAACTCCTCCGGCGCGCCATCTCCGCCCGCGAGGCCACCGTGGCCCGCCTGGTCGTCCCCGCCGGCCGGGTGACCACCATCGACGCGGGCGCCACCGCGCCCGAGATCCGCCGTACCGCCACCGCCAGCGGCCACAGCCGCCTCCTCGTACGCGAGGACGACGGCACGATCGCGGGGATCGTCCACGTACGGGCCGCCATCACCGAGCCCAACGGCCGCAGCGCGGCGGACATGGCCCACCCGGCCCCCGTCCTCACCGCGAACACCACCGTCCTGGACGCCGTCACCAGCCTCCGCCGCGACCGCGCGCCCCTGGCCGTCATCAACGACGCCCAGGGCGCGTTCGCCGGAATCGTCACCCTCGACGACCTCCTCGCGGAACTGCTGGCGACCAACCCGCATTAACGTCGCACCTGCATGAACGCCGCTGTTCCCGAGATGCTGCAATCGGCCTTCTGGGTCATCGTGGAGGAATGAAGGGACATTCCCACGCGGACACGGCCCTGGAGTCGAGCGCCGAGGGGATCCGCGCCCTGTGGATCTCCTTGGCGCTCCTGGCCGCCACCACCGCCCTCCAGGCCGCCGTCGTCGCGGCCTCAGGCTCCGTCGCCCTGCTGGGCGACACGATCCACAACGCCGCCGACGCCCTCACCGCCGTCCCGCTGGGCATCGCGTTCCTCCTGGGCCGCCGCCCGCCCACCCGCCGCTACACGTACGGCTACGGCCGCGCGGAGGACGTGGCGGGCATCCTCATCCTCCTCACCATCGCCGCCTCCGCCGCCGCGGCCGCGTACACGGCCGTCGACCGCCTCGCGAACCCCCGCCCCGTCATTCACCTGACGGCCGTCGCCCTGGCCGCCCTCGTCGGCTTCGCGGGCAACGAACTCGTCGCCCGCTACCGCATCCGCGTCGGCCGCCGCATCGGCTCCGCCGCCCTCGTCGCCGACGGCCTGCACGCCCGCACCGACGGCTTCACGTCCCTGGCCGTCCTCCTGGGCGCCGGCGGCGTCGCCCTCGGCCTCCCCTGGGCCGACCCCGTGATCGGCCTGCTGATCACCCTCGCGATCCTCCTCGTCCTCACCCAGGCCGCCCGCCAGGTCTGGCACCGCCTCATGGACGCCGTCGACCCCGCCCTGGTCGATAAGGCCGAACAGGCCCTCCGCTCCACCCCCGGCGTCCTCGGCGTCGGCTCCGTGCACCTCCGCTGGGTCGGCCACCGCCTCCGCGCCGAATGCGACGTCCTGATCGACCCCGACCACACCCTCGTCCAGGCCCACCGCATCACCCTGGAAGCCGAACACGGCCTCCTTCACGCCCTCCCCCGCCTGTCCGCCGCCCTCGTCCACCCCGACCCGCAGCCCCGCGATGGCATTGATCACCATGCGCCCCTGGCCGGCCATCGTTGATCGGAAACCTGTGAGACGTTAGTCCTGGGCGGAAGGGGAGAGAATCAGGCCCCGAACCTAGGAAACGGGATGACGGCGTGAAGCACTCAGAAGACAGGCCGGGCAACGACCTCCCCAACAACACGCCAGAACGCACCGTCCCCTTCACGTCCCCCCAAGAAGAAGAACCCCAGCCCACCCCCGAAAACACACCCCCCTCCTGGTACGAGGAAGCCACCCCGGCCACCCCCGAGACGGAAACCCTCGCAGAGCAGGCGGAACCCGCAGCCACCCAGCCGGAAGCCGCGTCCCAGGCGCAAGACACCTCAGACGCCCCAGACGAGACGATCCGGGACGCCAACACTCCCCAAACGGGAGCACCCACAACCGGCCCCGAAGCCCAGACGGCTGCGTCCCAAGAGGGAGCAGCCCAGGCCCCCGAGACGCCCCAAGAGGAACTCCCCACGGCAGGCGCCAACGCCACTACTCCGCTTGAAACCACCGCGGAGCAGGCCGCAGCCCAGGAGGAACTCGCAGCCGCCCAGCCGGAAGCAACGCCGGACGCCGACACTCCACAGTCGGTAACTCCCACCGCTAGCGCTGAGACCTTTCCGCCGCTCGAAACCGACACGCCGCAGGCCGCGCCCCAAGAGGTAGGTCCGGCCGCAGCGGCCCCCAAGGCGGAAACCCCCACGGCAGGCGCCGAGACCGCCACGCCGCTCGAAAGCGATGTGGCGCAGTTTGTCTCCCACGAAGAGGCAGCGCCGGACGCTGACACCTCAGAGGCGGGAACGCACACGGCAGGCGTCGAGGCCGCCACACCGCTCGAAGGCACCTCGGCACAGGCCGCCTCCCAGCAGGAAGCCGCCCCGGACGCCGACGCTCCACAGGCAGGGCAAGCCATACCGGCCTCTGAGACCTCCGAGGCAGAAACACCCACGGTAGACAGCGGGGCCACCCCACCGCTTGGAAGCGCCACGACGCAGGCCACACCCCAAGTGCAAGACACCTCGGACGTCCCAGACGAGACGATCCGGGACGCCAGCACTCCCCAAACGGGAGCACCCGCAACTGGCCCCCAAGGCACCACTCCGCTCGAAGCCCAGCTGGCTGCGTCCCAGGAGGGAGCAGCCCAGGCCGCCGAGACGCCCCAGGAGGAACTCGCAGCCGCCCAGCCGGAAGCAGCGCCGGACGCCGACACCCCACAGTCGGTAACTCCCACCGCGAGCGCTGAGACCATCCCGCCGCTCGAAGCCGACACGCCGCAGGCTGCGCCCCACGAGGGGGCGTCCACGGCTGGCGCCGAGGCCGCCACACCGCTCGAAAGCGACGCAGCGCAGGCTGTCTCCCACGAAGAGGCGGCGCCGGACGCTGACACCTCCGAGGCGGGGACGCGCACGGCAGGCGTCGAGGCCATCACGCCGCTTGGAAGTGACGTAACGCAGGCCGCGCCGCAGGAGCAGGACGCTACAGACACAGCAGACGAGACGGTCTGGGACGCCGACACTCCGCAGATGGGGGCGCCCACGACGGGGGTTGAGGCCACTACGCCGCTTGAAGCCGATGTGGCGCAGGCTGCGCTCGCGGACGCTGAGACTCCTCAGGTGGGAACTCCTGCGGCGGGGGGCGAGGCCGTCCCGCCGGGTGAAGTGGACGGGACGCAGGGCGTTCCCGCGGAAGAAGAAGCGGCTCTCGGAGAGCGTGGGGGCGACGAGCGTGGAGTGCTTGGGCCGCAGGGGACCGCGCCGTTGGCGCCGGAGGTCGTCCAGGCCGCTCTAGAAGAGCAAGGCGCGGGAGACGTCCCGGAAGAGGGCGCGTGGGATGCCGGTGCTGTTCCGGCGGAGGCGGCGGGTGTCACCACGCCGCTCGATCCGGAAGTGGCGCAAGCCGCGGCGCATGAGGCTTCTGGGGAGCCGGAGTCTGCGGACGGGCTGGGGACGGCAGCCGCGTATGAGCAGCAGCGGGACGCTGACTCGGCGGCTGGGGAGAGTGCGGACGCGGAAAGCGGCGGTGAGTGGGCCGGTGCGGCTCAGGCCACTGCGCCGCTTGATCCCGAGGTGGCTCAGAGGGCGGCCAGAGTGCGGCAGCCCGCGGGCGAGGAGCGGCCCGTTGCGGGGGGCTCGCGTGCGCGGTTGGCGCTGGAGCCGCTTGTCGAGGTCTATGAGGACCTTGAACGAGGTCTGCGGGAGCGCGGGTCCGAAGCCGTCGGATGGCGGGGGCATCTGGACGCGCTGCGGGCTTTGCAGGCAGGGGTTCCGGAGGAGCTGGAACGGTTCGTTGAGGAGCCCGTCGTACGGGAGGACCTCGGGGAGGTCGTACGGGAGGCGCTCGCCGGCGGGGAGCAGGTACTCGTGCTCGTGCCTGAACGGGCACGGGCGGACGAGGTTCTCCAGGTGGCCGGGAGCGAGGTGTTCGCTCTGCTGGTCGAGGGGGATGAGCAGCAGCAGGCACCGCCGGTCGTACAGGACGCCCAGCACGCGCCGGCGGCCGTTCCGGGTGCCTCACATGCGGCGCAGTCCGTAGGGGACGCCCAGAACACTCCGTCTGTCGTGCCCGACGTGCAGCAGGCGCCGCCGGATGCTCAGCAGGCTTCCCCGGGCGCGCATGACGTGCAGGGGGCGCCGTCAGTCGTCTCGGACGTGCGGCCCGCGTCTGATGGCCAGCAGGTGTCGGACGTGCCGCAGGCCGTGCCTGGGGCACAACGGGGGGCGGAGTCCGGGTCTAGCAGGACTGTGGAGTTCAAGCCGCTGACCTCTGCGGACGTTACGCGGGCCGAGCAGTTGCCGGTGGTGCCTGAGGCCGAGGAGCCTTTGGCGGAGGCGGGGGCCACGGCGGCGGCTGAGGTTGTGCCTGTTTCCGAGCCGGCCGGGGGTGCGGCCGAGTCGGAGAGTCTGGGTGGGGACGCTCCTGAGACTCGGATGCGGGGGGTCGTCGTTCGGCCTGTGGGGGAGGCTTGGCGGCAGGCTTGGGTGACCGAGGCGCGGATGTTGCAGCGCGGGCTGATGTGGCTGGAGCAGTGGCCGCGGGATCTGGCGGCGCTGGAGGCGCTGGAGCAGGGGCGGCAGCGGCGGCGGGAGGAGCTGGACGCCGAGCTGGCGGGGCTGGCGCGGCGGGCCGAGGAGCTGAAGGGGGCCGTGGAGGCCGCCGAGCAGGCGGGGGTACGGGCCACCGAGGAGGCGGCCCGGCTGCAGGCCGTCCAGGACGAGATCGCCGCGGAGCTGGCGGGGCCGCGGGCGGAGGCGCAGCGGCTGCAGGCGGTCGCGGACGCGGCGGGCGAGGAGGCCGACCGGCTGACGGGGGTGGCGGAGGCGACCCGGGCGCGGTGCGCGGCGCTGGACCAGCGGGATCAGCAGGCGCGGGCCGAGCTGCGGTCGGCTCAGGAGGCCGAGGCGGCGCTGACGAGCGATCTCGCGCAGGCGCGGGAGAACCTGCCGCGGGCGGCCGAGGAGGCGGACCGGCTGGTGGCCGAGTCGGCGGCGGCGGACGCGGAGGGGCACACCCGGTACTACCGGCTGGCGGCGGCGGAGTCGGCGCTGGCGGCGCGGCGGCGCAAGATGAGCCTGGGGCAGCGGCTGCACGTGGCCGCGCCGCCGCCGGAGATCAGGGATCTGCGGGCCGAGGTGAAGGCGCTGACGCGGAAGGCGGACGAGGCCGCGGCGCAGGCGGCGCAGGCGAAGGAGGCGGCGGACCGGGCGCACGGGTACCGGACGCGGCTGGAGGCGTTCATCAACGAGGGCGGCGCGCGGCTGGACGGGGCGCAGGAGGCGCAGCGGCAGCTGGGGGCGGAGCTGGCGCGGCTGGCGTCCGAGCGGCAGGCGGCGGCGGCCGACTACCAGGAGAAGGCGGCGCAGGCGGCGGGGGCCGTGGAGCGGGCCAGGCAGGCGAGCGCGGTGGCGGTGGAGGCGCAGCGGGTCGCGCAGGAGATCGAGGGCCGGCTGGTCGCGGCGCGGCACGCGTTCGAGGGGGCCAGGGTCGCCCATGAACGGGCCCGCGCGGAGGCCGAGGCGGCCAAGGCCTGTGCCGCGGAGGCGGACGCGCTGCTGGTGCGGCGGCGCGCCGAGGCCGAGCAGGAGATCTCGGCGCGGTCGGCCGAGTACGAGGCGGCGACGGAGGCGGAGGCCCGGTCGCGGGAGAACGTCCAGGAGATCTGCGGTTCGGAGCCGATCGACAGGGCGCTGCTGGCCACCCATCAGGAGCGGGCGATGCGGCGGATCGAGCGGCTGTCGGGCTATCTGGAGCGGGACGACGCCGACGACGAGGCCCGCGAGGTGATGCTCCGTACGGCGGAGCTGGTCTGCGGTACGGCGGCGGCCGTCGGGGCGGCGCCGGCGGCGGAGTTCGACGTGCTCGTGGTGGCGGGGACCGTGAATGTGGGGGATTTCCTGGTCGGCGCCGTCCGGGCCCGGCGGTGGGTCGTGGCCGGGCCCTTGGACGAGCGCCCGCCCGCGTACGAGGAGTACGCGGGCGCGGAGCCTCTGCTGGAGCCGCTGGTCAGTCGTCGTCCTTGACGAACAGGTCGAGGAGCCAGCCGACGACGCCGACGATGATCGCGCCGAAGAACGCGGGCCAGAAGCCGTCGACGTTGAACGGCAGGCCCAGCTCGTTGGCGAGCCAGCCGGTCAGCAGGAGCAGCAGCGCGTTCACGACGAGGCCGATGAGGCCGAGTGTGAGGATGTAGAGAGCGCAGCCGAGGGTCTTGACGATGGGCTTGATGATCGCGTTGACGAGGCCGAAGATGACCGCGACGCCGACCAGGGTGAGCACCCGCCGGCCGGTGGTGTCGCCCTCGACGTCGATCCCGCTGATGAGCAGGGTGGCGACCCCGAGCGCGACCGCGGTGATGGCTATCTTGAGAAGAATCCGCACCCCTTGATCATGCGCCGCCGGGGCCGGATCAATCATCAGTCCACATGGGGATTTCGGCCGGCCCCGGCCTCATCATCGGGTACGAGCGGTCAGTCCTTGCGGTCGAAGAAGTCGGAGCGGGCGGCGGCGCCGGCGAGCGGGGTGTCGCCGTTGCGGGGGCCGCGCGGCTGCGGGACGGACGGGCGGGCGGGCGCGGCGGGCGCGCCGGGCTTGCCGCCGCGGACGCGGGCGAGTTCGCGCTGCAGCTGCCGCTTCTCCATCTCCAGCGTGGTCAGCGACTCTTCGTGCTCCTCGCGCAGGTAGCGGAGGTCGCGGCGGGTGCGCATGAGGCGCCCGAAGCCGAGGAAGGCCATCGTCATCCCGGCCATGAAGACGACGGCGACCAGGGCGCCGCACATGAAGATCTGCCACTGGTTGCTCACGCCGGGGACGGTCTCGCCGAAGACGGTCAGGGTGGCCGCGCCGTCGTTGGACAGGACGATTCCGGTGGCGGCGGTGACGGCCGCCGCGGCCAGGAGCAGTCCGAGGAACACCATGGGTCGTTCTCCTCTCCAGTCACTCTCCGGAGGCGGAAGCGAGGTGCCCCCACCATGCCAGACCCGAACGCGATTCGCGTTATTTGCGGCATTTATCCAGCTCAAGGCGCCGTTCACCCGGCGCGATCATGACGATTCCGGGCGTACCCGATGGGTAGTGGAATCCGTGGCGGACATGCGGAAACGACCCCGGGAGCGCCCCATGCACGTGCAGGCCGTGGTGTTCGATCTGGACGGTGTGCTGATCGACTCCGAGCCGGTCTGGGAGGAGGTCCGCCGCCGGTACGTCGCCGACCACGGCGGCCGCTGGCTGCCCGACACGCAGAAGCGGCTCATGGGCATGAGCACCGAGGAGTGGGCGACGTACCTGGCCACCGACCTCGTGGACGGCCCCGCCCCCGAGGAGGTCGCGTTCGAGGTGATCGACCGGATGCGGCGCCGGTACGCGGAGAGCGTGCCCGTCCTGCCGGGGGCCGTCGAGGCGGTACGCCGGATCGCCGACCGCTACCCGCTCGGCCTGAACAGCTCGTCCCCGCGCGCCCTGATCGACCTCGTCCTCGGCGAGCTGGGGGTGGCGGCGCTGTTCCGCGCCACCGTCTCGACCGAGGAGGTCGACGAGGGCAAGCCCGCCCCCGACGGCTACCTGATGGTGGCCGCGCAGCTGGAGGCGCCGCCGGGCGCCTGCGTCGCCGTCGAGGACTCCTCCAACGGCCTCCGCTCCGCGCACGCCGCCGGGATGCGGGTGATCGCCGTACCGCGCCCCAGCTACCCGCCGGACCCCGACGCGCTCGCCCTCGCCTCCCATACGGCGGACGACCTGGACGCGCTCACCCTCGACCTCGTCGCCGGTACGGCGCCGTCCTAGCGGCGGGTTATCCACAGGATGGCGGAACCCCTTCGGGCACGAATCGGAGTCCATAAGATGAATCGGTGACCGCACCGGAGATCGACACCGAGACAGGGACGAGCGAGGCGCAGCGGACGCTGCGGCGGGTGTTCGGGTACGACACGTTCCGGGACGGCCAGCAGGAGATCATCGAGCATGTGGTCGAGGGCGGCGACGCCCTGGTGCTCATGCCGACCGGCGGCGGCAAGTCGCTGTGCTACCAGATCCCGGCGCTGGTCCGGAAGGGCACCGGCGTCGTGATCTCGCCGCTGATCGCGCTGATGCAGGACCAGGTGGACGCGCTGCGGGCGCTGGGGGTCCAGGCCGGGTTCCTCAACTCCACGCAGGACCTCGACGAGCGCCGGGTGGTCGAGGCGCAGTTCCTCGCGGGCGAGCTCGACCTGCTCTACCTCGCGCCCGAGCGGCTGAAGGTGGCGGCGACTGTGCAGCTCCTCGACCGCGGCACGGTCTCGCTGTTCGCGATCGACGAGGCGCACTGCGTGGCGCAGTGGGGGCACGACTTCCGGCCCGACTACCTCGCCCTGTCCGGGCTGCACGAGCGCTGGCCGGAGGTGCCGCGCATCGCGCTGACCGCGACCGCGACCCCGGCGACCCGGGCCGAGATCGCCGCCCGGCTCGACCTGGAGCAGGCCCGCCACTTCGTGGCGAGCTTCGACCGGCCCAACATCCAGTACCGGATCGAGCCCAAGTCCGACGCCAAGCGCCAGCTGCTGAAGCTGCTCCAGACCGAGCATCCGGGCGACGCCGGCATCGTCTACTGCCTGTCGCGCAACTCGGTCGAGAAGACCGCCGAGTGGCTCACGGCGAACGGTGTCAACGCGCTCCCGTACCACGCGGGCCTCGACGCCTCCACCCGCGCCGCCAACCAGTCCCGCTTCCTGCGCGAGGACGGCCTGGTCATGGTCGCGACGATCGCGTTCGGGATGGGCATCGACAAGCCCGACGTGCGGTTCGTCGCGCATCTCGACCTGCCGAAGTCCGTGGAGGGCTACTACCAGGAGACGGGCCGCGCGGGACGCGACGGGCTGCCGTCCACGGCCTGGCTGGCGTACGGCCTCCAGGACGTCGTCAACCTCCGCAAGATGATCGAGTCGTCGGAGGGCGACCAGGCGCACCGCCGGCGGCTGGGCCTCCATCTGGACGCGATGCTGGCCCTCTGCGAGACCGTCGACTGCCGCCGCGTCCGCCTGCTCGACTACTTCGGCCAGCCCGCCATGCCCTGCGGCAACTGCGACACGTGCCTGTCGCCGCCGGAGTCCTGGGACGGCACGGTCCCCGCGCAGAAGGTGCTGTCCACGGTCGTCCGGCTCGACCGCGAGCGGCGGCAGAAGTTCGGGGCGGGCCACATCGTCGACATCCTGCTCGGCAAGAAGAACGCCAAGGTCATCCAGTTCGACCACGACGCCCTCAGCGTCTTCGGCATCGGCGCCGACCTGCGCGAGGCCGAGTGGCGCGGCGTCGTCCGGCAGCTGCTCGCGCAGGGCCTCATGGCCGTGGAGAGCAACTACGGCGCCCTCGTCCTCACCGACACGAGCGCGGAGGTCCTGCGCGGGCAGCGCAAGGTCATGATGCGCCGCGAGCCGGAGCGCGCCGCCGCCAAGGCCGCCAGGACGGCCAAGGAGAAGAAGGCGCCGGTCGACCTGCCCGCCGAGGCCCAGCCGGTCTTCGAGCGGCTGCGCTCGTGGCGCGCGGCGGCGGCCAAGGAGCAGGGCGTCCCCGCCTACGTCATCTTCCACGACGCGACGCTCCGCGAGATCGCCACCGCGATGCCGGGCTCGCTCGGCGAGCTGGGCAAGGTGAGCGGCGTGGGCGAGAACAAGCTCGCGAAATACGGCGAGCAGGTCCTGGAGACCCTGGCCGCCGAGTAGCCCCGGATCCCGCGTTCCGCGACCCGCACGCGCCACCTGGCATGGCGCGTGCGGGTTTTTTCGGAATTCGTCGATCGCCAGGTCAGGCGGTGGGCAGCCCGTCCGGCTTTACCGTTGTCAGCGCAGGTCAGAGCGTTATGTGAACATCGTGTTCGCGTTTGCCCTCCGCTTCTCGGCGACCCCAGAATCGAGCGGATCCCGGAGAACGCCCTGGAGAGGGGCTTCTTCGCCATGCCTGGAGAAGGGGAACGCGATGACGGTTCTGGTGACCGGCGCGAACGGGGGCGTCGGACGGCTCGTGGTCGACGGGCTCGTACGGGACGGGCAGCGGGTGCGGGCGCTGACCCGTACACCGGGCAAGGCGTCCTTCCCGGACGGAGTCGAGGTGGCGGGCGGCGACCTCACCGAGCCGGACGGGCTGGCGGAAGCGCTGCGCGGGGTCGAGCGCCTCTACCTGTTCCCGGTGGCGGCGACCGCGCGGCGGGTCGTGGAGATGGCCGTGGACGCCGGGGTGAAGCGGATCGTCGTGCTGTCGTCCGGCGCCGTGACCGGCGGACTCGACACGGACTTCCACCTGCCGGTCGAGCAGGCCGTGGAGGCGTCCGGGCTGGAGTGGACCCATGTGCGGCCCGGCGAGTTCATGCTGAACAAGGTGTGGCTGTGGGGCCCGTCGATCCGGGCCGAGCGGGTCGTGCGGGATCCGAACCCCGACGTGGCATGGTGCCCGGTCCACGAGCGGGACATCGCGGACGTCGCCGTGGCCGCCCTGCTCGGCGACGGGCACGCGGGCGCCGCGTACGACGTGAACGGGCCGGAGCTGCTCACCCTCCGCGACCAGGCCACGGCGATCGGAGCGGCGATCGGGAAGGAGATCCGGTTCGAGCGGGTCACGCCCCACGAGGCCCGCGAGATCTATATGAAGCAGGGCGGGTTCGCGGCGGCGAACGCCGACTTCCTGCTGGGCTTCGAGGACTATTCGGGCGCCGAGGCGGACCCGGACGCCGCCGCGGAGCCGAACCTGGCGGCGTACGGGCCGTTCCCGACCGCCGAGGCGGTCACCGGACGGCCCGCCCGCACGTTCGCGGAATGGGCGCGCGACCACGCGACCGACTTCCGCTGAACGGATTCCCAGCGTTATCCCAGGCTTCTCACTGGCCGGATGCCAGGCGAGTCCGATTAGCTGTGGCGCATGGACGTGAACAGGAAGACGGTGGCGGCCGGGATCGGCGGGGCGGCGGTGCTGGGCGTCGGCCTGTACCTCGCCGTGCCGGCGGCCGCCGCCGATCCGTCGCCTTCGCCGAGCAAGTCCGCCGCCCAGCAGAAGGAGCACCGCAAGGGCCAGCACAGGGGGCCGCACAAGGGACAGCACAAGGGCCACCCGCACCGCTGGGGCGGGCAGGGCGTGCACGGTGAGGCGACCGTGAAGCGCAAGGACGGCTTCCACGTGCGGACCTGGCAGCGCGGCGAGGTCACCGGGCGTTCCGGCGCGGCCGTGACGGTGCGCAGCGCCGACGGGACGTCGTGGACGTGGACGACCGACGACCAGACCCGCGTGCGCAAGGACCGTGCGAAGTCGTCCGTCGGCGCCCTCGCGAACGGCGACCGGATCGTCGTGGTCGGCGAGCGCGCCGGCTCCACCCGCACCGCCAGGATGATCAGGGTGCCGGAACGGAGGTGAGCGAGAACCCGCTGGTCCTGATCGTCGAGGACGAGGCCAACATCCGCGACCTGCTCCGGACGGCCCTGCGCTTCCACGGCTTCGAGACCGGCGCGGCGCGGACCGGGGCCGAGGCGCTGCGCAAGGCCCGCGACCGGCGGCCCGACCTCGTCCTGCTGGACGTCATGCTGCCCGACGTCGACGGGTTCGAGGTGTGCCGGCGGCTGCGTTCGGGCGGCGACCAGGTGCCGGTCATCTACCTGACCGCCCGCGACACGCCGTCCGACACGGTCACCGGGCTCACGCTCGGCGGTGACGACTACGTCACCAAGCCGTTCTCGATCGACGCGCTGGTCGCCCGCGTCCGCGCCGTACTGCGCCGCGCGGCGCCCGAGAAGCGGGACCCGCGGCTCCGCGTCGCCGACCTGGAGATGGACGAGGCCCGCTGGACGGTACGGCGCGCCGGCACCGACATCGACCTGTCGCCGACCGAGTTCCGGCTGCTGGCGTTCCTGATGCGCAACGCCGGCCGCGTCCTCACCCGCGCCCAGCTGCTGGAGAACGTCTGGGGCTGGGAGCACCACGGGAACGCGCAGGTCCTGGAGACCTACGTCAGCTACCTGCGCCGCAAGCTCGAGCCGCTCGGCCCGCCGCTGATCCACACCAAGCGCGGCGTCGGGTACTTCCTGCGCGAATGACCCTCAACACCCGGCTGCTGGCCGGTCTGGTCGCGGTGACCCTGACCGGTCTGCTGATCATGGGCGTGGTCAGCGCGGTCGTGCTGCACGGCCATCTGATGCACCGGGTGGACGAGCAGCTGCTCGCCACCCACGACCGTGCGGTCCCGCGGCTCGTCCGGCCCGGCCAGGGGGCGGCGCCGGCGGAGTTCGTCGTCCTCCGCGTCGCCCCGTCCGGCGAGATCCGGGTGCTGAGCGAGTACGGTCCCGACCCGTCCCGCGCGATCGCGGAGATCCGGAGGCGGCCCGCCGTCCGCACCGGGGAGCCGTTCACGCTCGGCGACATGCGCGCGGTGGCCCGCCCCACCCGCGCGGGCGGCGGGACGCTCGTCGTCGCCGCGCCGCTGGCGGGGATCCGCTCGGCCGTCCGCAACCTCGTCCTGACCGAGATCGCCACGGCCGCCGTGCTGCTCGCCGCGCTGCTCCTCATCGGCCGCCGGCTGATCGCCCGCGGCCTGCTGCCGCTCGGCCAGATGGCGCGCACCGCGCAGGCGATCGCGTCCGGCGGCGATCTGCGCGCCCGGATGCCCGGCCCGGGCCCGCGGTCCGAGACGTCCCGGCTGGCCGCCGCGATCAACGTGATGCTCGACCGGATCGAGCAGGCCTTCCTGGCGCGGGGCCGGTCCGAGGCGCGCGTCCGCGAGTTCGCCGCGGACGCCTCGCACGAGCTGCGCACGCCCCTCACCACGATCCAGGGCTACGCCGAGCTGTACCGGCACGGCGCCCTCGGCCCGGACGAGCTGCCCGAGGCGATGCGCCGCATCGAGGACGAGGCGCGGCGCATGAGCCGCCTGGTCGGCGACCTCCTCGAACTCGCCCGGCTGGACCGCGAGGCGTCCCTGAGACCCGCGCCCGCCGATCTGGCCGCACTCGCCCGCGACGCGGTCGGCGACGCCCGCGCCGCGGCCCCCGAACGCTCGTTCGCCGTCGACGCCCCCGAGACCCTTGAGGCGGTCGTCGACGAGGCCCGGATCCGCCAGGTCCTCGCCAACCTGCTGGCCAACGTCCGCGCGCACACTCCGGGCGGCGCCACCGTGCGCCTGTCCGCCGCCTCCGGCTCGATCGTCATCGAGGTCACCGACGAGGGCCCGGGCATGTCCCCCGGCGACGCGGCCCGGGCGTTCGACCGCTTCCACCGTTCCGACGAGGGCCCGGGCGCCGGCCTGGGCCTCCCCATCGTCGCCGCGATCGCCGCCGCCCACGGAGGGCGCGCCGACCTCCTCTCCAGTCCGGAGGGGGGCACGACCGTCCGCGTCACCCTTCCGGCGTGAGGTCCCGTACGAAGCACACCCGGTCGTGTCCGGGGCCGTCGTAGTCGCGGTGGACCGGGACCCCGGCGGCGACCGTGTCGCCGTCCTCCAGCGCGAACCCCATGGCCCGGTGGAACGCGATCGATCCGGTGTTACCGGGCGAGGTGACGGCCCTGACCCGCGTACGGCCCATGCGGGCGCTCTGCCGGAAGAAGCGCTCGTACAGGCGCCGGGCCACGCCCTGCCCCCGGCTCTCCGGGTTCACGCCGACGAAGTGGATGTACGCCTCGTCCGCCCGGTCCGCCGACGCGAACCCCACCAGGAACCCCTGGAGCCCGTTCGCGTCCTCCATCACCAGGCTCGTCCCGGCGAAATGCTGCAGGAACAGCCTCGGCAGGAGCACCGACAGCTCGCGGGCCTCCTCCGGGGTGCGCGAGTCGCCCCACCACTCGCGCACCGCCCCAACCAGCATCCGGTGATCGTCCGCCCGCGCCCGCCTGATCGCGCCGTCCACAGGACTCCCTCCCGTCGCGCCGTGGCCCTTGATCACTCGTCCCTGGCCCATCGTGCCATCGGGGCGGCCGGGGCTCAGCCGCAGAGGGCGGCGTCGATCGCCTGGTTCAGGTGGGCCCGGAAGCGCGGGTCCGCCTCCATCTCGGCGGCGTTGTCGTTGTAGGTGATCACGGCCTGGCGCTTGCCGTCGGCGCTGGTGTACGCCCAGGTGCGGTAGCCGGGGAAGCCGCCGTCATGGCCCCAGGCGGGACCGCAGGAGAACCGGCGCCGCGCGACGCCGAGGCCGTAGTCCTCCTCGATCCACTCGTCCACGACGGGACGCGTGGTGGTCAGCTCGCGCTGGAGGCGCGGCGGGAGCAGCCGGCCGGTGACCAGGGCCCGCTGGAAGCGCGCGACGTCGCCGACCGTGGAGATGATGCCGCCGGACGCCCAGGCGCTGGAGGGGCTGACCTCGGTGCTGACGTCCCCGTACGCCCCCCAGTAGCCGTGGACGTGCGGGCCGGGGAAGGTCCGCTCGGCGCCCGGCAGGGAGGTGTGGCGGAGGTTCAGCGGGTGGAAGATCCGGCGCTGGAGTTCGGTGCCGAGGGAGCGCCGCGTCACCTTCTCGACGACCATCCCGGCGAGGACGTAGTTGGTGTTGGAGTAGTTCCAGGACGTGCCGGGCGCGTACCGCGGCGCCTTCTCCTGCGCGATGTCGACCAGCTCGCGGGGCTTCCAGGTGCGGCGCGGGTCGGTCATGACGCGCGGGTCGGCCGTGTAGTCGTTCAGGCCGCTGGTCTGCCCGAGCAGCTGCCGGATGGTGATCTTCGCGCCGTCGTTGCCGTTGGCCCGGACGACTCCGGGCAGCCACCTGTCGACGGTGTCGTTCAGGGAGAGGCGGCGTTCGGCGGCGAGCTGGAGCACCACGGTCGCGGTGAACGTCTTGGTCACGCTGGCCACCCGCACCTGGAGGCGCGGGTCCATCGCCTGCCCGGTGGCCTTGTCGGCGACGCCCGCGGTGGCGTGGGTGACCTTGCCGTTCCGGCGGGACAGGGCGATGACGCCCGGCTGCCCGTCGGCGACGAGCCGGTCCACCGCCGCCTGGAGGTCCGCCGCGGGCTTCGGGCGGGCCGACGCGGCGGGCGCGGCGGCCGGGACGAGGGCGGCGGCGAGCGCCCCGCCCAGGATGGCCGCGGTGACCGCCCGGCGGGCCGGGAAAAGTGCGTTCGTCAAGGGATTCTCCTCTGGGACCGTGCTCCGACGTGATCAACCGTGATCAACACTGCCGGTGCGCGGCGCCAGGCGACATGGCCTTGAACACCCGGGCGGGGGTGTACCTGAGTACACCTGCCGGCGCGGCCGGACGGCGTCAGCCGGCGTCGTACACGGTCACCGCCACGCCCTTCGCCGTCAGGCGGCCGGTGATGAGCGGCTCGACCTTGGACCACTTCCCGCCGGCCAGGCCGCAGCCGATGCGGGGCATGTGGACGGAGGCGTCCAGGTCCAGGGCGCGGTCCGCCAGCGTGCCGAGGCAGGTGTCGAGGGCCTCGTACCGGATGGGTGGGCCGTTCTTCCTGCTGGGCTTCACGCCGCGCTGGGCGACCATGTTCGCGACCCAGATGTACGGCTCGACCTGCACGAACTGGACGGCCCCCAAGCCGAAGTCGTTCTCCGCGCGGTCGCGGTGCCAGGCGCGGTAGGCGGCCTCGGGCGCGGGCCAGCGCTTGGAGACGGCCAGGACGAATCCCTTGCCCCACCCTCCGAGGTCGTTGCACACGTGGGCGATCACCTTCACGCCCTTGGCCTGGGGAGAGGTCGCGTCCCCTTTGAGGTATCTGATCGCCATACAGGCGAATCTAACGGTCACCTCGGACGGCCCACATCGCGATGGCGAGCGCCACCCGGTCTGCGAAGTCCAGCGGGTCGCGGCCGGTCAGCGTCTTGATCCGGGACAGGCGGTGGCGGAGCGTGTTGGGGTGCAGGTAGAGCTCGCGCGCGGCGGGCCCGACGGCGCCGCCCGTACGGAGGAAGGCGCGCAGGGTCTCGGCGAGCTTGGTGCCGTGGACGGCGTCGTGGTCCGTGAGAGGGCGGGCGATCTGCTCCACGAACGGGGCGATCTGGTGGCGTTCGAGGCGGCTCAGGAGGCCCTCGAACGTGGCGAGGTCGGCGGCGTGCACGATCGTTCCGCCGCGCCCGGCCGTTTCGAGTGCGGAGATGGCCTCCGCCAGCGCCTGCGGGATCTGCTCCAAGGGGCCGGGGGTCGCGATCCCTCCTACGCCGCCCCAGGAGCGGGCGAGTTCGGTGGCGTGCTCTTCGCTGTTCACCACCAGCAGCGCGATGCCGTCGTCCACGCCGAGGACGGCACCGCGGGACGTGTCGACGCGTTCGGGCAGGTCGGCCACCGGCACGGCCAGGACGACCAGGGACTCGTCGGACAGGCCCGCCTCGTCCACCCGGCCGCGCAGCGCCTCCGGGGACGCGAGCCCGTTCGCGACCATCTGGAAGAGGCGGCCGGTCTCCTCGCGCCCGTGCCGCTCGGTCCGCGACGTCGCCATCTGGTCGGCGAACCACTCGGTGAAGCTCAGGAACGGCACCTCCGGCGGGACCTCCAGGAGGGGCAGGCCGAGCTCCTCGCAGACGGCGCGGAGGGCCTGCGGCGACTCGGGGAGGACGTCGCCGATGCCGTACCCGATCGCGCTGGCGCGGCTCGCGTGCACGGAACGGGCGAACTCGTCGCAGCGCTCGGCGTCGCTGAGGGCGGCGCCGACCGTCAGGACGACCTCGTTCCCGCGCAGGTACGGGCCGGGGTCGAGCAGCTCGGTCGAGTGCGCCCAGCGGACCGGGAGGCCGAGTCCGGCGGCGCCGGCGACGAGACGCAGCTGGAACCGGGGCACCTCCAGGAGCTGCCCCACCGTCAGCCGCAGATCGTCGTCCACGCCTCCAGCCTCTCACCGCGGATCGGGCGCATGACCGTCCCGTTAACGGGTGTTGGCCAAGTCAACGACGAGGCGGCGGCGGGGTGGTGCGGTTGGCCAAGGTTCGCACAAAACCCTTGTCCCATGGACCCGCGGCGGGTTTGCCTGGGCTTCTGGCGATCAGGGAGACCCTATGACCGATCGGATCGTCTTGGTGACCGGGGCGGCGAGCGGGATCGGCGCGGCGGTGGTGGCCGAGCTGGGGCGGCGCGGCTGGCGCACGGCCGGGCTCGATCTGCGGCCCGCCCCGGCCGCCGACCACGCCGTCGGCGTGGACGTCTCCGAGCCGGCGCAGGTGTGCGCCGCGGTGCGCCGGATCGAGCGGGAACTGGGGCCGGTCGAGGCGGTGGTGTGCGCGGCCGGGCACTACGCGATCACGCCGCTGGCCGACATCGCCTGGCCGGAGTGGCGGCGCATGCTGCGCGTCCACCTGGGCGGCCTCCTGAACGTGTGCCGCGCCGTGGCCCCCGCGATGGCGGAACGGGGCTCCGGCGCGATCGTCGGGGTCACCTCCGAGCTGGCGATCGGCGGCGGCGACGGGGAGGCGCACTACGCGGCGGCCAAGGGCGCGGTCATCGGGCTGATCCGGTCGCTGGCCGCGGAGCTGGCGCCCGCCGGCGTACGGGTGAACGGGGTCGCGCCCGGCCCGACCGACACGCCGCTGCTGCCGCCGGACTCCCCCTGGCGGCGGCTCGCGTACCTCCAGGGGCTCCCCGCGGCGCGGCTCAGCGCCCCCGAGGAGATCGCGCTGGCGGCGGCGTACCTGATCGAGGAGGGCACGTTCTGCGTGGGAGAGATCATCTCGCCGAACGCCGGGGCGGTGATCTGATGACGGTCGCGCTGGTGACCGGCGCCGCGGGCGGCCTCGGCCGGGCGGTCGCGCGGCGGCTGGCGGACGACGGGCTCCGGGTCGCGGCCACCGACCTCCCCGGGACGGACCCGCTGGGAGAGATCGCGGTGCCCGCCGACATCGCGGACCCCGAGCAGGTCGAACGGCTCGTCGCCGAGGTCGAGGAGCGCGCGGGGGAGCCGGTCGGGATCCTCGTCGCGAACGCCGCGTACATGACGATGGCGCCGCTCGCCGAGCACGACCTGGACGACTGGTGGCGGATCGTGGACACCGGCCTGGGCGGCGCGTTCGCGTGCGCGCAGGCCGTGCTGCCCGGGATGTCGGAACGCGGCGGCGGCCGGATGGTCATGGTCGCCTCCGAGTGGGGCGTCACCGGCTGGCCGAACGCGTCGGCGTACGCGGCCGCGAAGTCCGGGATGATCGCGCTCACCAAGTCGCTGGGCCGCGAGCTGGCCCCGTTCGGGATCGCGGTGAACGCGATCGCGCCGAGCGTGATCGACACGCCGCAGCTGGAGGTCGACGCCCGCGACGCCGGCGTGCCCGTCGGCGAGATCCGCGAACGGTACGCGGCGCGCGTCCCCCTCGGCCGCATCGCCTCCCCCGACGAGATCGCCGCGGCGGTCTCGTTCCTCTGCGACGAGCGCCTGCCGACGCTGGTCGGGCAGATCCTGCACGTCAACGGCGGCACGACCCGCACGCGCGCGTGACCCACCCCTAGCGAGAGGACCCCATGAAGCCTCAGGAGCCGGTCGGGCAGGCCGACGCCCTGCAGATCCCCCGGTTCGCCGGCCCGTCCACGTTCGCCCGGCTCCCGCGCCGCGAGGACGTGCCCGGTTTCGACATCGCCGTGGTCGGGGCGCCGTTCGACACCGGTGTCACGTACCGGCCCGGCGCACGGTTCGGGCCCGCCGCCGTACGGCAGGGGTCGCGCCTGCTCAAGCCGTACAACGCGGCCCTGGACGTGCTTCCGTTCGCGTCACAGCAGGTCGTCGACGCGGGCGACCTCGTCTGCAACCCGTTCGACATCGCCACCGCGCTGAACGAGCTGGAGGCGGGACTGCGCGAGCTCACCGCCGAAGGCCGCCACGCCGTCACCATCGGCGGCGACCATACGGTCGCGCTGCCCGCGCTGAGAGCGGCGCACGCCCTGCACGGCCCCTTGGCGCTCGTCCACTTCGACGCGCATCTCGACACCTGGGACACCTACTTCGGCGAGCCGTACACGCACGGCACCCCGTTCCGCCGCGCCGCCGAGGAGGGCCTGCTGATGCGGGACGCGAGCGCGCACGTCGGGATCCGGGGCTCGCTGTACGATCCGCGCGACCTCGTGGACGACGCCCGCTTCGGCTTCACGATCGTGCACTGCGCCGAACTGGACGACGTGGGCGCGCGCGGTGTCGCGGACCGGATCCGTGCCCGCGTCCAGGACGCGCCCGTCTACCTGTCGATCGACATCGACACGCTCGACCCGGCGTACGCGCCCGGCACCGGCACGCCGGAGAGCGGCGGGATGAGCAGCCGCGAACTGCTCGCCGTCCTGCGCGGCCTGACCGGCCTGAACGTCGTCGGCGCTGACGTGGTCGAGGTCGCGCCCGCGTACGACCATGCCGAGATCACCTCGATCGCGGCGGCGACGGTCGTGTACGAGCTGGTCAGCATGCTCGCGAAGGCGCGGGCGTGAGCCTCACGCGCCCGGCGGACCCGGTGCCGTGGCCGTACGGGGCGCGGGCCGCGGCGTCGTTCACGTTCGACGTGGACGCCGAGTCGGCGGTGCTGGCCGCGTCGCCGGCGGCCGCCGGGCGGCCGAGCGTGCTGAGCCACCAGGCGTACGGGCCGCTGACCGGGCTGCCGCGCCTGCTGCGGATCCTCGCCAGGCAGGCGGTCCGGGCGACGTTCTTCGTTCCCGGCTTCACCGCGCACCGGCATCCGGACGCCGTCCGCGCGATCGCCGACGCCGGGCACGAGATCGCGCACCACGGCTACCTGCACGAACCGCTGATCGGAGTGGACCCCGCCGCCGAGGCCGAGATCCTCGACCGGGGCCTGGACGCCCTGCAAGAGGTCGCGGGCGTACGCCCCGCCGGGTACAGGGCGCCCATGTGGGAGCTCACCTACGACTCCCCGCGGCTGCTCGCCGAACGCGGCTTCCTGTACGACACCAGCCTGATGGACGCCGACGTCCCCTACGAGCTGGCGACCGGTCTCGCGGCGGCGCCGTCCATCGTGGAGATCCCCGTCCACTGGGGCCTCGACGACTGGGAACAGTACTGCTACCTGCCCGGCATCTCCGGCTCGGGCCTGATCGAGACGCCCGCCAAGGCCGCCGAGCTGTGGCGGGCCGAGTACGAGGCGATGCGCCGCGAGGGCGGCTGCTTCGTCCTGACCGCGCATCCCTTCCTGTCCGGCCGGCCCGGCCGGGCGGCCGCCCTGGAGGGACTCATCGAGTACGTGGCGGGCGCCGATGACGTGTGGCTCGCCCCGCTGGGCGACATAGCCCGGCATGTCCGGGGGCTCGACCTGAGCCCGAGGCACCTCTCCCGCCCGTGAGGAACGGCCGATGACGTCCACCGCCAAGCCGCCGCCGCCCGGCGCGTCCCAGACCCTCCGCAAGGGCTTCGACCTGCGCACGGCCACCGCACTCGCGTTCGCCGACGTGTCGCCGATCGTCGCCCTCTACGCCATCTTCACGCTCGGCCTCCTGGCCGCGGGGCCCGGCTTCTGGTGGGCGTTCCCGATCGTCCTCGCCGGGCAGCTGCTGGTCGCGTGCGTCTTCGGCGAACTCGCCTCGCGCTGGCCGTACGAGGGGAGCGTCTACCAGTGGGCGCGGCACGTGCGCGGCCCCGGGGCGGGCTGGTTCGCCGCGTGGGCCTACATGTGGGGGCTGACCATCGCCCTCTCCACGCTCTCGTACGGCGCGGCGGGCTTCCTGCTGGAGGCGTTCGGCGTGGACGAGCCCGGCAAGGCCGCCACGCTCCTGACCGCGCTGGGGATCCTGGTCCTGGGGAGCCTGGCGAACATCGTCGGACGCCGCACCCTGAAGGTGCTCGTCGTCGCGAGCCTTATCTGCGAAGTCCTCGCGTCCGTAGGGCTGGCCACCGTACTGCTGCTGTTCTACCGGGAGAACCCGGTCGGCGTCCTCTTCGACGGCATCGGCGGGGCTCCCCTCCTAGGAGCGCCCCTGCTGGCGGCGACCGCCTATGTCGGCTGGTCGTTCGTCGGTTTCGAAGCGGCCGGCGCCATCGCCGAAGAGGTGGAACGCCCCGAACGCGACGTACCGAAGGCCCTCATCTTCTCCCTCCTGGCGGTCGGCGTCATCGTGATGTACTCCGCCGCCGGCCTCATCCTCGCCATTCCCGACATGTCCACCGCCGGGGACGGCGACCCCGTGGCCGACACGCTGGTCGCGCACTTCGGCTCCGCGGTCGGGCGGCCGCTGCTCATCATGTTCGTCATCGGCTTCCTGGCCAGCTTCCTCGCCGTCCAGGCCGCCGTGTCCCGCGTCATCTGGGCCTCCGCCCGCGACGGCGCGCTCCCCGGCTCCCGCGTCCTCGGCCGGCTGGCCGGGGCCGAACGGCTGCCGGTGAACGCGATCGTCCTCACCGGCGCCGGCGCCGCCGTGTTCGTGCTGCTCTCCGGCTCGACGCTCTACGCCGTCCTGGTCAACTTCACCACCGTCGGCTTCTACGTCGCGTTCGGGCTGCCCGTCTGGGGCGCGGCGATCCAGCACCTGCGCGGCGCCTGGCGGCCCGGCCCGTTCACCCTCGGACGGCTCAGCGGGCCCGTCACCTACGTGGCGGCGGTGTGGCTGGCCGTCCAGACCGTCAACATCTGCTGGCCGCGCGACACCGACCGGCCCTGGTACATCGACTGGAGCATGGTCATCACGTTCACCGCCGTCGCGGTGGCCGGCGCCGCGCTCTACCTCGGCTGGTCGCGGCGCCGCATCGGGCCGTCCATGGCCGAGCGCGCCTGACGCGCCGCAAGGCCCGGCCCCGGCGCTCTGGGAGCGGTGCGCCGGAGCCGGGCCTCCCGGGGATCAGAGGGAACGCTTGTTGAGCAGCAGGTTCGGCGTACCGGACGGGTTGCCCGTGATCACGCCGCTGGTGGCGTTCGACGTGATCCAGCTGCGGATCGTGGAGTACGACGCGTCACCGTTCGCCGACTTGTACAGCGCCCCGACGCCCGCCACGTGCGGGCTGGCCATCGACGTGCCGTTGATCGTGTTGGTGCCGCCGTTCAGCCAGGTCGAGGTGATGGACGAGCCGGGCGCGTACACGTCCACGCAGTTGCCGTAGTTGCTGTACGACGCCTTGGCGTCCGTGCTCGTGCTGGCCGCGACCGTCGTGGAGTTGGCCGCGCTCGCGGGCGAGTAGTTGCAGGCGTTCCGGTTGTCGTTGCCCGCCGCGACCGCGACGAAGACGCCCGACGAGGCCAGGTTGTTCGTGGCCGAGTTCACCGACGACGAGTAGCCGCCGCCGAGCGACATGTTCGCCACGGCGGGCTTCGCGTGGTTGCTCGCCACCCAGTTCATCCCGGCGATGATGCCCGAGAACGAGCCGCTGCCCTGGCAGTTGAGCACCCGCACGCCGCGCAGATTGACGCGCTTGGCGACACCGTACGCGTTGCCTCCCACGGTGCCGGCGACGTGCGTGCCGTGCCCGTTGCAGTCCTGCCCGTTCCCGCCGAACGAGTCGAACACGTTGCTCGCGCGCCCGCCGAAGTCCGAGTGCGAGGTCGCGATGCCCGTGTCGATGATGTACGCGTTCACCCCGGCGCCGGTCGCGTTGTAGGTGTAGCTCCTGGAGAGCGGCCGGTTCGTCTGGTCGATGCGGTCGATGCCCCACGAGGGCGGGTTGCTCTGCGTCGTGCTGGCGTACACGACACCGTCCTGCTCGATGGACGCCACACCGGGGGTCCGCTGCAGGCGCTGGAGCTGCTCGGCGCTCATCCGGGCGGCGAAGCCGTTGAGCACCTTGCCGAAGCGGTGGGTCGTGCTGATGCCGCGCTTGGAGACGGTGTCGCCGACCGACACCCCCTTCTTCAGCGTCACGATGTACTGGCCGTCGATCCCCTGCCCGGCCGGCGCGAGCGCCAGCGGAGCGTTGTGGGTGACGGCCTGGGCGGGTGCGGCGAGCACGACCGCGAGCGGCACGGCGGCCAGCGTCGCGACCAGCGGGATGCGCCTTCTCATCGAAACTCCGTTCTGCGGAGGAGCGGCCGCTCGGGGGACGGCCCGTCTCACGAAGTCGATCGATGAGAATGCTGATCAGCCCGGACAAGTCCGTCAACGGGTTCGATGACACCAGAAATCAACATTCAACTGTCGTTCACGTGAAAAGCGTGGCGGGAACGCCGGGCCCTCGCCGCCCGTTCACCCCGCATGACAACCGCCCTGTCCCTCCTGGCGATCGTCTCGATCCCGGGCCTGGTCATCGGCCTCGTCTGCCTGGCCGTGATCGACCGCGTCGGCACGGCCGCCAACACCCGCTTCCGGCTCCCCTGGCGCAGGACCGCCGACGGCCGCCCCCTCGCCGCGACCGGCTTCGAGGAGTTCCACGCGGTCTACTTCGCCTCGAAACGGCACGACATCGACGAGCGCCACAGCTCCCTCGTCCGCCGCGACGAGGAGGGCGACGGAGCCCCGCCCATCGACCTCGACGCCGGCACCGCCACCATCCGCAGGCCCGGCTAGGCGAGCCCCTCCCGCACGTCCCCGATCAGCTCCATCAGCTCCGCCCGCACCGCCGGCGCGAACGCGAGCGTCGCCCCCGACCCCATCGTGTGCTCGCTGCCGTCCAGGTCGCGCACCGTGGCCCCCGCCTCCCGCGCGATCACGACCCCCGCGGCGGTGTCCCACGGATGGTTGGACAGGATCACGCACGCGTCGAGCTTCCCGTCGGCGACCCACGCCAGATCGATCGCCGCCGACCCGACCATCCGGATCCGCTGGACGTTCGCCGCCAGCCGCCCCGTCAACTCCAGCCGGACGCGGTTCTTGACCTCCGCGCCCTCGTCCACCGAGTAGTCGCCGATCGACACCACTGCGTCCCGGACGTCCTTCGTCCCGCTCGCCCGTACCGGCCGTTCCCCCTCGAACGCGCCCAGCCCCTCGGCCGCGTGGTACCGCGTCCCGAGAAACGGCAGGTCGATCACACCCACCACGGGCCGGCCCCGCCGGACCAGCCCGAGCGAGAACCCGCACAGCGGAATGCCCCGGACGAAGTTCGCCGTCCCGTCCACGGGATCGACCGCCCACAGCAGCTCCGCGTCCGCGCTGCCGCCCTCCTCCTCACCGAGGATCGCGATCTCGGGCGTCCGCTCGCGCAGGAACTCCCGCACGGCGCGTTCGACGGCGTAGTCCACCTCGGACGCCATGTCCCGATCGCCCTTGGCCGTGACCACGCCCGGCCCCCGCGAGACCATCAGCCCGCGAGCGACCTCGGCCGCCCCCAGCGCGACGTCCAGCAGCTCCCTCAACGGCTCGGCACCGGCGCCTGCCGGTCGATCTCCCTGCACAGCACGACGACCATGTCGTCGAACGCCCCGCGCCCATGCTTCTCGACCAGCACCGCGTAGAGCCCCTTCCGGCTGGCCTCCCGAAGCATCCAGCTGAGCGTCTCGTGCGAGACACGGCGGCCCGCCGCCAGGGCGTCATGGGCGTCCCGCGCGACCCTCATCAGCTCCGGAAAGGCCGCGGACTCCGCCAAGATCATGCGCACTGCGCCAGTGAGATCCATGCCGCGCAGTCTAGGCGCAGCCGACGACCGCCGGGGAACCCGCTCTTTCGAGAGCGAAACTCGTCGCCATTAATAAGTGGCGACGCCGCGTTCAACCGTCCTACTCTCCTCGAGAGCCGAGCAAATTGCGGAGGTCGAATGGCACTGGCAAGCAAGGGATCGCGGCGGATCGTAGTGGACGGCGTGGAGTTCCGCTGGAAGGTGCGCAGCCGGCCGACGTACTGCCAGGCGATGGGATGGTCCCCGCTGACCTTCGCCGTACAGCAGGCCGACGCCCCAGGCGCCCGCCTGATGGTCTACCTGCCCTGCGCGCACCCGAGCAACGCCGCGGGCCTCCCCGCGGGAGTCGTCCTCCCCCGAACCGTGGTGGCCGCGATCACCACGGCGAAGTCCCAGGGCTGGACCCCTTCGGAACGCGGCCCGGAGTTCAACCTGAAACTGGACGACTCAACACTCCTGAACATCGTCGCCTAGGGATTGGCGCCGTACCGCAATCAAAAATCACCCGGCAAGGACTTCCTACAGACACGGATCTCCTCGCACCTCGACATCACTGCCCAGAATTCCAAATCCCGAGCAAGCACCCATGAGCGCCGGCCCGCCTGGCCGCATCCCCCTCCTACGGAGGGAACTCGTGCGCTTGAGGCTCCCGGACGTTCTGAAGCGCTCGGCGGTCCTTCGCCCCGAAGGCAGCGAAGTTCCGCCGAGCCTCGGTGAGGCTGAGCCCCCGATTGGGACCGCCGCGGCTCTCATCGGCGTCGTGGTCGTCCTGCCCGTCGTCCTCCCAGAAGCACACGGGACAGATCTCGTTGTAGCCCCGCTCCTCAAGCGTCAGATGACCGCAGCATGGACACGCGTACGGCTCACCTCTCGCCGGCCGGCGCACGTTGACGAACATACGAGTCATCCTCGCCCACGAGCCCCCCCCCAGCCCGATCAAGCCACCTCGCAGGCAGATCGACGCCAAACAAAAAGCCGCTTTCCATCACGGAAAGCGGCTCTCGATGTTGGCGCAGCCGGAGGGATTCGAACCCCCAACCTTCTGATCCGTAGTCAGATGCTCTATCCATTGAGCTACGGCTGCTGGCTGGTCGGTGACCAGGGCTTCGATGCCGGACGGGAGTCTAGCAGCTTCCCGGTCTCGGCAACGTGCTCCAGTGTAGGGCACTGAAGGGGGTGCCCGTGCATGGGAAACGATCTAGCGGAGAGTGAGGGAACCGTTCGCCTGGGTGGTGCGCCCAATGGGACGACCGATATACAAGTGACGCGTGAGGTTCGAGCCTCATGTGTCCCCCCTGAAGGAGAACCCCCTATGCGCATGTCCGCCATCCGGCTGGCCGGCGTCGTCGCCATCGGCGGAGCCCTGCTCACCTCGACCGGCTGCGGTGCCCTGAGCTCCGTCGCCGGGGGAGGCGACAAGGACGCCGCGTGCAAGAACATCCGGACCGAGCTGTCGTCCGTGCAGAGCAAGATCTCTTCGCCGGACATGAGCAACCCGGGCGCGAGCGCCACCGCGAACGCGCAGCTCTACCGCGACACCGCCTCGAAGATCCGTTCCGAGGGCCAGAAGGCCGGCGGGGACGTTGAGACCGCCGCGGGCAAGGTCGCGACGGACCTGGAGGGGCTCGCGACCATGATGAGCAACCTCGGGTCGGGCAAGTCCCCGAGCAGCTCCGGCGCCAGCTCGTTCGTCCAGAACGCCGCCGAGCTCGGCAAGGCCTGCGGTACGGCGGGCCTCTGACAAGGCCGGGCGGGGACCCGGACGTCCGGGTCCCCGCCCGCACTTTGCCGCTCGGGCCGCTGACCGGTAACCTGTCGTGAGCCTGATGGCTTCTGGAGGATTCGCCTAGTCCGGTCTATGGCGCCGCACTGCTAATGCGGTTTGGGTTTACCGCCCATCCGGGGTTCAAATCCCCGATCCTCCGCCACCTGACCAGGGGACCCAGCATGATCGCATGCCGGGTCCCCTGAGTCGTCTACGGCGGGGCGCGCTTCAACGACGTACCTTGAACGCCAGGCCCGATCGCCCTGGATGTCGTCGATGAACCGGTCGAGCGGGCACCCAGCCGTACTCCATGGACTCAGTGGGGCCGCCGGTGGCATCGGTCTACTTCGGGGTGGTCGCTTCGGTGAGTTCGTCGAGGATCTCGGAGGCGGTGGGCGGAGCTAGGTCGCCGAACGGCCGCCCGTCGCGCGGTGACCAGTCGCCGTCCTCGGGGGTGTCGTCGAGCCGGATCTCCGCGAGCCGCTGTTCGGGGTTGTCGGCGCCGTGCCCGATCTTCATCCCCGGGTCCAGCCTGATGTTGACGAACAGGCCGCCGGGGGTTTCGCGGTAGAGGCACCGCTGGTAGCCGCCGGCCGTGGGCCTGCCGCGCCGCCACCCGCGCTGTTCGAGGGCGAGTACCGCCCGGGCTGGCGCGGCGGCGTCCTGGAGCCTGGTCAGCCTTCGGGCGCCGCGCTCGGCCTCGGTCAGTACGTGTACCGGGCGTTCGAGCTGCGGGAACGGCTGCATGAGCTCATAGTCGGCCAGGACGCGCCGCCACGCGCCGAGCGTCCCGTCCAGGTCCAGGGGGTGGGCGAGGCCGACGCGGTGCGCGTCCCGCAGCGTCAGCGCGTCGTCGGCGAGGCCGGCGAACGTGCGGTCCTCGGCGACGCGGAACGGGGTCGTCCCGGAGGGGTCTTCGGCGAGCCACACCAGGCGGCGGGCCACGTGCCAGAGCAGGGGATGGTCAACGAAGAGGCGCCGGAACTCCGGGACGGTCCAGCGGCGCCGCGCCACCATCGCCGCCTCCAGCCGCCGGATCTGGTCGCCGACCACCGTGCCCACTTCTTTTTTGAGCATGGTGAAGCGCTGGTAGGCGGCGGGTGCGAGGTCCGGGTCGTCCTTGGCGCCGGGCTTGGGCAGCGACCGGCGGGGCGTGCCGTCCTCGGTGGTGACGTACGGTCTGAGGCCGGCGTCGAAACCGGCGAGGAAGCGGCGCGGCCCGTAGTCCAGGACGAGCGCGCCCGTCGCGTCCAGACCGAAGTCGGGGACCAGCCGGTCACGGAGCTCCTCGGGCGTCAGGCCCCGCGCGCCGGCGACCTCCGCGAACCTCTCGCCGGCACGTTTCCTGAGGTCCTTGTACTTCGCCCTCTGCGCGATGTCGTCCAGCTGGGTCAGCGCCGCGTCCGAGCCGATGCCGGCCAGGGCGTCCAGCCCGGCGAACGCCTTGCCGGGGGTGCGCTGCGCCGGCCACGCGCGGATGAGCGGTGCCAGCAGGCGCACGGTCCCGTCGTCGCCGGACCACCCCAGCCGGCTCAGCGCCCACCTGTCCTTGGACGGCGCGCCGATCTTCTCCCACAGCCGGAACAGCGCCCACCCGAACGAGGCCAGCGACTCGGCGTCGCACGCGTCCTTCACGGCCGCGAGGTCGCCAGGGGAGGAGGTGGCGAGCATCGTCAGGAGGCGGCGGGCGGCGACGGCGGGGAGTGCGTCGTTCCGGTCGCGGAGCCTGATCTGCGGCAGGATCTCCAGATCGGCCCACTCGCCGCGGGCCGGGACGTTCTGCGGGACGGTCAGGGCCTCGGGCAGGACGTCCGGCGGCGCGTCCGGCAGCCGGCCGGCGGCGAGCGCGTCCCGCTCGGCGGCCAGTTCGGGCAGCAGCCGCCGCGCCCGCTCGGGGAACCGCTTGGCCGCCGCGAGCAGGGCGGGCTGCACGTTCTTCTGGCCGGAGCGCTCCACCAGCGCCCGGAACGCCTCGTCGCCCGGCAGGACCGCCAGCACCTCCAGGAACAGCTTGCGCGAGAAGGTGTCCCACGTGTCGTCCAGCGACGCGACGACCAGCGGCGTGACCCCCGGCCCGACCGCGTCCGCCATGCTCGCCAGGAGCGCCCGGTCCCACAGGAACCTGCTGACGACCTCGTACGGGAGGAGCCGGTCGACCTGGCGAGGCGAGCCGAGCGAGCCGTACAGCATCCACCAGAAACCGAGCTGCCCCCTCCTGGGCGGAGGGTCGGCGCAGCACTCGTCCACCCAGTCCTCCCGGGTGGGCACCAGGAACGAGACCGCCACCCGCTGGGACGCGGTGCGCCGGCACCCCGCCAGCCGGTCCACCGCCTCCCGGTACACCTCCTCGTCGGCGGAGGCCAGGAACGCCCGGAGCCGTACGGCCGCCTTGGGCGCCTGGGAGACGATGGCCGAGCCCTGGACCGCGGTGCCGCTCCCGTCGACGAGTCCGAGTCCCGGGCAGCCCCAGAGGATCTGGCTGCATTCGGCGAACGCGCAGGCCGCGAACGGCAGCCCGTGTTCGGCCACCCACGAGTCGACCGCCAGCACGGCGACCTTCTCGTCATCGTTCCCGGCGCCCTGGAGGAGCAGCGCGGCGGCCACCGCGGCGCCGAAGGGATGCGCGCTTCCGGACAGGTACGCCCGCAGGGCCTCGGCCATGTCCGGCGTGACACCCTCGTGCTCCGCGAGCGGCCGCACGGTGCCGAGCGCGTGCAGGCGTTCGCGCACGGTCCCGCTCGCGGCCCGGTTGACCTTGGGCTTCGGGCCGGGGCTCCCGTCCCGCCGCGGATACACGTGGCGCCGCAACGCGTCGGGGAGGATCAGGGCGTCCTCGCCGGAAAGGCGATCTTCCATGGCGCCTCACCGTAACCAATGCGGTTCGGGTTTACCGCCCCTCCGGTTTCAAAGGCCCGTTCTGAGCATGGGGCCAGAAGGCTCCTTGGTGATCGGGGGCCGTGTCGGGCTCGGCGGTCGGGGGTAGGTGATCGGGCGTCAGCCGTCCGACCTCTGCCGTTGGAGACCGCATGTCCAAGCCGCCGCTGCCGCCCGAAGCCGACGCGCTGCTCGCCAAGCCCAACCCGTGCGTCATCGCGACGCTGCGTTCGGACGGTACGCCGGTCACGACGCCGACCTGGTACCTGTGGGAGAACGGCCGCGTGCTCGTGAACATGGACGAGGGCCGGGTGCGGCTGAAGCACCTGGAGAGGGACCCGCGGGTCTCGCTCACCGTGCTCGACGAGAACTGGTACACGCACGTCACTCTCATCGGGCGGGTCACCGAGATGTACCGGGACGAGGACCTCGCCGACATCGACCGCGTCTCGCGCCACTACGGCGGGCAGCCCTATCCGGATCGGGTGCGGGCGCGGGTCAGCGCGTGGATCACCGTCGACCGGTGGCACGGGTGGGGCGCGTTGAAGGACAGCGACCAGGCGTCGGGATGATCGGGAACCTCCGGCCCGTGTCCGCGATCGTCCGGCGGCGGATCGGGCAGGGCCACGGCACGGATGGCCTGACGAGCATCGTCGCGGAGCTCTGAAGGACGGCGCGGTCAGGCGCGGCGGAGGAGCCGGATGCGGACCCTGCCGAGGCCCTGGAGGTTGCGGGGGCGCAGCGAGGAGACGTCGTACGGGCCGGACGGCAGGGCGCCGGCGAGTCCGGTGTCGGCGAGGACCGTGCCGGGGTGGGCGGTGGAGGTGAGGCGGGCGGCGGTGTTGACGGGGGTGCCGAACACGTCGCCCAGGCGGAAGATGACCTCGCCGTACGCCAGGCCGACCCGGACGCGGGGGAAGTCCGGGTCCTCCTCGGAGAGTTCGGCGATCCGCAGGCCGATCTCGGCGGCGGCGCGCGGCTCCTCGGCGACGAACAGCACCTCGTCGCCCAGCGTCTTGATCACCCGGCCGCCCTCCTCGGCGACGATGCCGGTGACCGCGGTCTCGAACCGTTCCACCAGGTCGGCCAGCTCGGGCCCGTCCATGCGGCGGCTCATCCGGGTGAACGAGACGATGTCGGCGAACCCGGTGGCGAGCAGCGCGACGCCGGCGGCGGGGTCGGCGGTCGCGGTCGCGCTGGCGCCGGCGGCGCGCAGGCCGGCGGCGGCGAGCTGGCGCCGCCAGCCGTGCATGAGCAGCCGTTCGAACGCGGGCCGCAGCTCCTCGGTCGCTTCCAGGGCGGCGACGACGGCCTCGGTGGTGACCGGTTCGTCCGGCGGCAGCAGCTCGCTGAAGCGCTGGAGCCAGACGTCGCCGAGCCAGCTCGCCAGCCGGCCCATGGTCTGGCCGACCGCGCGGGACAGCCGCAGCACCATCTCCTCGTCGACCATCTGGTGCCCGAGCAGGCCCTTGATCTCGCGGAGCGCGGCCACGTCCCGGTCGGTGAACGCGACCTCCTCGTCGGGCGGGACGGGGAAGCCGAGCGCCTGCCAGATGCGGCGGGCGTCGTCATCGGAGATCCCGGAACGTTCCGCGACCTCCTTGCGCGTGTAGCGCAGCGGGCCGCCGAGGAGGGTCTCCTCGATATCGTGGGGCTCCCGGGGACCAGCCATGACCACCTCTATGTGCCATCGGTCGATGTAACAATCGTGGCGCGTAAGATCAAGGCGGTCAAGGAACGGCAGGGTGGACCAGGAGAGGCGACCGGCGGACGGGGCATGGCCGAGTACCGAATCGACGAGTTGGCCCAGGCTGCGGGCAGCACGGTCCGCAACATCCGCGCCTACCAGGACCGCGGCCTGCTGCCGCCGCCGCGGCTGGAGGGCCGGGTCGGGCTGTACGACGACTCGCACCTCGCCCGGCTGCGGTTGATCGGCAAGCTGCTCGGCCGCGGCTACACGTTCGCGATCATCAAGGACCTGATCTCGGCGTGGGAGACCGGCAAGGACGTCGGCGAGGTGCTCGGCCTGGAGAAGGTGCTCACCGACCCGTGGTCGGACGAGATCCCCGGGACGGTCACGTTCGAGCAGCTCCGGGAGGCGTTCAGCCCCGGCGCCGGCGACGAGGAGGTCGCCCGCGACCTGGCCCGCACGATCGAGCTGGGCCTGGTCGAGGCGGCCGGAGACGGCGACGGCGAGCACTTCCGGGTGCCCAGCCCGCGGCTCCTGCACGTCGGCGAGGAGCTGGTCGCCGCCGGGATCCCGCTGGAGGCGGTGCTCGACATCGCCGAGGAGATCCGGAACGACTGCGACGTGATCGCCGGCCGGTTCGTCGGACTGGTGCGCGAGCACGTGTTCCAGCGGCTGGAGAGCGACGCGGGCACCCTGGGCGGGGACGACATCGCCGAGATGGCCGCGATGGTGCGCCGGATGCGGCCGCTGGTGAAGATGGTCGTCGACCCGTTCATCGCGCGCGCGATGGAGGCCCGCGTGCAGGCCGCGCTCGGCACGCAGCTGGAGCAGATCCGCGACCACCTCGCCGCGGAGAACGCCCCCTCGGCCGTCGAGGGCTGATCCCCGGCGGCCGCCTTCAGAGGAGGGAGGCGCCCCAGACGACCGCGACCTCGCGGGACTCGCCGGTCTCCGCGTCGATGAACGTGACCGTGGCCTCGCCCGGCAGGTTGAGCAGCCCCGCGTCCAGGGTGATCGTCACGCTCGTCTGCGCGTCCTCGGGCAGCCCGCCCTGCGGCTGGGAGACCGAGACCTTCGCGGAGGAGGCGACGGCGTTCCAGGAGACCGGGCCCTCCTGTGCGGTCAGCCGTACCTGGGCGGTCTTGGTGCCGTACATCTCGACCTTCGCCGGGCTGACCGCCAGGCTCCCGGGCTTGGGCGGGGTGGGCGAGGTCGGCGCCGGCGAGGTCGGTGCCGGGGACGACGGGCCTCGCGTGGCGGGCGCGCCGGGACGGCCGCCGCTGCCGGGCGCCTGGGCCTGCGGCGGCACCGGCGCGCCGCCGCCGGACGACGACCGGCCGTCCGGGCCCTGCTGGGTGATCGACGGCTGCGGGCCGGTCTGGAACGGCGGCCACGAGATCGTCGGATCGCCGAGCCCGCCGGGCCCCATCAGCAGTACGCCGAGCACGGCGGTGGCCAGCGCGCCCGCCATGCCGCCGCCCGCGAACAGCCAGCGCCGGGTGAACGGCGACGGCATGTCCGGCTGGGTGGGCAGCCCGTCGGGCGTCAGGCCGCCGCCGCGGGCCGCGATGTCGGCCCGGTACCCGGCCAGCTCCGAGTCCGTCGCCGTGTGGATCACGCGGTGCCGCAGCGCCGCGGGCAGCACCGGGGACGGCGCCATCGCCAGCAGCGCCGCCGCGTACACGCCCGCGCGGCGCTCGCAGTCCGCGCAGTGGTGCTCGGACGCGGGCCGCGGCTCCGGGCGCCGGCGCGCGCCGGGCCGGTTCCGGCAG
>NZ_JBEZWH010000041.1:0-68622 GCF_040703975.1 Spirillospora sp. NPDC029432
TCATCAGGGCGCGCAGCCTCCGCAGCTTCTCCACCGGGATGTCCGGGCGGTTGGCGGCGAGGTTGTGCTGCATCTCGTCCAGGATGGCGTTGACAGGTCGCCGGCAGCGATCGGCCCGGCGGTGACCGGGAGCGGATCGGTCACCACGTCGGTGTAGTTCGCCCCATGGAAGAACTCCACCTTGTTGAGCGGATCGCCGGTGTGGCCGTTGTTCCAGACGGTGTTGACCCTGAAGCCGTGCGGGCGGCACTGGACGTCGCCGCCCTGCCAGTCGGGATCGTCGCCGCTCCAATTGCAGCGGACGCCCGTCGCGTTGGGACCGCTCCACACGCACACGTCGCCCTTGGGGCAGGTCGCGTCGGTGGTGCGCGGCGCGTTCGCGGCGAGCGCGGCCGCGGGCGCCGCGGCGGCGGTGAGCCCCGCCGCCAGCGCCCCGGCGAGCAGGCCGAGCCGGATCTTGGACATCTTCCCCTCCGTTCGTCCGAGCCGGACGGGAGAGAGCCTAGGAGGGGGCGTTATCGATCCGTTATCCGAGCGCCTGCATCACCGGGACGAACATGCGCGACGGGTCGGTCTCCAGCGGTTCGCCGTACTCCATGAGCGTCGTGCCGAAGGAGGCGGTGAGGCCGCGCTTTCGCGCCCACTCACCGAGGAACGGGTGCCGGTCATCGACGTCCAGCCGTACCGGCCGGGTCGTGTGGAGAAGCGTCTCCACCAGGCCGATCGCGGTCGAGGCGTCCCGCGCGATGACCGGGCCGGCCAGCAGGTGGTCGCCGTTGCTCCAGGCGCCGCCGAAGCCGGCGAGCCGGCCGGCCCCGTCGCGGACGACGCGGAAGTCCTCGCAGAAGGACGGGAGTCGCCGGTAGAGCTCGTCGCGCGGCGCGCCGAACACGTCCGTGTCGAGTTCGACGACGTCCGCGATATCAGCGGGAGTCAGCGGCAGCGTCTCGATCCGCGGTTCGGTGAGTTCCGACAGCTCGCCCGTATAGCTGGTGCACTGGCCGACTGCGCGGAAGCCGAGCCTCTCGTACAGGACGCGCCCGTACTCGGTGGCGGTCAGGCAGGCGCTCACGGTCTCGCGCTCCTCCAGCGCGTGCCGCATCAGCCGCCCGCCGAGGCCGCGCCGTTCGTGGCGCCTGGCGACGAGCACCATGCTGATGGCCGAGACGACCTTCCCGTACGGCGTGGACACGACCGTGCCGGCGAGCCCGCCATGCTCGCGGTCGTCCAGCCCGTACACGGCGCCGATGTCGAACAGCAGGCGCCACTTGTCCTCCTCGCGCGACCAGGAACGGTCCTGGGCGAGATCCAGGCAGGCGGCCAGATCGTCCTCCGCGTCGAGCCGCCTGATCGGTCCCTCGGCCATCTACCCCTGTCCTTCGTCGGTCTCGTCGCCGTACATGGCGTCGTGCTGCTGCCGGGGCGAGCAGACCGAGGCCGACGGGCACGAGCAGCGTCCTCCGCTGTTGAGGCGGACGCTGACGCTGTCGGACGGCACGTTCCGTCCCACCACCTGGCCCGGCCCGTTAGGAGTGTCGACGCGCGCGCCCAAGGCGGGCATGCGTTCGTGCGCCTTCACGTACAGGGGGTGCTCGTACTTCAGGCAGCACATCAGGCGCCCGCACGCGCCGGCGATCCGCAGCGGGTTGACCGGGAGGTCCTGCTCCTTGGCCATCCGTACCGACACCGGCTCGAAGTCTTTGAGGAACGTCGCGCAGCACAGGTCGCGCCCGCACGGCCCGATGCCTCCCTGCAGGCGCGCCTCGTCGCGCGGCCCCACCTGGCGCAGCTCGACGCGCGCCTTGATGTTGCGGGCCAGATCCCGGACCAGCGCCCGGAAGTCCACCCGGTGCGGCGCCGAAAAGTAGATCTTGAAGACGTTCTCGGAGTCGAGGTAGTCGACGCCGATCACCTTCATCGGCAGCTCGTGCTTGCGGATCAGGCGCTTGGCGATGGACCGGCCCTCGGCGCGACGGCGCCGGTTCTCCTCGTCCCGCGCCAGGTGCTCGTCGGTCGCGGGCCCGTCGCACACCGGCAGCCCGTCGATGTCCTCGGAGACCCACTGCGGCGCCCAGACGCACTCGGCGACCTCCGGCCCGGCGTCGGTCGGGACGAGCACCCGGTCCCCCACGCGCGGCGAGTGGGGACCGGGGTCGAGGTAGTAGAGGCGCCCGTAGCGGGTGAAGCTGACGGCCATCACCATGCCCACGGTTCCGCTCCATTCGCCCGGTTCGGTGGAAACACCCTACGTCGTTCCCCTTGTCCCAGGACGGCACCCATCGTCCCGGCGGGTGTCACCAGGCGGCGTCGAGCAGATCCTCCGCCGGCACGGACTGGCCCGCCGGACCGCGCAGCCGCCCGTCGCTCCCCGCCGCCAGCACGTGCTCGCCGGTGCGGTCGAGGTCCAGCCGCGGCGCCGTACCGGCCAGCCTCCCCTTCCACAGCGCCTTCGCCGGGGCGCCGGTGGCGGCGTCGTACGACTGGACGGTCAGCTGCCCGTTCTGGACGGCGCCCGCGAGCACGCTGCGGCCGTCCCGGCTCAGCACCGCGGCCGACGCGCCCTTGGGCAGCCGCATGACCGCCTTGCTCGCCCGCAGGTCGCCGGAGGCCGCGTTCGTGTCGAGCGCGCGGAGCTGGTGGACGGTCCTGCCCGCCGCCTTCTTCACCGGCGTGTAGACGAACGACAGCGTCGAACCGGCCCACGACATGTTCCCGATCCGTGCCGGGGCCTTGGACGTCCACGCCTTGCGCCCCGTGCCGTCCGCCGCGACGACGTCGACCCGGCTGCCGCCGCCGCGCCGGTACGTCACGTACGCGATCCGGTCGCTCTCCGGCTCGACGGCCAGGTCCGACCAGGCGGTCGAGACACCGCTGACGGTCGCGTCCGGCAGCCCGGTGAGCTTCTGCGGCTCGCCGTCCTCGGACAGCTTCAGCTTCTGGAACGTGACCTGCGCCCCCGCCTTGGTCGCCACCACGAACGAGCGCTCGCCCGCCACCGCGACCCGCTGGAAGCGCTGCCCGGCGGGGGCCGCGACGGGAAGGCCCACGTCGTGTCCGGTACGGACGTCCCGCACGACCAGCGCGGCCCCCTTGTCGCGGACGCCGACCACGTACCGCGGCCCGGTCTCGTCCCGCTCGGCCGCGGGCTTGGCGGCGCGCTCCTTCTTGCCCGACGCCTGGTGCTGGTGGACGAGGTCCACCCCGCCGCCGATGACCAGGGCCGCGCACGACGCGATGCCGATGGGGACCAGGCCCCGCGCGGCCGTGCCGAACCATGACTCCGAGGCCGGCCCCGGTTCCTTGTGCTTGCCGTCCATAGGGGTTAAGCCGCACCCGCCCTTCTCTGCCGGCCCCGTTCACTGCCCCGTAGATGACCCGTCGTTTCTATCTCATCTTCCAGATGACAAACAGCCGGGATCGCGGAGTTACCAACTCGAAGCCGACCCGTCCTTCTCCGGGGCCCCTCAACGGCCCGCCGCCAGCGCAGCCCGCGCGGCCTCGACCGCCTGCGCCCGGTAGCCCGCTCCGAACAGCGCGACATGCACCAGCAGCGGATGCAACTGGTGCAGCGGTACGCGCTCGCGCCAGCCGTCCGCGAGGGCCGACGCCTCATCGTAGGCGGCCAGGACGCGATCCAGGTGCGGAGCGCCGAACAGCGCCAGCATCGCCAGATCGGTCTCGCGGTGCCCGCCGTGCGCCGCCGGGTCGATCAGCATGGCGCGGCCGCCCGTCCCCGTCCACAGGACGTTCCCCGACCACAGGTCGCCGTGGATCCGGCTCGGCGGCTCCGCCGGGCCCGCCAGCGCGCCGAGCTCCTCGATGACGCGCTCGACGAGCCGCACGCCGTCCGCTCCGAGCGTGCGCGCCCCGAGACGCAGGAACGGCTCCAGGCGGCGCTCCGCGTACCACGGCCCCCACTCGCCCCCGACGAGCGTGTTGTCGAGCGGGAGATCGGCGATGAAGCCCTCCCAGGGCGCTCCGTACGCCGCGGGCGGGGACGTGGAGTGCAGCGCCGCGAGCTCGCGGCCGAACCGTTCGGCGGCCCCCGCCGTCGGCGATCCGGGCGGCAGCCACGGCAGGACCAGCAGGTCCTCGTCCGCCGCCAGGACCTCCGGTACGGGCGGTTCCGCCCCGCCTCCCTCGGCCAGCCAGCGCAGCCCGGCCGCCTCCGCCGCGAAGACGCCCCGCTGAGAGCGCTCCGCCGCCTTCACGAAGATCTCCCGGCCGCCGGCGAGGGCGGCGCGGTGCAGCGTCCAGGAGTGGCTGGAGCCGAGATCGGAGATCCTCTCGACGCGCGCGCCGCCGCCGACCAGCCGGGCCAGCCGTTCCGGAGAGGGGCGCGGCACGCGTCAGCCCTCCTTGAGCGCCGCGCGGATCTCGTCCAGCAGTCCCGGCATGGCCGCCTCGACCTGCTCCAGCACCAGGTCGAAGTCCGCCTCGCCGCCGTAGTAGGGGTCGGGGACGTCCAGGTCGCCGCGGTCGGCCGCCGGATCGAACTCGCGCAGCAGCCGGATCTTCTCCCGCGCCGCCGTTCCGCCTCCCGCGCCGTCCGGCCCCGGCGCCGGAGCCATGGCCCGCAGCGCCCGCGCGTGCCCCTTGTCCAGCGCGATGATCAGGTCGTACCGGTCGAACCAGTCCGCGTCGAACTGCCGCGCGATGTGCGCCGACCGGTACCCGGCGCGCAGCAGGGCCTGCACCGTGCGGGCGTCGGCGTCGTCGCCCACGTGCCAGTTGCCGGTGCCCGAGCTGTCGACCTCGACGTCCAGGCCCTCCTCCTCCACATGGTGGCGGAGGACCCACTCGGCCATCGGGGAGCGGCAGATGTTGCCCGTGCAGACGAACGTGACGCGGTAGGACATCACTCCATCCTGCCCGACCTCGTCAAGAAGCAGGACGACCCCCGGCCGGAACATCCCCGGCCGGGGGTCGCGCCGTCCGTCCGGGCTTCAGCGCTTCACGGCGCTCAGCGCGTCGATGATGCCGTCACCGTAGAACCCGTTCCGGCTCTTGGAGCCCTCGCAGGTCTGCTTGGACGTGTACTTGGCCCACTCGCCGTTCTCCAGCCGGTACCAGACGTACTCGACCGTGTTCGGGCTCGGGCAGGCCTTCGCGTTCGCGGTGCCGCGCAGGATCCGCTCGGTGGCCCGCGCGTCCAGCGTCAGCCCGCCGTTGCGGCGGTCCTTCTTCCCGTACCGGCTGACGATCAGGGCGGCGACCCCGGCCGCGTGCGGCGAGGCCATCGAGGTGCCCTGGATCGACTGGTAGTACGCGCACTTCCCGCCGTCGCAGTCGCGCAGCACGCGCGGGGTGTTCGGGGTGCCGTCCGGGTTCAGCTCGCCGCGCTCGCGGGCGATCGACTCGGGGTAGGCGGCCCAGATGCCGCGCCGGTCGTCCGGCTTGCCGTCGGCCGTGTCGACCTTGTCGCCGCCGGGGGCGGCCACCGCGACGTACCCGTTGCCGTAGCTGGAGTAGTACGCCTTGCGCTCGCTGATGCCGGTCGAGGACACCGGGATCACGTTCTCGCCCTCGGACGGCATCGAGACGCAGTTCGCCGGGACGGTCCGCTCGTACGGCTTCTCACCCGGCTCGGACGCGAAGTCCGGGCTGGACGAGTCGGTGTTGGTCTTGGTGTAGTCGATCGACTCGTTGCCGGCCGCGGCGACCAGCGTCACGCCGCGCTGGTGCGCGTAGTTCAGCGCGCGCTGCGTGGCCTGGATGATCACCCGCTGCTCGGCCTGGTCGGCCGGGGAGTCGGCCGGGTTGGCCGCGCAGTTGAACAGCCACGGGTCGATGTAGTAGCTCATGTTGACCACGTCGATGCCGTTCTTGGCCGCGTAGGTCAGGCCGTCCACGGTCGGCTGCAGGAAGAAGTAGCCCGAGTCCTGGCCGACGCGGATGTTGACGATCTGCACGTTCGGCGCGACGCCGGCCATGCCCAGCCCGTTGCGGGGCGAGGCGATGGTCGAGGCCACGTGCGTGCCGTGCTCGTTCTCGTCCACGTCCGCCGGGTCGTCGCAGGACTTGTCCGGCTCGTCCTCGCACGGCCCGTCCACCGGGTCGCCGTTGGCGTCGGCGGGGATGTCGGTGGTGAAGTTCCGGCTCAGCTTGCCGTTGAAGTTCGGCTTGATGTCGGGGTGGTCGCCGTCCACGCCCGTGTCCATCACGCCGACCAGCACGCGGCGGTCGCCCGGCTCCGTCCGGTACGAGCCCTTGGCGGTGGCGTTGATCTGCCGCATGTCCCACTGGAGGCCGGCCAGCGGCTCCTCGCCCTTGCCGGGCTTCTTCACCTGGACGGCGCCCTGCGTGCCGGCCTGCTTCTCGACGCCCTTGCCGGCGGGCGCGGCGGGGGACTTGGGCGCCTTGCCGATCACGCGGTTGGACGCCGCGCCGGCCAGCGCGCCCTGCTTCGCGGCCAGGGCCGAGAACCGCGCGTCGGACGACTTGACGGTCGCGACGCCGACATCGGTGTTCTCGCGGACGATGGTGCCGCCCGCCGCCCTCACGGCGGCCCGGGCCTGGTCGAGGGATGCGCCTTCCTGGTAGAGGACGACGTACTCCGACGTCGTCCCCTTCGCCTGGGGATTGCTCGGTACTGCCGCGGCGGGCAGCGCGAGGGCCGTCGTGGTGACGACGGCGCACGCTGCCGCGGCTGTGATCACGGCGCGCCGCAATGCACACCTCCTGGTATGGGGGGATGAGCCCGTTTTACGAACCCAGCCAGGAGACGCTACGCGTGTTGCTGTTGAGAGATGTGTACGGATAAGTAACGAAAAGGGCGACGGGATGTTGGCAAGATCACTCCGCCGCGTAGGTCAGGACGTGCGCGAGGCGAGGACGTGCGCGGTCGGAACCCGGCGGGTCAGGACGTGCGCAGCGCCAGCGTCAGGGCCTCCACGGCCAGCAGCGGGTTGACGTTCGCGCCCAGCCGCTCGCGGCAATCCATGATCGCGTCGAGCCGGCGCAGCGTGGCCTCCGGCGTGCCCTGCGACGCCGCCGTCCGCAGCTCCGCCGCCAGGTCCGTGTTGACCAGCTCCGTGCCCGCGCCGAGCTGGAGCGTCAGCACGTCCCGGTAGTACGAGGCGAGGTCGAGCAGCGCGCGGTCGATCGAGTCGCGCGTGACGCGGGTCGCCCGGGACTTCTGCCGGGCCTCCAGATCCTTGAGCGCGCCGGCCGTGCCGCGCGGCATCCGGCCCTTGGCGCTCTCGCCGAGCGCCTGCCGCAGCGCGCCGGTCTCGGTCTCGTTCAGCTCCTCGGTCATCTCCTTGGCGTCCGCCTCGGCCGCCTTGACCAGCGCCTCGGCCGCGGCCACCGCCGGGCCCACGCCCGTCAGCCGGCGCGGGATCGCCAGCACCTCGGCCCGCCGCCGGCGCGCGTCCGGGTCGGCCGCCAGCCGCCGCGCCCGGCTGATGTGCCCCTGCGCGGCCCGCGCCACGGTCGCGGCCGTCTCCGGGTCCACGCCGTCCCGCAGCGCCAGCACCTCCGCCACCGCCGAGACCGGCGGCGTACGCAGGGTCACCAGGCGGCAGCGCGACCGGATCGTCACCAGCAGGTCGTCCGGCGACGGCGTGCACAGCAGCCACACCGTCCGCGGCGGCGGCTCCTCGATCGCCTTCAGCAGCGCGTTCGCGGCGCCCTCGGTGGCGCGCTCGGCGTCCTCGAACAGGACGATCTGCCAGCGCCCGCCGCTCGGCGCGGACGAGGCGCGCAGCACCAGCGCCCGCGTCTCCTTCACGCCGTACGACAGCCCCGCGGGCCGTACCACCTCGAGATCGGCGTGGGTGCCCTGGAGCACCTGGTGGCAGGACGGGCAGTGCCCGCACCCGCGCGGCTCCTCGGTGCACTGCAGCGCCGCGGCGAACGCCCGCGCCGCCGCCGACCGGCCCGCCCCGGGCGGCCCGGTGAACAGCCAGGCGTGCGCCATCTTCCCGTCGGTCCCGACGGCGGCCCGCAGCTGCTCGGCGACCGGCTCCTGCCCCACCAGGTCATCCCAGACGCTCATGGCCCCAAGGCTACGGCCCCGCGGGCGCGGCGCGGCCGGGAATCACGCGTCGGTGATGGCCGGGAACGTGCTCGTGACGTCCTCCGTGCCGGCCGGGATCGGGTCGGGGAGGATCTCGCGGATGCGGTACTGGATCTCGCGGGTGATCTCGGCCTGCGGGCGGCGCGCGTCCAGGATCAGGTAGCGGTCCGGGTCGGCCTCGGCGAGCGCGCGGAAGCCCAGCCGCACCCGGTCGTGGAACTCCGCCGGCTCCGACTCGATCCGGTCGGCGGGCGACGCCAGCCGGCCCAGCCCGGTCTCCGGCGGCACCTCCAGCAGCACGGTCAGGTCCGGCAGCAGGCCGCCGATCGCCCAGGCGTTCACGCGGGCGATCTCCGACACGTCCTGCTCGCGGCCGAAGCCCTGGTACGCCAGCGAGGAGTCGACGTACCGGTCGCTGACCACGATCGAGCCCCGCTCCAGCGCGGGCCGGATGACGTTGGCGACATGGTCGGCGCGGTCCGCCGCGTACAGCAGCGTCTCGGCCCGCGACGACAGGCCGATCGTCTCGCGGTCCAGCAGCATCGCGCGCAGCCGCATCCCGATCTTGGTGGCGCCGGGCTCGTGGGTGGCGATCACGTCGTACCCGTGGTCGCGCAGCCAGATCGCGGCCAGCCGCGCCTGGGTGGTCTTGCCGGCGCCCTCGCCGCCCTCGAACGCGATGAACACGCCCCGGTCGCGGACCACCGCCGGGCCGCCGCTCTCGGCCTGCTCCGGCGGCGTGTACGTGTGCCCCGCCAGCGCCGCCCGGACGTCGGCGGCCAGGGGGATGCCGCGCCGGTCGTCCAGCCGCCGGTACGCGACCAGCGACGCGATCACCGACAGCACGGCGACGATCAGCAGCGCGACGCCGGGTCCGCCGATCGTGTACGCGGCGCCGCCGAGCGAGAGCCGGTGGTCGCCGATCAGCCCGGCCAGCGGCGGTACGGCCGCGACCGCGATCAGGCCGGTGACCAGCGCCACCGCGTGCAGGAAACCGAACGATCCGTCCTCGGGGTCCGGCAGCCGCACGCCGACGGCCCAGGCCACCCCGGCCGCCACGCCGAGGAACGCCGTCAGGAACACCACGACGACGAGGTTCTGCACCAGCGCGGCCGGGATCAGCGCGAGCGCGGCGACGATCGTGGCCAGTCCCGCCACGCGGCGGCGGCTGAGCGGCAGCAGCATCCGCGGGCCGAGGAAGAGGCCGAGGGCCGTCCCGACCGTCAGCCCGGCGAGCACCGACCCGAAGCCGGGGTCGCCGCCGCCGAGATCGTTCGCGTACGGGCGGGCGACCGCGACGACCGAGGCCCCGGTCAGCGCCGCCACGACACCCGCGAGCCCGAGGCCGCGCACCGGACCGGCCGCCTGGGCGCCCGCCACCGGCGTGTCCCCGCCGTGGCCGCCGCGCCCGCGGAAGATCAGCTTGAGCGGGGAGGGCGCGGTGGCGGCCGCGCGCGCGGACAACTCGCCCGCCGTGAACGTCACCCCGGCCGCCGCCAGGAACACCACCGCCGTCACGTACAGCGGCAGGTCGGCGCGGTCGGCCCCGTCGAACGCCCCGCCGGCGATCAGCGCCAGCACGGCGAACAGCACCGCCGCCACGGGCGCCGCGCCGTACGCGCCGCGCAGCACCGAACGGCGGGCCTGCGCCGCGCCGTCCTCGGGCACCAGCTCCGGTACCGCCGCGCTCACCGCCGGCGTCCACAGCACGGCCGCGCAGCCGACCAGGAACGCGGCGGCCAGCGTCCACGGCAGCGCGCCCACCAGCGGCACCGACGCCACCAGCGCGAACCGCAGCGCGTCCGCCACGATCATGACCAGCCGCCGGTCGGCGCGGCCCGCCAGCCGCGCCGCCACCGGCCCGAGCAGCACGGCCGGCAGCGCCATCAGCGCCAGCACACCGGCGATCGCCCGCGCCTGCGCCGGCAGGCCGTCGTCCGCCGTGACCGTGCCGGCCAGCGCGGCCAGCGCCGGAACGCTCAGCCAGTGGCCGAGGCTGGACAGCGACGACCCGAGCCACAGCCGGCGGAACGGCTTGATCGCCGAAACACCTGGCTGCGGCTCGACCGCGTTCAGTGACCGGGTGGCGCCCGTTCTGTTCATGTCGGTCAGGGTATCGGCGCCGTTGTCCTTAGGAGCCGGACTTTGCGGAGGTGCGACGCTTCGGAGGCGTCTTCGCCGCGGTCTTTCCGGACTTGGTCGACTTGGTGGACTTCGCCGCCGGCTTCTTCCGCCCGCCGCCGGCCGCCACCTTCTCACGCCGCTCGGCCAGCAGCTCGGCGGCGCGCTGTATCGTCACCGACTCGACCTCGTCACCCTTCCGCAGGCTGGCGTTCGTCTCCCCGTCGGTGACGTACGGCCCGAACCGGCCCTCCTTCACCACCACCGGCTTGCCGCTCGCCGGATCCTCGCCCAGCTCGCGCAGCGGCGGCGCGGCCGCCGCGCGGCCACGGCCCCGCTGCTTCGGCTGGGCGAGCAGCTCCTTCGCCTTCTCCAGCGTGACGGTGAAGAGCTCCTCCTCCGAACCGAGCGAACGGCTGTCGGTGCCCTTCTTGATGTACGGCCCGAACCGCCCGTTCTGCGCGGTCACCGGCTCGCCGTCCAGCTCGCCCAGCGTCCGCGGCAGGCTCAGCAGCTTCAGCGCGTCGTCGAGCGTGATCGTGTCGAGCGACATCGACTTGAACAGCGACCCCGTGCGCGGCTTCGGCTGGTCCTTCTTCGCCCGCCGCTTCGGCGCCGGCTTGCCGTCCTTGCCCTCCTTGGCCTCGGGCGCCTCCGGCTCCGGCAGGATCTCCGTCACGTACGGCCCGAACCGGCCCGTCTTGGCGACGATCGTGTGCCCGGTCTCCGGATCGGTGCCCAGCTCCCGGTCGCCGCTCGGCTGCGCGAACAGCTCCTCGGCCTTCGCCGCGTCCAGCTCGTCCGGCGCCATGTCCTCCGGGATGTTGACGCGGTCGCCGTCCCGGTCGAGGTACGGCCCGTACCGGCCCACGCGCACCATGATGTCGGTGCCCGCGATCGGGAACGAGCTGATCCCCTTGGCGTCGATGTCGCCGATGTCGTCGACCAGCTCCTTGAGCCCGTCGCCGTCGTCGTCGCCGAAGTAGAACCGCTCCAGCCAGCGGACCCGCTGCGCCTCACCGCGGGCGATCTCGTCGAGACCGTCCTCCATGTGCGCGGTGAAGTCGTAGTCGACCAGGTTGCCGAAGTGCTGCTCCAGCAGGTTGATCACCGCGAACGCCAGGAAGGACGGCACCAGCGCCGTGCCCTTCTTGAACACGTAGCCGCGGTCGATGATCGTCCCGATGATCGAGGCGTACGTGGACGGCCGCCCGATCTCCCGCTCCTCCAGCTCCTTGACCAGGCTGGCCTCGGTGTAGCGGGCCGGCGGCCGGGTCGAGTGCCCCTCCGCCTGGATCGAGTGCGCCGCCAGCGAGTCGCCCTCGGCCAGCGTCGGCAGCCGCCGCTCCTGGTCGTCCCGGTCGGTCGACGGGTCGTCGGCGCTCTCCACGTACGCCTTCAGGAACCCGTGGAAGGTGATCGTCTTACCGGTGGCGGAGAACTCCGCGACCTCGCCCGCCGTGGACTCGCCGATCACCCGGACCGACACCGACTGGCCCTGGGCGTCCTTCATCTGGCTCGCGACCGTGCGCTTCCAGATCAGCTCGTACAGCCGGAACTGGTCGCCGCTCAGCCCCGTCTCCGCGGGCGTGCGGAACGTGTCGCCGGACGGCCGGATCGCCTCGTGCGCCTCCTGAGCGTTCTTGACCTTGCTCTGGTAGACGCGGGGCTTGTCCGGCACGTACTGCGGCCCGAAGAGCGTCGCGGCCTGCGCCCGTGCCGCCGCGATCGCCGTCTCCGACAGCGTGATCGAGTCGGTACGCATGTAGGTGATGAAGCCGTTCTCGTACAGCTTCTGGGCGACCGACATGGCGTACTTGGCCGAGAAGCCCAGCTTGCGGCTGGCCTCCTGCTGCATCGTCGTCGTCCGGAACGGCGGGTACGGCTTGCGCGTGTACGGCTTCCGCTCGACCGACTTGACCTCGTACGGCCGCCCGGTCAGCCGCTCGGCCAGCCCGCGCGCCGCGGCCTCGTCCAGATGCAGCACATCGCGGCTCTTGAGGGTGCCGTCCGACGCGAAGTCGCGGCCCTGCGCCACCCGCTTGCCGTCGACGACGACGAGCCCGGCCTTGAACAGGCTCGGCTCGTCCTCGGTGCCCTTGCCGGTGTCGAACTCGGCCTGGATGTCCCAGTAGTGCGCCGGAACGAACGCGATCCGGTCGCGCTCCCGCTCCACCACCAGCCGCGTCGCCACCGACTGCACCCGGCCCGCCGACAGGCCCGGCATGACCTTCTTCCACAGGACGGGGCTGACCTCGTACCCGTACAGCCGGTCGAGGATCCGCCGCGTCTCCTGGGCGTCGACCAGCTTCAGGTTGAGCGTGCGCGGATTCGCCGCGGCCGCCCTGATCGCGTCCTTGGTGATCTCGTTGAAGACCATCCGGTGCACCGGCACCTTGGGCTTGAGGACCTCCTGGAGATGCCAGGCGATCGCCTCGCCCTCCCGGTCCTCGTCCGTCGCGAGGAAGAGCTCGTCGGCCTCGGCGAGCAGCTTCTTGAGCTTCTGGACCTGCTGCTTCTTGTCGGTGTTGACGACATAGAGCGGCTCGAAGCCCTGCTCGACGTTCACGCCGAGCTTGGCCCACGGCTCGCCCTTGTACTTGGCCGGCACCTCCGAAGCCCTGGGAAGATCCCGGATGTGGCCGATACTGGACTCCACGACGTAGCCGCCGCCCAGGTATCCGGCGATCGTCTTCGCCTTCGCGGGCGACTCGACGATCACCAGGCGGGTACCGGGGGAACCGTTCCCCCCGCCCTGGCCACTCTTCGCAGTGCCGTTCTTGGCTGGCACAGTCGCTCCAACCTCACTGTCTGGTCTTTTTGCACGGGCTAGCTAACAACGCTGCAAGACGCCGTTTTCATGCCCGAAAGCTCCCACCGCTGCCTATCGATCACCGCAAGGTGCGGGCCATACGTCTCACCGCTACGAACCTCCGACAGGATGACACGTCGCCACGCGGGTTGCGGACCAAGGTCTCCCCTGCCGGTCACCGGCCGGTCATAATGGTTCGCGATGGTGGAGTACACCTACCTCGTTCTACGCCTGCCGCGCGGCACCACCCGGGACGCCGCCCGGCAGGTCCTGACCGCGCACGCCGAGCACGGCGGCTGGGAAATCGATCGGTTGCGCCTCTACCCCGACGGTAGCCGCCGAATCCAACTCCGCCGCAAGATCATCCGCCAGGTGCGGACGTTCTGATCCGTTCTCGCCCGGAGATTAGCACTGCGCATCCCTCCGAGCACGCGTAGTAGTGATCTTGATTTTGGATCACCACAGCCGGCGGAGGATCCCGGCCACCGCCGCCATGATCCCGAGCGCCCAGGCCGCGCCTTCCCTGGCGCCCTGAGCGATCCCGGCGGATCCGCCGGCCGGCACATGGGCCGCGACACGCACCCCGTCCACCGGCCCGGCATCCACCGGCCATCCACCGCTGAGCCGAGCGCCGTCCCCGCCAGCCCGCCGCCCCTGGCCCGCGACCACCCGCGGCTCGACGGGCTCCTGGCCGAGGAGCGGTACCGCCTGACCGGAGCCTCGGACGCCTGGCGCACGCTCGGCGGCGGGACGGGGAGCGCCCGGCCCTGGCGCGGCCGTGATCAGGAGGCGGCGGCCGTCCGGCACGGTGATCGGAAAGCGGAGCGGGCCGAACGGCGGCTCCTGCGCGCTCCCGGCCCGTTCCTCGCCCGCCGCGTTGAGCAAGTCGTTCCTGGTCAGGCGCTGCGACGGTGGCGGGGTCCGGTCGTTTGGGCGGCCGACGCCGTCCTCGCAGACGGGCTCGGGGTGGCCCGCGACCGCTCCCGCGTTGCCGCAAACGGAGGCCGGTGCCGCGATGGCGGCCTCGCCCTGGTTGCCGCTGCCGACACCGCCGTCCCCGGACGTCGCCGGACGCGTTCCGTGCGGATCCGTCGCGCCGCCTTCGCAGGCCGCAGCCCCATGCCCGACGGCGACGCCGGTGTTCCCGCACACCGAGGAGGGCGCGCCGGACGAGCCGTTCGCCTGGTTACCGGCCGCGACCCCGCCCACGCCGCTCGTGTGCCCGCCGCCGGCGCCGCGCACATGCGCGCCTCCACGGCAGAACGCCCCCGCCTCGTGCGGAATCCCGGCGGCATTGCCGCACGCCGAGAGCGGCGCGGCCGAACCCCGTTCGACCTGGTTGCCGCTCAGCACGCCGGCGTCTCCACGGGTGACCTGCCCGCCGCCGTTCCGTACGGTCGCGCCGCCCTCGCAGCGGGCCATCGCCGTACCGGCCGCGTTCCCGCAGACGTCGACCGGGGCGCTCACCGGGGCGCCGACCTGGTTGCCGCCGCCCGCGCTCGCCGCGCCGGAGGTGACCTGCCCGGCCCCCTGCCGTACCGCGGCGCCGCCCGCACAGGACGCGACGGCCCTGCCGAAGATCGCGACGGCGTTCCCGCAGACGTTCACCGGCGCGGAGACCGGGGCCTCGACCTGGTTGCCGGCGATGATCCCGTCCTGCCCGGACGTGATCCCGCCGGTGCCGCCCCGGGCCGAAGCGCCGCCTTCGCACTCCGCCTCGGCGGCTCCGAAGATCGCCACCGCGTTCCCGCAGATGTTCACGGGCGCCGACACGGGGGCTCCGACCTGATTGCCGGCGATCACTCCCCGTTCCCCGGTGGTCGTCCCCTGGCCGCCTACGCCGGGGACCGAGGCGCCTTCCCGGCAGCCGGCGTCGGCCGTTCCGAAGATCGCCACGGCGTTCCCGCAGACGTTGACGGGAGCCGAAACGGGCGCGTCGACCCGGTAGCCCGAGCCGACACCGCCCGTCCCCGATGTCCGCCGGCTTCCGGGCTCGCCGTCCTGGCATCCGCCGCCCAGCGTCGCCGGGAGCTCAGGGCAGGACGGCGTGACGACGGGTCCGGCGGTGTCCCGTTCGCCGGTCGCTTTCCGCACTCTCGGTGAACGGGTGCTTGTGGGGGCGTTGGCTCGGGTGCCGGAGGTCGTGCCTCCCAGCTGGGCGAGCCGATCGTCCACGTACCGGCGGTCGGGGGTGGGGCCCGCCAGTGCGGTGGTGGGGACCACGGTGGCGCCGAGAGCGGCGAAACCGGCGGTCAGCGCGGCCGTGCGGGCGGTGGTTCGGGCCCACGTACGCATGGATGCTCCGAAAGGGGATCGAGGGAACGGGTGGATGGCCCGAGTCGGAGGGGCGGCCGGAACGGCCGTGCTCGGGCGAGGCGAGGGGTGCCGGCGGCTAGTCGGGCGAGAAGGTGGGGGCGTCCGCGGTGATGCGGGCGTCCGGAGAGAGCGCGTGCGCGAGGGGCGGCTGCTCGGGCCGTACGGGAGCGGCGTTATGGGGCTCGCCGGAAAGAGGGCCTGCCAGGAGGAACTGTCCCGGGGGCTGGGTCTCGGCGGCGATGTCGTCCATCGGGACGGTTTCCACGGGTACGTCAGGTAGCGCGGGCGGCCGATCGAGCCGGACGGCCGGCGGCTGGCCGGACTCGGCGCGGCGGACTCGCGGGGCGGCCTCAGGCCGCTCGGCGGGGCGTTCGCGTACCCAGGAGATGCCGGTGTCGGTCGCGCCGCCGTTGACGACCTGCTGCACCGCGGGGCGGATGGGCCGCGCCGGGGGGTGTGAGCGCAGCAGCTCGTCCACTCGCCGCTCGGCCATGTCGACGAGGCGTTCGACGGCCGGGGGCGGCGAGGGCGGCGCGTCGGCCTGAGCCTGAGCCGCGCCGCCCAGCAACCACCCGGCGATGACGAGCCCACCGAGGACGAGCAGCCGGCGTGACGCGGCGGTGACCGCCCGCTTCCACGTCGCGCCGTCCACCACCGGTGCTCCCCGTCAGTCGCCGTACCCCCATGCACGGATCAAGGATCCGCACGGAAAGTGACGGTAGCACCACGCAGGGCGATACGGGGAGTCTTTTCCCGGAAAATCTAGGCGCGGTCGAGAAAACGGTCGAGGACCTTGACGCCGAAGTGCAGCCCGTCCACGGGAACGCGCTCGTCGATTCCATGGAACATTCCGGAAAAGTCCAGATCCGCCGGAAGTCGCAGGGGCGCGAAGCCGTAGCAGCGCATTCCCAGCCGGGCGAACGCCTTGGCGTCCGTACCGCCGCTCAGGCAGTACGGGACGGGCAGCGCCCCCGGATCCTCCGAGGTCAGCGCCTCCTCCATGGCCGCGACCAGGGCGCCCTCGTACTCGGTCTCGATCGCGTGGTCGTGATGTACGAATTCCCGTTTGACGTCCGGGCCGAGCAATTCGTCCACGGTCGCGAAGAACTCATCCTCGTACCCCGGAAGGAACCGGCCGTCGACCTGAGCCGTCGCCTCCTGCGGAATGACATTCGTCTTGTATCCGGCGTCCAGCCGGGTCGGATTGAGCGTGTTCCGCAGCGTCGCGCCGATCATCCGCGCCAGCGGCCCGATCCGCTCCAGGCACGCCTCCGGCCGCTCCGGGTCGAACTCCACCCCGTACGCCAGGCACGCCCGTTCCAGGAACGCCCGCACGGTCTTGGTCAGCCTGATCGGGAACTCGTGCGACCCCAGCCGTCCCACGGCCGCCGCCAGCGCCGTCACCGCGTTGTCCGGATGCACCATCGACCCGTGCCCCGCCGTCCCCTTGGCGGACAGCTCCATCCAGCCGATCCCCTTTTCGGCGGTCTCGATCAGATACATCCGCCGATCACCCGGAACGGTCAGGCTGAACCCCCCGACCTCCCCCACGGCCTCCGTACACCCCTCGAACAGCTCGGGATGCTCCTGGACGAGCCACTGCGCCCCCCATTTCCCCCCGGCCTCCTCATCCGCCAGGAAGGCCAGCACCACGTCCCGCGGCGGCCTGCGCCCCTCCCGCATCCGCTGCCGCACGACCGCGAGGATCATCGCGTCCATGTCCTTCATGTCCACGGCCCCGCGCCCCCAGACGCACCCGTCGGCGATCTCCCCGCCGAACGGATCGTGCGTCCAGTCCTCCTTGCGCGCCGGCACCACGTCCAGGTGCCCGTGCAGCAGCAGCGCGTCCCGCGACGGATCCTCGCCCTCGATCCGCGCCACCAGGCTGGTCCGCTTCGGATGCGACTCGAAGACCTGCGCATCGACCCCGACCTCGGCCAGCTTTCCGGCCACGTACTCGGCCGCGACCCGTTCCCCCGGGCCCGAATGGTCCCCCGGATTGCTGGTGTCGATCCTGATCAGTTCCTGGCAGAGCTGGACGACCTCGTCCACGGTGATCACCTTCGCGCCGACGCTGCGTACCCGACCATCGTGCCCCTCCGGCCGCGTCGCCGCGACTCCGGACCTTTGGTAGGGTGAAGCCCGCCGCAGCAGTCCTGCGGCATGTCCGGGTGGCGGAATAGGCAGACGCGCTAGCTTGAGGTGCTAGTGCCCTTTACGGGGCATGGGGGTTCAAGTCCCCCCTCGGACACCAGTACATACACAAGCGCCAGGTCTCTGACCTGGCGCTTGTGCTGTTCGGTGACTATAGGCGAGAGCGCGGCGGCCTCATAACCGCTGGCCAGGGGCATGGGAGTTCAAGTCCCTCCGAGTACACCTCGTCCCTCGGTATGGGCGTTCGTCCTCGTAGCTTGGCGGTACTCCGGCTCGGCCAGGCGCACACACAAGGAGCCGGCCCGGCTAGCTCGGTCTGTCGCCCGGCGCGGGTGAGATGGTGCGGTCATGGACGTCTCGGCGGAAATGTGGGACCAGCTGCACGGCGCTGGAAACGAGCATCGATTCGGGCGAGGACAGGTGGTGCTCCGGCAGGGAGAACCTGCCACACACGTGCTGTTGCTGGTCTCGGGCCGGGTGAAGGCTTCGCTCACGCTGCCTGACGGCGAGATTCTCCTGCTGGCCGTCCGGGGACCTGGCGAACTTCTTGGAGGCATGGCCGTGCTCGGTGGGGACGACCGGTCGGCGACTGTCACAACGATCGAGCCGTGCGTCATGCGGGCGCTGTCCGCCGAACGGTTCCGGGCCCTGGTGCGTACGGCCGACCTAGAGACCGAGTTGCTTCGACGAGCGATGCGGCGCATCCGTGAGGGCGAGGTATGGCGAGCCGAGACGGCTTCGTTGCCCGCAAGTTCGCGGGTTGTGCGGGCACTCGTACGACTCGCGGCGCCAGGCACGGACGACCCGGTGGACGTAGGACTCGGCCAAGTAGAGGTTGGCCAGGCAGTTGGGCTGTCCCGCAGCGTGGTCGCCGCCGAACTGGCCAAGTTGCGCGAGCAGGGCATCGTGCGCACGACCCGGCGGCGGATTCTCATCACCGATCCGGCACGGCTGCGAGCCCTGGCCGCATCGGGACACGGGAACGTCTGAAATCCGACAGTTGTTCCGACCAGCAGTCGGCATGGTGGTGGAAACGCGCCCCTCGTCCAGGAGACACCACCGTGGAACAGTTTCGTGCACTGCTCGTGGTAGATGCGGAGAAGTTCAGCACGCACCCTGACGCCAAGCTGCCCGACCTCCATATGGAGATTCGAAAAGTGCTGGCCAGAGCATGCCATGCCAGCGGAAACGGGCTTGGTGTGGCCTGGGAGAACGCCCGGTTCATGGAAAGCACCGGGGACGGAGTCCTAACGATCCTGCCGTACGAGTCGAGTCCCGCACTCATCGATCCGTTCCCGCGCAGGCTCCAAGACGCACTGCACGATGCGGCGCCGGCTTTGCGAGCCCGAGAGTTGCGGCTGCGGCTGCGGGTGGCGCTGCACGTTGGACTCGTGGACGACGAGCGTTCCGACGCGCCCGGTATCTCCACCGCGACCGTCGACGTCAGTCGGCTTCTCGACTGCACCCCTCTCCGTGCGGCCCTCGACGACAGCGACCCCAAGGTGACCTTCGCCGCGTTCATGCTGTCGGAGGACATCTTCCGGCACCTGGTCTTGGGAGGACGAACGAGCATGCGGGAGAGCCAGTTCACGGAGGTGGCGGTGAAGGTGAAGCAATATGCCAGGCCTGCCTACCTGTACGTGCCCGTCCCGTCCACCCGCTCTGCGGATCCCGCGGGCCCGTCCACTGTCCCGGAGCGGGCGCAGGAAGCGTCCCCGTCTGCTCCCGGTGGCACAACGGTCAGCGGGATCACCATCAGCGGAGACGGTGCACAGGCTGCTCTTGGCAACACCATCGGCGGTGATCTCCGCCAGGAGCGGTCATGACGATCGAGAACGTCGAAATCAGCGGCGAAGAGGCGCAGGCCGCGATCGGTAACACCGTTAACGGCGACCTCGTGCAGCAGCAGATCCGGATCGTGCGGGGGCGTCCCCGGATGGTCATGACGGAGGAGCAGATCGTCAAGCGGGTCACCGGTTACGTGACCGCCCACAACCACGATGAGATCGTCGGGGCGCTGCACCGCTTCCAGGCGGTCGCCGTCACCGGTCCGCCGCGTTCCGGTACGACGACCACGGCCATCGCGGCGCTCCGGCAACTGCGCCCCGACATGCTCATCCGGTATTTCTCCGCCGGTAACGACGATATGGAGGAGATCGAGATCGGTGGCGCCCACGGGTACCTGGTACGCGCGGGAGACGAATCGAGGACGAGTCTGGGTGGATGTCTGGAAAAGGTCCGCGGCGCCGGCGGTTACCTGCTGGTCGTCGGCACGATGGAGGAATGCAGACCGTTCGCCGAGTACCTCGCCACGATCGAGGTTAAACCGCCCGCGGCCCACGCGGTCTACCGACACCGGTTGTACTGCCGCGGCCTGCACGGCACGGCCTGGCCTGACTGGCCGAGAGCAGCACAACTGTTAGACGGCGCCCTGCCTGGGGACGGGCGGCGGCTAGCTGATCTCGTCCTGGATGTCACGGCGGTCAACGGAGATGCTCAGCAGGTCGAGCGCGCTTACCTGGGCTGGTCCGACGAATTGCGCGACTGGTTCGGCAAACATTCGGATCTGCGAGAACAGACCCTGATGGTCGCCGCCGCAACGATCACCCCGGCCGACGAGACGAGCGTGTACGACGCGGCCCTGTGGCTGGCGCGGCAGTTGGAGATGCCGGTCGCGGGAGGCGGACTTGCCTGGTGCCCGAAAGCGGAGCTCGCCACGGTCCTCGAAGCGGAACGGGATGGGAGCACGATCGTGTTCCGGCGCCCGGCGTATCGGGAATCGGTGCTCCGGCACGTGTGGAACGAGTATCCCCTGACTCGCATGGACCTGCTGGCATGGCTGTCGAAGCTGGCGATCGAGGCTGCCGGTCTGGAAACGACGTTGCGTCACCGGCTTGCCGAGGTGTTCGCCGACCTGGCGGCCGAGCACGAGCAAGCGCAGGTCATCACCGAGACGGCCCGCAGGTGGGCCGACAAGGAACAGTTGGGCGCGGATCTGGCCTACATCGCGCTCGCCCGAACCTGTCTCGACCCGAAAGTCGGTGGGCGCGTCCGCAGACGCCTCTACGAGTGGTCGAGAGAGCGTCAAGCGCCGCAAACGCTAAAGCTGACGATCGCGCGGGTTTGCCAAGTACTGGGGCAGACCTACCTGTCGATCGCGTTGACCCGCCTCAAGCATCTGGCGACGTACGGCGACGAGCAGATCCAGCACGAAGTCCAGCAGGTGGCCCTCGAATTGGCCACCCAGCACCGGGCCGCCGTCATCGCCGCGGCAATGAGTTGGTGCGAGTTGACTCCCAATCTGTCGAGGCAGGACAGAGCACGTCGGGCCCGTGCCGGGCTGCGGCTGCTGTGCGCCTTCCTGGACGGGGAAGGTAGCGCCGGCCCGCACCATCTGCAGCGGGTATTGGGGGTCCTAGGAAATCTGGCGGCACAAGGCGGGCCGGAGATCAGGCCGATCGTTCTCAACCAGGCTCGGGAGCTCGCCGTCCAGTATCGCGCGGACGTCATCGCGACCGCGCTGGCATGGGCGGAGGCCGGCAACCGCGACGACCGGTACCGGGACGTGCCACCGCAGGCGAAGATCGGAACTGAACTGTTCTTGGCCCTGGCACCCCAACGCGACCAACTCGGGTACGCCGCGATCCTGACCGGGCCCTCTGCGGTCGATCCGCACGCCTGCACCGCCGCCTGGGCAGTGGCTCTGGACGCCGAACCACTCCCTGCGCCCGTGTCCGAACACGTCCAGGCTCGGGGAGGACCGCGACGCGACACCGCCTACAAAGGTTTCGAGGATCTCACGAGGCTGTGGCTGGACACCGCCACGGGGCACCGCGACCTGCGGCCCGAGATCGTGGCATCATTCGCCGCAGCGGCGGAGGGCGCCCCAGGCCGGTCGCAGGTATTGGTGGCACTCGCCCGCACCTGGGCGGGGGCGGACTCGCAACGGCAGGGCGTGAAGGAGGATCTCCTCGTACGGCTGCTCCAGCCCGAGTGGCAGCGGATCATGCTGTGCCTGCGGGTGTGGCTGCTCCGCAAGCTGGGCGCACGACGCTGACAACATGGGCCGTGCCGGCGTCGAGGCCCCAGGTTCCACCACACCCATGCAGGTCGCCGCCGCCCTCGCCATTCCTTTAATAAACTCGGGTTTCCCCGGGCGACGCCTTACCTGGACGCCCTCACTCTCAGGTCGTACACCTGATCGGCGTCACCGATCGGTCCTCCATAGCCGTGAGCTGTTAGGAATGTATACTTCTGGAGACACTCTGCCATTGGCTCGCCTCTGTGTCGCCTCCCGTAAGGATCCGGTGAGGTCGGTCCCTCGGAATAGCGTCTACATGTGACACTGGTTGTGAGCGGCCAACGACCACAGAGCGACCGCACAGGTGGAGGCTTCGGGACGACCCCGGGCCTCCACTTCGCGTTTCCGGGGATAGAAGGTCATCATCAGACCGATCTGAGGGCCGCATTGTCTCCGGCACCCGCCTGGAACCCTCCCCGGCATCATTGGAGGTCCGATACTAAAGGAGTGCCGCCCATGCGACTGGTTTTCGATCCCGTGTCCGGCGGAGTCGACGTCACCGGTTCAGCGGAGGAACTGGCGGAGCTGGCCCACGCGGTGACCGAGGGCGAAGGGTTCGTCGGCTCCACACCATCCCTGGACGGAGACACCCTGGCGGGTATCGAGGTCAGGAAGGCTCCGGGCACCGGGGTTCTGATCGAACTCGACGCCTCGCGGCAGGTCCTGGTGATCAGCGGCGATCCTGGAGCCAGGGCGATCTTGGCGGACAATCTGGAGGCCATGGCGACCGCCGAGGACGGCGGCCACCTCCACATCGACCACTTTCCCGAGCACCCCTATCTCCTCGAAGGGTCGGTGCCGATCGTGGTCAGCAGCCCCCACGGAGGCATGCCGGCCCGATGAGCGGGCGGCGACGCCTCGCCCCCACTTGTTGATCAGTCGCTCGACGGCGGACGGATCCGACCGGCGCGACCGTCAGCCCTGGGGATGCGGATAGGTGGGTGAGCGCTGCTGGAAGGCGAGGATGGCGGGGTTCTGGATGACACCATCGCGGATCTCCACGGCACGCTGGATGACCTTGTCGTTCTCCAGGCCGGAGGGGCCCGCGAGCAGCGTGCGCAGGTGTGGCAGAAGTGCCTCGCTGATCTCCCAGGTCGCGGACTCCCACAGATAGGACGGGCTGTGGTCGACGCCGTAGTGACGGACGTTGTCGCCGACCGTGAACATGGGGTCGTCGAACGAGGTCGGTCGCGCCCACTCGAAACCCATTCCCGCGTCGCAGGACACGTCGATGACGAGCGTGCCCGGGGAGAAGAGCGGCAGGTCGCCGGAGACGGCGAACATGAACGGGGCGTCGGTGTCCTGGAAGACGCAGTTGACGATGATGTCATGCCGGGCGAGGAAGGACGCGGTGGCGACCAGGCCGTCGTCGGCGCGGACCTGGGTGAGGGACGGGTCGTCCGGACGGCGATCGAAATGGACGATCCGGGCCGAGTGGATCGGTGAGCCGACCGCGCTCACGCCCCGTTGCGTCAGGATGTGGACGTCGTGGACGCCGTGTGCGTTCAGCGCCGTGACCGCGCCCCGGCCGGTGGCGCCGAAGCTGATGACGGCGGCGCGCCGGCGCCTTCCGTAGGCGCCCGTCGCGCCGGTGAGGGCGAGGGCGTGCAGCACCGAGCAGTAGCCGGCGAGTTCGTTGTTCTTGTGGAAGACGTGCAGGCCGAACCCGCCGTCGGAGTTCCAGTGGTTCATCGCCTCGAACGCGACGAGCGTCAGCCGTCCGTCGACCGCGAGCTGGGTGATCTCCGGGTCCTGGACGCAGTGCGGCCAGCCCCACAGGATCTGGCCGGGGCGCATCCGCTTGAGATCGTGAGGCTGCGGTTTGAGTATCAGGAGGACGTCACAGCGGGCGATGAGCTCGTCTCGGTCCAGCAGTCCCGCGACATGCGGTGCCAGTCGCGCGTCCGATACGCCGAAGGCCTCGCCGTATCCCCGTTCGAGATAGACGCGCGAGCGGAGCAGGGGATCGATCCGCTCGATGTGCGCGGGGTGGATCGGTTGCCGGCGTTCGTTCTCCTTGCCGGATCGCGCGGTGATTCCGAGCGTCAGGCCCGTCGTCCCTCCGTCGCCGCTCACCAGGCCTGCAGGATGTGGGGACGGCGGGAGACGGGTGCGGCTCCCCCGGCATGGCTTCGTGCGGGCATGAGATCTCCGATCGTTGACCGGTGGCGGCCCAGGCCGCTCCACCAGAAGGCGTGCGGGGTCAGCGGTTCCGCCACAGTCCCGGCGAGCGGGTCCTTCCGGGAAGCCCGCCGGTGCGGAAGATCAGAGTGAGCACGACCGCTCCGGCGGCCAGGGCGGCCAGGGCCATGACCACCGCCATCAGAGGTGCGGTGGTCGCCCAGAACACCGTGAAGACGATGAGCGCGACCGCGACGATGGACAGGGGACCGGCCGGGCTCAGCCGGGAGGCCCGGATGACGTGGTCGGCGTCGGCATGGCGCGTGGAGCTCGGGAGTGGCATGGCTTCCCCCTTCGGGGGCGAGCCGGCGTGGCGTGTCAACCGGAGGCGAGATGCCGTCATTGCCGGATATCGACAGTCTACGTGCGCGCCGTACCCGAACGGGCTGCCGCTCCCGCAGGGCACCGGGACTCCGATATCGCCGCGTGCGCCCTAGAGAGGTTCGCTGATCCAGCGCCAGACACCCGACTCGTGCCGCGCGCGGAGGAGTTGCGCGCCGCTGGAGTCGGCGAGCTCGGCGACCGCCCGGATCAGCTGACGGTGGAAGTCGTCGGGCGGGCGGGCGCCGGTCGCGCCCCCCAGGAGGGACACGCTGACCTTCGCGTCGTCACGGAGCTGCGCGGTCAACCGTCCGGTCTTATCCAGGCGGAGCATCACGATCGCATCGGCGCGGACCATGTCATGGCCGCCGGCGGCCTCGATCCATACCTCGGACAACGTTCCGACCTCATCCCTTTGGCATCGACGGTCAGCAGTGCCTCTCTCAACATAGAGGGCTCGTCATCACGTCCGTCGTAGCGCGGCGACGGACTGCGCCCGTTCGGGCGAGGCGGGTCATGATCACCGCGGACGGTAGTCGCCGGCGCCGTGGAGCGGGTCCCGCATGGAGATGGTGCTACGTCCGCAAACGTCTGGTCTGACGAACCCGGTCAGGCGCCTCCTCCCACCGGTCGGCCGCACCAGTCCGCTCGCGGATCGAAAATGCTCGGATACCTAGAGTTATCACTGTGGCGGCGGGCAGGTAGACGGCTGTGGGAAGACCGATCGGGCCCGAGGACGCCCTGGATCGAAGCGAAGGCTTCGGCGAGCGGTTGCTGGGACGGTTGCTGGACCGGGCGCACGAGATGCCCCCCTGGCTCGTAGCCCCGCTGGCGGCCGAGAAGGTCCACGCGATCGGCGGCCGGGACATCTCGATCCTGTTGCAGGACTACGCCCAGCTCTCACTTGTGCCGCTGCCAGGCCGGGGCCTCACCGGCGGCGAACCGCTTCCGCTGGAAGGTTCGCTCGCCGGACGCGCGTTCCTGTCCGAGACCGTCGTGGAACACCGGCAGGCCGACGGTGTGCGGATGTTCCTGCCGCTGCTGCACGGCAGCGGCAAGATCGGGGTCATGGCGCTGACCCTCGACGGCGTCACCGACGACGGCCGACGGCTGCTGCGGCGGCTCGCGGGCCTGGTCGCCGGCCTACTGGTGACCAAGAACGACTACACCGACCAGTTCCTCCGGACACGACGACGTGAGCCGATGAGCGTGCCCGCGGAGATCCAGTGGTCACTGCTGCCCCCGCTCACCATGACGACGCCGCAGGTCGCCGTCGCCGGAATCCTCGAACCCGCCTACAACGTCGCGGGCGACAGCCTCGACTACGCCCTCAACGACGACGTCCTGCACCTGGCCATGATCGACGCGATGGGCCACGGCCTGAACGCCGCGGTACTGGCCACCGTCGCCGTGGGCGCCTACCGGCACGCCCGGCGCGCCCGATCCGGCCTCGCCGAGCTGTACGCGTTCATGGACACGGCCATCGACCAGCAGTTCGGCCCCGACCATTTCGTCACCGCGCAGATGATGCGCCTGAACGTCGGGACGGGCCACCTCGAATGGGTGAACGCCGGCCACCCGGCACCGCTGCTGATCCGTGATCACGAAGTCATCGGCGCGCTGGAAGGCTCCAGCACGCTGCCCGTCGGCTTCGGCGGCTCGACTCCCCAGATCAACCACGAGCGACTCCGCCCGGGCGACCGGGTCCTGGCCTACACCGACGGCCTCATCGAAGAACACACCACCGGCGGAGAACTGTTCGGCGAGGAACGCCTGATCGCCACCATCGAACGCGTCGCCCCCGCCGGCGCGACCGTCCAGCAGATGGTACGAGACCTCTCCCGCACACTCATGCGGGAAAGAGGCGGGATCACCAGCGACGACGCCACCCTCTTCCTGATCGAATGGCGCGGCGGAACCGCGGACGTGCCGGCTGGTCATCTCATGGGGAGAGGGGCCGTCCGGAAATCGGCCGTGCCCCCCGCAGCCGGGGCGGTCGAACAGTGACGAACGGGCATGCGGGCGGCCGCTTCGACCGGTTCGGAACACCGATCCCGGCCGGCCGTCGAAACGCGCGGCATGTGATGCCGGTAGCCGGCATCGTGCTCGGCCTCGCGTCCGGTGACGGGGGCTACCGCCCGGCGATGGCGTCCTGCTGCCACCAGGCGAAGGAGTGGATGTACTGGGCGCGTTCGCGGGAGGACCGGCGGCCGTACGTCAGGGCGATGATGCCGCGAGCGCTCGCCTGACCGGACGGCCGAGCGGCGGGCCCGGACGAGGCTGGTGCGGCGTCGCGGATCTCACCCAGCAGCAGACGGGCGGGCGGGCGCAGTTCCAGCCGCAGATCGACCGGGCCGCGCGCGGCGCCGCGGGCGAGAAGGTCCTGGACGAGTGCCGTCAGCTGGTCACTGAGGTCGCCTGCGGCCGGTCCCAGCCCCCACGTTCGCAGCGCATCGTGGACCGCCCGGCGGACCTGCCCGCCCGCCGGGCGCCCGGCGGGCAGCCGCCACCGGCCGGTGCGCAGACCGGGATGCGCGGCGGCGTCCTGGACGTCGTCCTCGGCGGGGTGGGTCACGGTGCTCTCCGTTCGTATGCGGGCCCGGCCAGGGCGCGCGTCAAAGGGCCGGCGCCACGAACCGAGCGCGGGTCTGGGCGTATCGCCCCCTTTGTGCCCGGCATGCTTACGGTCATGCGACGGGCTCGGCGCGGACGTCCTGGAGGGTGAACGATGAGCGCGGGGTCGATCCGGTGGCGCGGAGCAGCGCGGCGACCGGCGACCCGGGGGCGGTCAGGCGCAGGGTGATGCCGAGTCCGGCAGCGCGGCGCCGGACGCCGACCGGCACGGCGGTCGTGAAGCCGGTCATGGCGATCCGCGATCGCGAACGGGGCGGAGGCTCCATGCCCGGACGGCCGGATGACGGGTCGGCCGGGCAACGGGCCGCTCCGTCCGGCCAGGTGGTGCGGTGAGGGCGGCCGGCAGGCCGCGGGTGTGAAGGTGGTTGGCGGGATGGGCTGCCGACTCCATCACCGCCTCGGCTTCGGCGCGGGCGTCGAGACGGGGACGGTGAGCAGGTCCACGCGCCACCCGTCGGCGTGGATCGCTGTGAGCAGCCCGCGGGAAGGGAGTCGAATCAGCTCGGCCGCGCCACCCGGGTGCCGGCCGGGCCGTCGACCCGCAGTCGGCGCGGACGGCTGGCCCAGTCGCCCACCCGGAGCAGGACGTGGGTGATGGGGCCGTGGTCGATGGCCTTGCCCTCCGCGACACGCTCATCGGCGCAAGGGACGGCGTGTGCACCGATCGCCATGTCCGCCGCCGGGCCGTCCGACTCGATCCATACTCCCGAGCCGGTCGCGGTCGCTGCGGCACTGCCGGTGCTCGGCGCGATCCGCCGGAACCTGGCCCCAGACCGAGGCGCGTCCGCCGAACACCGCGCAAGCCGCCGACATGGGCTTCGGAACGATCGCCGCCGTCCTCAACCTCAGCGTCGACGAAGCCGAAGAACATCCCATCTGCTGCCGGCCTCGTCCCGCTGGACGGCGGCTATCTCGAGATCGGCTTCCAGTGTGGGCCGCGTCGCTTCTCCCAGATCTCGCGGAGGGCGCGGGCCTCCTTCTCGACGTCGACCTCGCTGGAGTGCAGGTGGGGTAGGACGATCTCTCGGCCCCGATAGTCGTAGATCACAACGTGCCGGTTCCTGATTCCATCAACGACCTCGATGCGCTGGATCCCCTGCCAGGGCGTCGCGATGGTCCGGAACAGTCCGCGCGTCAGGATGCGGTCTCGCGAGACGCAGGTTCGCGTCCACAGCCTGGCCCCCAGAAAGAGAACGATGATCCCTGCCAGCAGCGCGGGAACGAGGATCTTGACAGCGGAATCGTCCTCACCCCGCAACAAGATGACAGCCACGACCAGGAAGTAGAAACCCATCACGGAGGCTATGGCGAACGTCCCGATGTCTGCCCGGTACTCGCGTCCAAAAGGGTCAGCAGTCATGGTCACCTCTGAGGCCATGCGTGCCCCACGCGGAACGCAGGGCAGATGATGGTCCGCGACCAAATCTAGCGATCGTTCCGGGGGCGTACCAGCCCAGGAAAGCAGGGATTCCTCGCCTGTCCGCGCCGGCGAGCGTGGCCGACCTCGTTCACCGGCTCCGCCGGACTTGGGGGCGCGGTCAGCCTCCTCTGAACATGGCTCCGCCCCGAGGAGGCGCCAGCGTCCGTCGGGCTGAGGGCTGCTCCCACCCCCGGGTCACAGTTGCCGCTAATCCCGTGCCGCTCCTCCTACCGGACCGGCTTGGAACGATGGTCTTGGCGGGAGGTCTGCGTTTTTGTCGCGCCCGACCGGCGCCTATTGCCGATCCAGTCGTCCAGGCTCCTTGCCAGTGGGGCGAGGAATCGGATGCCTGGAGACCGAATGAACGAGCATCCCGATGCCGAGCAGGCCGAGAAATGTCGCCCCCATGGAGTTGGAGATGGTCGAGCCCCACTCGGGCGGGCCGTCCACCGCTTGGACGAACGGGCCGACGTCGCGCACGGGCACTTTCTGCCCGGCCTGAATCGAGTCCTCGTCCGCGCCCCGCAGCTCGAGGTTCCGTCTCTGACCGGTGTGCGTGGTGAAGGTCCCGTACCAGGAACAGGCCTTGGAGCACCGCCAGTCCTCAGCCAGGAACGTGCCTGGCCGCCCCTGCCCGGCGGCGGCCTCGCGGGTCGCGCCGCCTTGGACGATGGCGCTCCACAGCAAATAGGCCCCTGTGGCAAGGAGCACGGCGGTCACCAGCCAACTCGTTGCCCCGGGGCCCCACCTGGCAATGCTCGCCGGCACCCACTCGGGCACTCTCATCAGCGACGCCTTCCTCACGCCACGCCACGGGGCCGGCGTAGGCGGACCAAGTGCGGGCTCGACGTTCAGGTTGCACGTGGTGGCGGGGGCCGGTGAACGTGGCCTGCCGCCTTGATCCAGTTTCCTTCGTGAGCGTGACCAGCGCACCATGTCTGCCACTGTCGGCCATCGCAGCCTCCCCGGAGACCTGCTCTCCGAGGGCGCGGCGGACCGATCGCGATGACTCTCGCCGCCAGGAGGCAGAGTCCTCTTATGCGGGCAGTGGTTTCGGGTGGCTGAACGAGCGTGGATCGCCGGGCCCGCAGTGGTGTTCCGTCCAGGATGGGCATGACCTGCGGGTTCAGTCTGTGCCCTGCGTGCTTCCGAGGCCGGTGTGTCGATGGTCTCGGTGAAGGCCGAGGCTCAACGCGGCAATGATTGCGAAGCACGCCACAAAAGAATGGACGCCTTGTATCGTTGACCGCCGCTGGAGGCCGGTCAGGTTCAGGGAAAGGGTGTGGCGGGCCAGTGATCGAAAACGTGTACCGGACCGAGGACTTTCCTCAGGAAGAACGATTCGACCGCTGGCGGGAATGGATGGGGCGCATACACTCCCCGGTGGAGCTGAGCAGCGAATATGCCGAGGATTTTCGTGCCCGTAAACGTACTCTGCTGCTCGGTGCGGTGACCGTTTGGCCGTCGACCGTACAGCCGCTGGTGTCCCGGCGAACGGCGAGGCTGGTCAGACGCTCCGATCCCGAGACGTACAACCTCACGCTCATGCTCAAAGGATCGGTGGGAGCCGCCTGGAACGGCCAGGAAGCCGTATACCGCCCCTATGACCTGTACAGCCAGAGTTCCTCGCAGCCGTGCACGGTCCAGGTGGGGCTGGGTGACCGGACGGTCAGGTTCGTGGGCGTGGAGATTCCCCAGGACCTGCTGGCGCTGCCGAGGAAGAGCGCCGACCGGGTGGTCGGCCGGCCACTGCCGGGGCGGGAGGGGATCGGGGCGCTGCTGACCGGATTCCTCACCCGTCTCAGTGCCGACACCCATGGGTACGGGGCCTCTGACGGCCCCCGGCTCGGCACGGTCCTGGCCGACCTGGTCTCCGCCTTGTTCGCCCACGCCCTCGACGCCGAGCGTGACCTCTCCTCTTCCGCGCACAGGCGGACACTGACCCTGCGCATCCGTGCCTTCATCGAGCGGAACCTGCACGATCCGGGGCTGACCCCGCAGGCCATCGCGGCGGCGCACCACATCTCCACCAGCTACCTGCATCGCCTCTTCCAGGACGAGGACGGCACCGTCGTGGCCCTGATCCGCCGGCAGCGCCTCGAACACGCCCGCCGGGAGCTGGCCGACCCTGCCCGGCGCGCCGTTCCGATCCACCAGCTCGCCGCTCGCTGGGGTTTCAGCCACCATTCGGCCTTCACCCGCGCCTTTCGCACCTCCTACGGCGTCTCGCCCAGTGACTACCGCCGGCAGCGGGAGTAGTTCGGAATTCGGTCCGGCGTCAAGGAAAGTGTGCACCCACGGTTAAAGACCGGCTGGGCGACGCCTTGGCAGGGTGAGGCGATCAGTGGCGGGGGCGGTCGGCCGTCCCTCATACGAGAGGGTGGCGAGTGGTTCGCGAATGCCGGGACCAGGGTGAAGGCGCGACCTCGTATCTCGGAGTACTGCTGCTCGTCTCCACCATCGTCGCCGCGCTCTTCACGTCTGGTATGTCCGACCATTTGGTGGCCGGCTGCAAGGCCGCCGTCTGCCGCGTCGTCGGCGGTAACTGCAAGGAAGTCGTGCCCGCCGGCCAGGACAGGGCCGAGCCGCAGGCCACGAGGCCGCTGCTGGTCGACGGCGGTGATGCCCCAGTCGACCCGCGCACCTTGCCGGGCGGCCCGAAAACGCCCCCGCCGCTGCCGCCGATCGCGAAGCCGGTCTGCCAGACGGATCGGACCGTGCCCTGGGTGGACAGGCTGCACGCCCACAACGACTACGAGAACGAGCATCCGCTCGACGACGCTCTCGAAAATGGGGCCACGAGCGTCGAGGCCGACCTCTTCCTGGAGGAGGGGGGCCGGCTGGAGGTCAAGCACAACGACCCGAAGGGCAGTAGGGCCGACACGCTCCTTGAGCTCTACCTCAAGCCGCTGACCGAGCGGATCACCGAGCAGGGGTCGGTCCACCGGGGGTACGACGCCCCGTTCGAGCTCTTCATCGAAGCCAAGGACAGCGATAAAGCAGGGGTCTACGAGCAGGTGGCCAAGGACATCAACTCGCTCGATCCCCCGCTGGCGTCGAACGTGCACGTGGTCCTTCCGAAGCCGGCGAACTACGACCCCGAGCGCAACACGATCGGCAATACCCCCATGCCGGCCAATATCCGCTTCTCCGCGAGCCTGACGGATGATTGCGTCATCCCCGAGTGGCTCACCCCCGGGAAGCCGGGGTATGACGCGCGGGTCGCCAACCGGGTCACCGTACTGAACGGCGAGTTCGCGAAATGCGTGGACAGGAGCCCCAAGGGCACGTGGACCATCGACCCGAGCGAGCACAAGTACCTGAACGACCTGGTCGCCAACGCACACGCCATGGGACGAAAAGTGCGCATCTGGGGCGCTCCGGATGGACGGGAACGCTTGGCCGGGAAATTCTGGCGGTGCATCAAACGGCCGGGCCATCAGAGATGTGAGGGTGGACTGCAGAAGAACTGGTGGCAGGCCGCCGAAGAGGCCGGGCTGGACTACTACGTCACCAACCATCTCGGGCAGACCCGCGGCTGGCTGCTCAACAAGTGCGGAAAGATGACGTACCCGCCACGCTGACAGGACGGTTCCCGCCGGTGCTCCTGCCCTGGCCGCCGGCGGAGGGGCCGGTGACCCTGTGGGGCTCGAATCCATGCATGCTGCGTGCTATATATTGCACGTCGCATGATGGATCGGAGTGCAGCATGTCCCTCGATGGTTTCGCTCGGTATCCGCTGCTGTTCGGTCCCAGCCCCGTCCATCCGCTGGAGTCCCTGAGCGCGCACCTCGGCGGTGCCCGGATCTGGGCCAAGCGGGAGGACTGCAACAGCGGGCTGGCGTTCGGTGGGAACAAGACCCGCAAGCTCGAGTACCTCATCCCCGATGCGCTCTCCCAGGGGGCGGACACCCTGGTCAGCATCGGCGGGGTGCAGTCCAACCACACCCGGCAGGTGGCGGCCGTCGCGGCGAAGGCCGGGATGAAGGCGGTGCTCGTCCAGGAGAGCTGGGTGGACTGGCCGGACGCGGTGAACGACAAGGTCGGCAACATCCTGCTGTCGCGGATCATGGGTGCGGACGTACGGCTCGTCCGGTCCGAGTTCGGGATCGGGTTCAAGGACAGCTGGCAGCGGGCCCTGGACGACGTGCGGGCGTCCGGCGGCACGCCGTACGCGATCCCCGCCGGGGCCTCGGACCACCGGCTGGGCGGTCTCGGCTTCGCCGGCTGGGCCGATGAGGTGCGGGAGCAGGAGCGTGAGCTGGGGGTCTTCTTCGACACGATCGTGGTGTGCAGCGTCACCGGCAGCACGCAGGCGGGCATGATCGCCGGGTTCGCGGGCCAGGATCGTCCCCGCCGGGTGCTGGGCGTCGACGCCTCCGCGAAGCCCGCCGAGACCCGGTCGCAGGTCGAGAAGATCGCCCGCGGCACCGCCGGGCTGATCGGCCTGGGACGGGACCTGCGCGACGACGAGATCACCCTCCTGGAGGGCTGGGCCGGTGACCGCTACGGCGTGCCGGTCGACTCCACCCTTCGGGCGATCAAGCTCACCGCCCGGCTGGAAGGCATGATCATCGACCCCGTGTACGAGGGGAAGTCGATGGCCGCGCTCATCGACCTCGTCCGGAACGGCGAGATCCCCAAGGACTCCAACGTCCTGTTCGCCCATCTCGGCGGGCAGCCGGCCATCAACGCCTACAGCGGCCTGTTCGGCTGACCGCGGGTGCTAGGAGGCGTCCTGTACGGCCATCGTGTCGATGAGGGGGGTCAGCGTCTCCCAGTTGGCGCGGATGGCGGCCGCCGCGGCCTCGACGTCGCCGGCCTCGCACAGCGCGATGATCCGCTCGTGCTGCGCCACGGACTCCCGGCCGATCAGGGACGAGAAGCGCAGCCGTTCCAGGCGCCGCAGCATCGGCGTGAACTGTGCGAGAACGTCGCGGAGCGCGGCGTTGGCGGCCGCGGTGACCAGCACGCCGTGGAACTCGTCGTCCGCGGTGATCGCTGCGTCGGCGTCGCCGGCGCGCAGGGCGTCCGCGAAGCGGGCGTTGGCGTCGCGCATGGCCGTGAGTTCGGCGGGAGAGAGGTTCGGCAGCGCCTCGCGGACGGCGAGCTCGTGCATGGCGGCCGTGACCGACTTGGCGTTGCGGAGCGCCTGGACGTCCAGGGGGCTCACCATCGTGTAGCGGCCCGGTTTCGTCTGGACGAGGCCGGCCTGCTCCAGGCGGGCCAGGGCCTCGCGGACGGGGGTACGACTCACGCCCAGCCATTCGACCAGGTCGGCGTCGTTGAGGCGCTCGCCGGGGGCGAAGGTGCCGTCGACGATGGCGTCCCGGATCGCCCGGTAGGCGTCGTCCCGCAGTAGTGACCGGGAGACGAGCCCGCGGCGCGAGGGAACTGGCATGCAACATATTGCATCGCCCGGCGAGGTGGGTGTCAATCCTCCGCACCCGCGGCCGGACGATCCCGGTGCGCCGGCGCTCACGGCGGGTGGAACGTGGCCCTGGCAAGCAACTAGACTGAGTGTCTAATTAGGATCGCCTGCACGCGTCCCCCGGGGGTGGCGCCCATGCGTACCGGCCTTCATGCGGTCCCGGCGGCCGCGCCGCGCGTCCTGCTCGACCTGTGGCTGATCGCGCGGCCCGCGATCTGGCTGGTGTCGCTCGTGCCGTTCTATGTCGGTCATCTGCTGGCGACGCGGTGGCTGGTCGTCGCGCAGGACGCGTGCGTGCCGCCGGGCGGGGCGTGCGCGGCGGCCGCGGCGCCCGTGCTGACCGGGCTGGTGGTGTGGGGGCCGCTGGTGTGGCTGGCCGTCCTCGCGATCAACGACGCCTTCGATCTGGACGGCGATCTCCGCAACCCGCGCAAGGACGGCGCGCCGCTCGTCGAGGGACGGCTGGGCATGCGCGGAGCGCTGGTCGCCGCGCACGTGACGGCCGCGGTCGCGCTGGCGGTCGCGGTGACGGTGCGGCCGGCGTTCGCGGTGGTCACGCTCGGGTTCCTGGCGCTCGGCTGGCTCTACAGCGTGCCGCCGGTCAGGCTGAAGGACCGCCCCGGGTTCGACGTCGCGGCGAACGCGCTGGGAGTCGGCGGGTTCGCGCTCCTGGCCGGGTGGACGGTCGTCCGCCCGATCGAGGGGTTTCCCTGGATCATGGCCGCGGAGGGCGTGCTGGTCGCCGCGGCCCTCTACATCCCGACGACGATCACCGACTACCGCGCCGACCTGGCCAGCGGGTACCGGACCATCGCGGTACGGCTGGGGCCGCGCGGCGCGTACCGGATCGGCCTCGCGGCCTGGACGCTCTCGTGCGTCCAGGCCGTCGCGCTCGCCGGGTTCGGGCACGTCTTCCCGCACCGGGCCTTCTGGGTGCAGGCGCTCTTCGCGCCCGTGCTCGTGTGGGTCTACCACCGCCTCCTCGGACGGGCCCGCGAGCCCGGCGAGGTCCTGCACGGGATCGCCGTCGTGAGCTGGGTGTTCCTGGTGCCCTATCTGGTGTTCGCCCTCATGTACACCGGGGTTCTCTAGCCCTCCGGCGTCCGGGTGCCGCGGAGGAAGCCGGTGACGAGGCGGTTGAACTCGTCGGCGTGCTCGATCATCGCCCAGTGCCCGCACCGGTTCAGCAGCACCAGCCGGCTGTCGGGGATGGCGGCGAGCAGGTGGAGGGAGCTCTCGTACGGGACGACCCGGTCGTCGCGGCCGTGGATGAGGAGGGTGGGCACCTGGATGCCGGGAAGCAGTTCGGGCTTGACCCAGGTCGGGATCGGCGCGCCCTCCGGCAGGCCGTCGACGTAGTTGCGCAGGTGCTCGGGGCGCGCGAGGGCCGCGTCCGAACGGGCCCGGCACAGTTCCGGGGTGGCGAACCGGGCCTTGTCGAAGCACATGATCTCGACGAGCCGGCGCATGTTGGCGGGGCTCGGGTCGCGGTAGGCCTCGATGAGGACCTTCAGGCCCTCGGACGGGCCGTCGCCGGCGGCGAAGAGGGCGGGGATCCGCCCGACCGGCGGGCCCATGGTGACCAGGTGGGTGATCCGGTCCGGGTGCTCGGTGGCGAGGCGGATCGAGGTCTGCCCGCCCATCGAGTTCCCGACGAACGCGGCCCTCGCGATGCCGAGCGCGTCCAGGAACTGGATCGCCGCGTCGACGTGGTCGAGGCGGTCGACGGTCGCCGCGTCCGAGTCGCCCCAGCCGGGCATGTCCACCGCGTACACGTGGAAGTGCTCGGCCAGCGCCCCGATGTTGCCGGAGAAGTTGCTCCAGCCCGTGGCGCCCGGGCCGCTGCCGTGCAGGAGGACGACCGGGTGCCCGTCGCCCGCCTCGTAGTAGCGGAGGTTCCAGTCCTTGGTCTGGACCGTGCGTGCGGTTCCGGCCTGGGTCAGCGGCATCAGCGGGCGTCCTTTCCGGGGGTCGGGGAGGAGAGCAGGGCGGCGACGGCCTCGGGCGGCCGGTGGCCCCAGCTGTGCAGCCGGTCCAGCGTCCTGACCTGCCAGGTCTCGTCGTCGACTAGCTGGCCGCCCCAGCCGTACTCCACGCTGAAACCGGAGGGCGTCCGCACGTAGAAGCTGAACATGTGGTCGTTCGGGTGCATGCCGAGGGTCATCTCGAACGGGCGCCCGGCGTCCATGCAGCGGTCGTAGGCCATGCCGACGTCGCGGATGTCGCTGACCTCGACCATGAAGTGGTGGGTCCTCTTCGGGTGCGGCATGTCCCCGAACGCGACGGAGTGGTGGCGCGGGTTGCAGCGCAGGAAGATCAGGTCGGCGACGACGCCCGGGGCGACCTCCTCGACGATGGTGTCGGAGACGCGGAAGCCGAGCAGCCCCTCGTAGAACTCCAGGTAGGTCTCGCGCGCGACCCCCTTGGAGAGCAGGACGTGGTGGCCCGCGCCTCCGGCGCCGGTGACGAACCCGCCGAGCAGCCGGTCGGAGCGGAACGGGGTGTCCGCGTCGGCGAAGCCGGTGACCAGTTCGACGCGGTTGCCCATCGGGTCGGAGGTCACCACGACGCGGTCGACCTTGCGCGCGGCGGCGAGTTCGGGGCCGCCCTCGGCGACCTCGGCGCCGGCCGACGCGAGCCTGCGGACGATCTCGTCGAGAGCGGCGTCGCCGTCCACCTCGTAGCCGCTGGCCGCCAGGTCGTCGGCGGGGCCCCGCCGGACGAGCCAGCGGTACGCCTTCCCGTCGGTGCGGAGGGCGATGGAGTCGGCGCTCCTGTCCGCGAGCCGCATGCCCAGCAGGTCCACGGCGAAGTGCTCCCAGTCGTCGAGGCTGCTCGCCTCGTACACGACGTACGCCAGTTCCTTGACTCCCGTCATCGGGATTCGCTCCTTGTCCATCGGTCTCTCGGTACGGTCCGGTCAGGCGGGCACGGCGAGGCCGGACACGTCGGCCGCCGCGACGAACCGGTCGGGGCGGACGGCGACGGCGCGGACGCCGTACCGCGCCAGCCACGGCAGGAGGACCTCGTGGAGGTCGACCAGGTCGTCCGGGCCCTGCGTGTAGGCCGTTCTGGGGCGGACGGCGACGTAGCGGGCGCCGAGCGCGTCCCACCCCGCCCTCTCCTCCGGGGTCAGCGACGCGGCCGGGTCGGTGTCGGCGCCGAGCAGGACGAAGCCGTCGCCGAGCAGGTCGTCGAGCCGCGCCATCCGGCCGGCCGCGTCCCCGGCGACGGGCTGCGGGACCATGCGGCCGACGATGCTGGCGTCGCCGACGGGTCCGCGGAGCCAGCCCGCCTCGAGGACCGGCGGCGCGATCAGCGGCGGCTCGAACGGGGTGACGGTGCCCTCCGGCACCCGGTTCATCTCCTCGATCTCGGCCGGCGTGGCCTCCTGCTTGATGATCCGGCCGAGCCGGACGGCGAGGTCGGTGTAGAACGCGGCGTTCGGGCGGCGTTCGGCCTCGTAGGTGTCGAGCCAGGTCTCGTCGAGCTCGCCGGCGAGCACGCGGGCGAGCTTCCAGCCGAGGTCGTGGGCGTCCCGCATGCCCGTCTGCATGCCGGCTCCGGCCCACGGCGGCATGAGGTGGGCGGCGTCGCCGGCGAGGAAGACCCGTCCCGCGCGCCATGTGTCGGCCATCCGGGTGTGGTGCCGGTAGAACGCCCACTGGTGGATCGACACGTCGTCGCCGGTGACGCCCAGCGCCTCCAGCAGCGGCCAGACGTCGTCCGCCGTGGCGAAGTCCGCCTCGGTCTCGTGCGGTTTCAGGGGGATCTCCCAGCGGTGGTTGCCCGCGGACAGCGCGATGTCGACGACCGGACGCTGCCGGTCGGACCAGAACGTGAGGAGGTCGCGGTCGGGCCACCAGCGCTTGACGCGGCAGTCGATGACGATCCACCGCACGTCGAGGGTGTCGCCGAGCAGCCGGCCGCCGATCATGCCGCGGGTGGCGCTGCCGCCGCCGTCGGCGCCGATCGCGTAGCGGGTGCGGACGGTGCGCGCCTCCCCCGTCGCGGTGTCCGCCGCCGTGATCGTGACACCGCCGGAGTCCTGCTCCAGCCCGGTCACCTCGGCGCCGTACCGGACGTCGAGCAGGTCGCCGTACTCCTCCGCGCAGGCGCGGAGCTCGCCCTCCATGGCCGGCTGGTAGATGTTGTAGAAGCGCGCTCCGGCCCACAGCGCCGACGGCGGGTGCTCGACCCGCATGATCTCGGTGCCGTCGTAGGCCGTCCAGCGCAGCGCCCGCTGCGGCTCGATCACCCTGGCGATCCGCTCGTCGATGCCGAGGCCCTGGAGGATCCGCATCGTCCAGTCGTTGACGGTGACGGCGCGGGCGCGCGGGTAGATGTCCCGGTCCCGCTCGAACGCCACGACCGAGGCGCCGTGCCTCGCCAGGGTGAGCGCGGCGATCACGCCGGTGGGGCCGTAGCCGACGATCGCGACGTCGGCGTCGAAGTGCTGGGTCATGCGGGCTCCGGGGTGGCTTTCCGATCAACGGTTTTGTACCGATCGTTCGGTACGATAGTGGCCACCCTCACATGCTCCGGCCACAGTGGTCCATGCAATTCCGCTGTGCAGAACCGCAGGCGGGAGGCGGTCCGGCGGGGCCTCTATGCTTCAACGCGTGGAGGGCGAGAAGACCGGCAACCGCCGTGGCCGCAGGTCCCGGGAGGAGATCCTGGACGCCGCCGCCCGGATCATGGCGGAGCGCGGGTACGCCGCCGCCTCCCTGTCGGTGATCAGCAGGGAGACCGGCCTCCCGAAGAGCGCGGTGTACCACCACTTCGACTCGAAGGCCGGACTGCTCTCGGCGGTCATGGCGCGCGGCGCCTACGACTTCTTCGCGGCGATGCGGCAGGCGCAGGCGGGCGGCCCCGAGGGGGACACCCCGCGCGAGCGGCTGACGTGGTTCCTCCTGCGCACCGGCGAGGTCTTCATGGCGCGCCCCGAGTTCCTGCGCCTGCACCTGCTCCTGGTCATGAGCGCGGAGGCCGCCGAGGCCGAGGTGGACGCCATCATCGAGCGGGTGCGGCGGGACGGCCGCACGCACATGAACGAGATGATCGCGGCGTCGTTCGCCGCGGCGGGCCCGGACATCGCCCAGGCCGTCGCGGACGAGCTGGACTACTTCGGCATCGCCGGGTTCGACGGCGCCTTCGTCGCGCTGCAGGCCGAGCCCGGCCGCGACCTGGCCGCCCAGATGACGCTGCTCGCCGAGGCCGTGGCCGCGCTCGGCGAGGCGCGGGTGGCGAGGCTCCGCGCCGGCGGCGCCGCGCACCGCTGACCACGGCCGGCCGTACCGCTGCCGCGCGAGGCGCGGCCGCGCCTCAGGATTCGGCGGGCGGCCGGACGTGGCCGTTGCCCTCGGCTCGGGCGGTGGCGCCCTCGCCCGTCCGGTAGGCCGACGCCTGCAGCTCGTACAGCTCGGCGTACAGGCCGCCGAGGTCCATCAGGGCCTGGTGGTCGCCGTGTTCGATGACGCGGCCCTCGGACAGGACGTAGACGCGGTCGGCGTGCCGGACGCTGGCGAGCCGGTGGGTGATCAGCAGGACGGTACGGCCGCGGGCGGCGGCGTGCCCGCGGATCTCCTCGAACAGGTGGTGCTCGGCGCGGGCGTCCAGCGCGGCGGTCGGCTCGTCGCAGATCAGCAGCGGCGCGTCCCGGTAGAAGCCGCGCGCCGCCGCGAGCCGCTGCCACTGGCCGCCCGACAGCTCGCGGCCGTCGGCGAACCGCTTGTCGAGCAGGGTGTCCAGCCCGCGCGGCAGCGTGGCGATCACCTGGTCGGCGCCGGCCGCCGCGGCGGCCTCCCGGACGGCCGTCCGCAGGGCGGGAACGGTCAGGTCGTCGCCCATGGCGATGTTGTCGGCGGCGGTCATCGGCCAGTGCGTGTGGTCCTGGGCGACGACGGCGATCGCGCCGCGCAGGACGTCGGGGTCCAGGTCGGCGACGCGCGTGTCGTCCCAGCGGACGTGCCCGTGCTGCGGCTCGTAGAGGCCCGCGAGGATCTTGGCGAGGGTGGTCTTGCCCGAGCCGTTCTCGCCGACCAGCGCGACGATCTCGCCCCGCCGCAGCCGTACCGACACCCGGTCGAGGGACGGGCTCTCGCCGCCGGGGTAGGTGAAGGTGATGCCGGTGGCGCTGATCTCCTGGAAACTCTGGAGCGTCCCGGCCGGCCTCGCCGCGGGCGGTTCGGGGCGGGACCGGGGCAGCCGCTGCTCGGCCATCTGGCAGAAGCTCGAATAGTCGCTGAAGTACAGGCCGTCCTCGTAGCAGCGGTTCAGCGAGTAGACCAGGTTGACCAGCGAGTTCTGGCCCGCGCGGATCGCCAGCACCGCCGTCCCGGCGACCGCCAGCGGCATGATCCCCCGCCAGAGCAGGAGCCCGAGCGCGGTGTACATCAGCGCCGTCGCCGCGCCCTTGAGGATGTCGCCGTAGACCTGCGCCATCGTCTGGCGGCGCGCCAGGTTCAGCATCACGCCGCGGATGTGGCCGGCGAGCGTGGCGTACTGCCTCAGCAGGAAGTCCCGCACGGTGAACGACCGGATCTCCGCCGCGTGCCGCCGCTCGGTCATCAGGTCCGACATGATCCAGCCGCGCCGCCGCACCTCCACCAGGTCCAGCTGCGTCAGGTACCCCAGCCGGGCCGCGCGGATCGCCGCCCATCCCTCCGGGAGCGCGGTCAGTAGCAGGAGCGGCAGCAGCACCGGATGGAGCACTCCCAGCGCGCCGGCGGCCGCCATCACCCCCACGAAGGCGGTGAACAGGTCCACGGCGTTGTCGACCATCGACGGGGCCGAGTCGACCCCGCGTAACCGCGCCCGGTGCAGATGGTCCTGGAACTCGGCGTCGTCGAACGCCGCGAGATCGATCCCCGTCGTCACCTCGAACAGGCGCCGCTCGACGATCTCCTCCACCTGGGGCCGCAGCCGCGCCTGCGCCCACTGCGCCGCCGCCGCGCACGCCGCGCGCACCGCGACGGCCGCCCCCACCAGCAGCAGCGCCGGCGCCGCGGCCCGTACCCGGTCCGGGGTGGGGCCGGCGGCGAACAGCGCGGTCAGCACCCCCGTGGTGGCCAGCAGCCCGAACGCGGTGAACACCCCGGCGACGACGTTGAGCGTCACCGTGACGGCCAGGTCCCGCCGGTTGGCCCGCCACGCCAGCCGCATCACCTGGGCGATCAGCTCGGGCAGCCGCCGCGCCATGGTGAGCATCCCGGTCTCCGACAGCTCGGCGGCCCTGGCGTACCACCGGTGCTCCGACAGCTCCGGCCCCAAAGGCGCCGCCACCGGCGCCCGCCGCCTGCGGGACCGCGAGAACGGGAGCGCGCTCCGCAGCCTCATCGGGCCGCCGCCTCGTCCCGGCGCCTCCGCGTGACGACCCGTCCAGCACCAACGCCGACCATCGAAGCAGCCTCCAGCAGCCCGGGAACGGGGACCACCTTCGGCGTTCGGCCGCGTCCGGGGGAAGACGTTCGATGGCTTTTGGCCTGGTACCGGACGGCACACTCCTGCACCCGGCAGGTAAGGAACGCGCCGTACGCGGGACCTCTCAGCCGTCGGCGAGCCGGCCGGTGGCGTCGTGGCCGGCCTCGGTGGTGCGCTTGAGGAAGCCGGCGATGAGTTCGAGTTCGGCCTCGGTGTACTGCTCGCAGAGCCGGTCCATCCGGGTGTTCATCCCGGAGAGCAGGCGGTAGATCTCGGGGAGGCGGTCGCCGCGGACCCGTACGATCACGGCGCGGCGGTCCGGGCCGTCCGGGTCGCGCTCACGGGTGATCCAGCCGCCGCGCTGCAGCCGGTCGAGGATGCCGGTCATAGTGGCGGGGTGCAGCCCGGCCGTGCGCGCCAGCGCGCTGGGGCTGAGCGGGCCGTGCCGGTTGAGCAGGTCCAGGCAGTTCCAATCGACGTCCTTGAGGTCGGCGTGCGCGCCCAGCCGGCGGTTGAGCAGGGACAGCTGGATGTTCAGGTCCCGCATGGCCTCCTTGACGGCCCTGATCTGCCGGCGCCGCCGCCGCGGCACGTCCGGTACGGCTTCCATAGTCGAACGCCCTCACATGTACGTCTTCCATATGGTACGACGCTCGAATATAGAGCGGTGATCACGGCGGTGGCCTCACTCGCGGGCCAGGCGGTTCCAGGCGGTCTCGACCGAGCGGCGGCATCTGGCGGGAGTGTCGCCCTTGCTGGTGAAGAGGGCCGTCAGGAGAGGGACGCCGTGGGCGAGGGCCGGGGACGGGAGCGGGCCGGTGGCGACCAGGGAGGCCAGGCCGTGGCCGATCGTCCAGCTCTGGACGGCCACCTCCAGCGGGTCGGTGCCGGGCGCGAAGCGGCCGGCGGACTCGGCCCGTTCGGCGGCGGCGACCAGGTGGTGCAGGGTGCCGTCGGCGGCCCCGGAGTCCTCCAGGTCGAAGGTCGCGTCGAACATGACCCGGTACAGGTCGGGGTTGTCCAGGGCGTTGCCCAGGTAGGCGGCGCCCAGCGCGGCCAGGTCGTGGACGGGGTCCGCGGTGGCGGGCACCGTCGCGAGGCGGGCCGCCAGCCGGGTGAAGCCCTCCTGGCGCAGCGCCTTCCACAGGCCGTCCATGCCGCCGAAGTAGGTGTAGACGGCCATGGTCGACACGCCGGTCCCGGCCACCAGGGAGCGGAGCGTGATGGGCTCGCGCGTGCGGAGCATCCGCCCGGCGCGCTCGATGAGCAGGGTGCGGACCGCGGGGTCCTTCGTCCTCGCCATGGCGGCACAATACATAACGTTGCTATGCTTTCGTGGTCCGCGACGCGAGGAGGCAGTATGGCCATCACCCTGGTGAACCCCGACGGTCTGCCGAAACCCGAGGTGTACCGGCAGTTGTCGATCGCCACCGGCACGAAGCTGGTCTTCCTGGCCGGGCAGGTCGCCCGGGACGCGGACGGCGGCAGGGTCGGGGAAGGCGATCTCGCCGCCCAGGTCGAGCAGTGCTACCTCAACATCGGTACGGCGCTGGCCGCGATCGGCGGCTCGTTCGACGACGTGGCGAAGCTGACCGTCTACGTCGTCGACTGGACGCCCGACAAGATGCCGCTGCTCGGGGAGGGCGTCGCGCGGGCGGCCGAGAAGCTGGGCGTGGACCCGGTCAAGCCGATCACGCTGCTCGGCGTCGCCGCGCTGGGCGAGCCCGATCTGCTGGTCGAGATCGAGGCGACCGCGGTCCTCGGCTGAGCGCGCGCCCGCGGCCGGGCGGGTCGCGCGGACCGGTCTCCGGGCGACGGAACGCGGATCACGGGGGAAGCGTCCGACTTCGCAACATTCGCACCGTCGAAGGGCCCGGAGAATGAGCGACGAGCTGCCCGCCTTCCTGGTGGATCCGCCGTGGGAACGGGAGGCCCGCGAGCGCCGCGCGGCCGTCGAGGCCGAGCGGGCGAGGGAGGTGCCGCTCGTTCCCGGGCTGGAGCCGCCCGCCGCGCGGAGCGTGGAGTGGGAGCCCGGGGAGCGGAAGGCGTGGCTGGAGACGCGCCGCTGGGCCTTGTCGTCCCAGAAGGAGAGGGACCTCCTCGAGAAGGAGGGGTGGGAGGGGATCCTCCGGGCGTACCAGGACGGCGGGCTGTCCTACGCGCCGTCCCAGGCGGCCTTGTTCGCGAACGCGCCCGAGGAGCTCGTCCGGCCGCTGCTTCCCGACTGGCGGCCGGCCTTCAGCACCCACTCCGCCAAGGGCCTCAAGGTGTTCGCGGCGCGGTTCGAGCTCGACGCCCTCCACGTGGTGGTCGCGAACGCCAGGTCCAGCGCGTACGACGCCGGTCCGGCGCTGATGCCGTTCCTCGACGCCGAGGTCGCCCGGATGATGGCGGACTGGCTCGTCCGGCTGAAGTCGGCGCAGCGGATCTCCCGCGCCTGGTTCGCCCGGCACGGGACGGCGGCGGTGCCGTTCCTGGTGCCGGACGCGCTGGGCAAGCGGCGCGTGCCCAGCGAGAAGGCCACGGCGGCGCTGTCGCTGATCGCGGCCGAGCACGGCGCGGAGAGCGTGGTGGAGGCCGCCCGCCCGTACGGCGAGCCCGCCGCCGCGGCCGTCGAGCGGCTCCTCGGCGGTACGGCACCGGAGGCCGCGGCCAAGGGCCCGGTGGACAAGCCCGCCAGGCCGCTGCCCACGAAATGGCTGGACCGGGCCGGGCTGCCGGAGGTGCGCCTCAGGGACGGCCGGCCGCTGCCGCCTGCGGCCGTCGAGAACCTCATCGGCGCGCTCACCCTGTCCCCCGGCGTCCGGTGGAACGGCCCGGCGCTCATCTACCCGGGCCTGCGCGACGTCCTGGACCAGTGCGACCCCGCGTCGCTGGCCGCGTTCGGCTGGGCGGTCGTCGAGGGCTGGCTCGCGGCGGGCCGGCCGAAGCGCAACCGCTGGGTCGGCGACCAGCTCGTCTGGCTGGCCGACGACGAGGTCACCCTGCGGCTCGGGGCCCACGTCCGCAGGCGGCCCAACGACTTCGGCAACCACGCACTCGGGGTGCTCGGCGACATCGGCACCGACACGGCGCTGCTCCAGCTGCACCGCATCGCCCGCCGGGCGACCCCGGGCATGCGCCGCACCGCCGAGCAGCGGCTGGCGTGGGCCGCCAGGGAACGCGGCCTGACGGCGGACGAGCTCGCCGACCGGCTCGTTCCCGACCTGGGCCTGAACGGCGACGGCACGCTCGTCCTCGACTACGGGCCGCGGCGCTTCACGGTCGGGTTCGACGAGGAGCTGAAGCCGTTCGTGATCGACGAGGCGGGCAAGCACCGCAAGACCCTGCCCAAGCCGGGCGCCAAGGACGACATCGAGCTCGCGCCCGCCTCGTACCAGCGCTTCTCCGACCTCAAGAAGGAGGTGCGCGCCCTGGCCGGCGACCAGATCGCGCGGCTGGAACGGGCGATGGTGACCGCGCGCGAATGGAGCGCGGACGAGTTCCGGCGCCACTTCGTCGAGCATCCGCTGGTGCGGCACATCGCCCGCAGGCTGGTGTGGGCGACCGAGGGCCTGCCGTTCCGGATCGCCGAGGACGGCACGCTCGCCGACCTCGACGACGGCGCCGTGACGCTGCCCGAAGGGGCCCGGGCCTGGATCGCGCACCCCATGGAACTCGGGCACGAGGAGTTCGGCGACCTGGTCCCGGCGTGGGCGGAGGTGTTCGCCGACTACGAGATCGTGCAGCCGTTCCCGCAGCTCGGGCGGCCGTTCCAGCTGCTGACCGAGGACGAGCGGGCGACCGGCCGCCTCGACCGCTTCGCCGGCGCGACCACCTCCGCGGGCGCGCTCCTCGGGCTGACCCGGCGCGGCTGGGAGCGCGGCCCGGCGGAGGACGGCGGCGTCCAGACGACGATGGTCCGCCGGATCGGGAAGACCCTCCACCTGGTGATCGAGCTGGATCCGGGCATCGCGGCCGGCGCCGTGGACCTCTTCCCCGAGCAGACGCTCCGCGAGGTCCGCTTCACCGAGCCGCCCCGCGAGCGGCTATCCCCGGTCGCCGCCTCCGAACTGCTGTACGACCTCGGCACCCTGGCCTGATCCCCCGGGCCGGTTCGCCAAGGCGCCACCAAGATTACGAAATCCAGTGTTTGCCCCCGATCGGCGATCACGTGCCGATCGGAGGGAATTCCTAGCGTGCGGATCGACCGCTTTCCCGGAAAGTGCACGCAGGAAAGGCCTGAAATGTCTCCAGGGCTGAACACCGGTGATTCCGCCTGGCTGATGGTGAGCACCGCGATGGTGCTCCTCATGACGCCAGGGCTCGCGTTCTTCTACGGCGGGATGGTCCGCTCCAAGAACATGCTGACGATGCTCTACATGAGCTTCGTCTGCATCAGCCTTGTGACGATCCTCTGGTTCCTCTACGGGTACGGCATCGCGTTCGGCAAGGATGTCGGCGGCCTCGGGCTCATCGGCTGGGGCGACTGGCGGCTGGGGAACGTCGGGCCCGAGGCGCTCCAGGACAGCATCCCGGAGCAGATCTACGCCTGCTTCCAGCTCACGTTCGCGATCATCACGGTGGCGCTGATCAGCGGTTCCATCGCGGGCCGGGCGCGGTTCGGCCCGTGGCTGCTGTTCGTGGTGGTGTGGGTGACGCTGGTCTACCTGCCCATCGCGCACTGGGTCTTCTCGCCCTCCGGGTTCCTGAACAAGTGGGGCGTAATGGACTTCGCCGGCGGCCTGGTCGTCGAGCTGAACTCGGGCATCTCGGGGCTCGCGATGGCGATCGTCCTGGGGCCCGGCCTGGCGTTCCGGCGCAAGGAGGGGCCGCGGCCGGACAACATCCCGTTCGTCATGCTGGGGCTCGGCCTGCTGTGGTTCGGCTGGTTCGGGTTCAACGCCGGATCCGCCCTGAGCGACGGCGCGCTCGCGACCCGCGCCTTCGTCAGCACGATGATCGCCGGCTGTGCCGGGATGCTGACGTGGCGGCTGCTGGAATGGCTCCGCACCCGTGAGCTGACCAGGCTCGGCTCGGCCAGCGGCGCGCTCGCCGGGCTGGTGGCCATCACCCCGTCGTGCGCGTTCGTCGGCGTCGAGGGCGCCTTCATCATCGGGGTCGTGGCCGCCCTGGTGTGCACGTACGCGGTCGAGCTGAAACTCGTCGCCGGGTACGACGACACCCTCGACGTCGTCGGGATCCACGGCGCCGGCGGCATCGTCGGCGTCCTGTCGCTCGGCTTCCTGGCCACCGGGTGGGGCCAGGGCTCCCCCGGCCTCTTCTACGGCGGCCCGATCTCCGTTCTGGGCAAGCAGCTCTTCGCGGTGGTCCTCGTCGCGCTCTACGCGTTCTGCGTCACCTACGTCATCGGGAAGGCCATCGACCGGCTGTGCCGCATGCGCATGACGGACGAGGAGCAGGCCAGGGGCACCGACGCCGCCTTCGCCGAAGGCTGATCCGGGAGGTTGATGATGGGAGTCCGTCCAGCCCGGCGCCTCGCGGCGGCCGCGGCCCTGCTGGCCATGGCCCTGCCGGCCATGGTCCTGGCGGGATGCAGCGACGACCCGACCGAGACGAGCAAGGAACCCGCGGTCGGGACCGGGGGGAACGTCGGGAACGTCACCGTCCGCGACCTGTTCGTCCTGGCCGGGCCGTCCGGGCAGAGCGTCCCGGCGGGCGGCTCGGCACCGGTCTACCTCACCCTGATCAACGATCCGGAGACGGTCGAGACCGCGGGCCCGGGCGGCTCGCCGGATCCGCAGCGGGGCAGCGACGCGCTCGTCGGCGTGTCCTCGCCGGCCGCCGGCTCCGGGGAGGTCCTGGGCGGGGCGGTCCAGGCCCCGGCCGGGCGGAACGTCACCGTCGGCCCGCGGGCCACGGTCGTTCTCAAGGACCTGAAACAGCAGCTGGTGCCGGGCGAGAACGTCCAGGTGTCGCTGAGGTTCCGGCAGGCCGGATCGGGCACGTTCAACGTCCCGATCCAGGGCAGGGAGGGCGATCTGGCGAGCTACTCGCCGGCTCCGGCGGAGTGAGCGGAACGCCGGCGAGAGGGCATCGGTGTCCGAGAAGCGCGACCACGGGCCGCTGCCCGTGCTCCTCATCTTCCTGACCGCCATCACGGGGCTGATCGACGCGGTCAGCTATCTGGAGTTCGGCAACGTCTTCGTCGCGAACATGACGGGGAACGTCATCTTCTTCGGCTTCCGGCTCGGCGGCAGCGGCGAGGCGTCGGGCGCGCTGGTGGCGACCACCGTGGCCAGCGTCTTCTTCTGCCTGGGGGCCGCGATCGGCGGCAGGCTCCCCCTCATCCGGCGGCTCGGGCACCGCGGCATCGTACTGTCGGCCGGTACCGCGATCCAGGCGTGCGTCCTCGCCGTCGCGGCCCTGCTGGTGACGCTGCTCGGGCACGCCCCCGCGTTCGAGCGCCGGGTGCTGATCCCGCTGCTGGCCACCGCGATGGGCTGGCAGTTCGCGATCGTGCGGCGGATCGACGTCCCGGGCTTCCGGACGGTCGTGATCACGACCGCGCTCACCTCGCTGGTGGCCGACCCCGGGCAGCCCCGGCGGCAGGCCGTCCACAAGGCGCAGTCGATCGTGGCGCTGCTGCTGGGCGCGATGGCCGGGCCCCTGCTCATCAGGAACGCCTCGGTGGCGGCGCCGCTGTGGGTGTCCGCCGCGATGCTGCTGCTGATCGCCGCCGCGGGTCTCGCCGCCGCGCGCCGGGACGGTTCCGAGAGCTGGGGCTGAGGCGCGCCCGAGCCTTTCCGGTACTTGGCCAACTGTTGACCGGCCGCCAATTTTGCGGTGCCGCCTCCGGGAAATGGACGACGATGCCATTCGCGTTCATCCCCAAGGAGAGTTTCCGTGCCGTCATCGTCCGCGGACGTGTCCGATGCGGATGACACGTCGCCCCGGAAACAGCTGATCGACTCCGCGCTGACGATTCCGCGCGGGGTCGGCCAGGTCGATTTCCAGTCCAATGTCTGGACCGGGCTCATCTTCATCGTGGCGCTTTTCGCGGGAAGCTGGAAGTTCGCCGTCTTCGGGCTGCTGGGCACGCTCACCGGCACCGTCACCGCGTACCTGCTGGGCGCCGCCTGGGACAAGATCTCGATCGGGCTCGAAGGGTTCTGCGGGACGCTCGTCGGCGTGGCCCTGGTGCTCTACCTGGGCGTGAACTGGATGACGGTCGCCCTGGTCATCGGGGCGGTGGTCGCCACGAGCGTGCTCACCTCGGCCATGGCCACGGTGCTCGCGCCGTACGACCTGCCGACCTTCACCGCGCCGTTCTGCGTGGTGACGTCGGTGGTGGCCATCGGGGCGCCGTCGTACGCGCGGGTGTGGGCCGGGCACACCGACACTCCCCCGCCCTCGGCGTCCGACCCCGGTACGGCGATGAGCTGGCACGACCTGTGGCACGGCTTCTTCAACGGCGTCGGGCAGGTGTTCTTCCAGGACGAGTGGTACGTCGGCCTGATCTTCCTGATCGGGCTCGCGGTGGCGAGCCGGATCGTCGCGGCCGCGGCGGCCGTGTCCAGCCTGATCGGGCTGCTGGTCGGCTGGTGGCTGGGCGCGCAGGCGGCCGATCTCGGCGCCGGGCTCTACGGCTACAACTCCGTGCTGACCGGGATCGCGCTGACCGGGACGTTCCTCGCGCTCACCCCGGTCGGCGCGGTGTACGCGGCGATCGGGGCGGCGAGCGCCGCCGCGCTGACCGCGGGCATCACCGTGCTGTTCGACACGGTCGGCGGCCACACCCTGACCTGGCCCTTCGTCCTGGTCACGTGGGTGTTCCTGGCGGCCGTACCACTTTTCTCCAGGCTACGGCGGGCCGGTTGAGCGCCGGACCGCGCTCTCAGAGAGGACCTCGATGAACCTGTCACCACGTGAGATCGACAAGCTGCTCATCTTCACCGTCGCGCAGCTGGCGGAGCGGCGCAGGGAGCGCGGCCTGAAACTCAACTACGGCGAGACGGTCGCGCTGATCAGCTCCGCCATCGTGGAGGCCGCCCGGGACGGCAAGTCGGTCGCGGACTGCATGGAGCTGGGCAAGCAGGTGGTGGGGCCGGACGACGTGCTCCCCGGCGTGCGCGGGATGCTGAAGCTCATCCAGGTGGAGGCCACGTTCGACGACGGGACCAAGCTGGTCTCCTGCCACGACCCCGTGGGCGGCGGCAAGTGACCGGAGGGACCGGACGCGCCGTCCTGCCGGCCGGCGGGCACGAGGCCCCGCCCGGCGCCTGCGGGACGCTCGGCCCCGGCCGGGATCTGGCGGTCGCGCTCGCGGACCGGCCGCGCGCGGTCGTCGTCCCGATGACGCTGGGCCGCGACCCGGAACTCGCGCCCGCGGCGGCGCAGACGCTCCGGTGGGCGGCGCGCGGCGCGGCCCCCGGCGATCTCCTGCTCGCCGCGCCGCTCGGCACGACGACGCACCTGGTCGGCTGGCTCCGCGCCGCCGCCGTGCGGGCGGCGCGCGGCGGCGACGGCGGCCGGGCGCTGCTGCTGGTGGCGCCGCCGGGCGGGCCGGACGACGACGCGGAGCTGTTCAAGGTGGCGCGGCTGGTCTGGCGGCACCTGCGGATCCCGTGGGTGGAGGTCGCCTTCACCGGCGGCGAGCCCGATGTGCCCGAGGGCGTGGAACGGTGCCGCCGCCTCGGCGCGCGGGAGGTCGTGCTCGTGCCGGCCTCGCTCGTCCCGCCCCCGCCGTGCGAGGGCGCCCTGACGGCCGGTCCGCTGCTCGGCCCGGCGGCGCTCGCGGCACTGGTACGGCGGCGCGCGGCGGAGGCGGAGGCGCGATGGCGCCGGGACGGTGCCGACGGCCTGGCGGACGCCGCGGCGCACCACCACCACGACCACGGGCACGGCCATGGGCACGGCCACGGTCACCACGACGGGCCCGCGGGGAGCCCGCACGACCCTTTTCCTGATTCCACCGAGACGACGAGCCTGAAGGAGGCGGCCGCTCATGGCCGATGACGGGTACATGTTCGCGAGGGGCTCGATCGAGCTCAACGCGGGTCAGCGGAGGGTGTCGCTGACCGTGCGGAACACCGGCGACAGGGCCGTGCAGATCGGCTCCCACTTCCATTTCTTCGAGGTCAACCGGGCGCTGAGCTTCGACCGGGAGAAGGCGTTCGGGATGCGGCTGGACATCCCCGCCGGGACCGCCGTCCGCTTCGAGGCGGGCGACACCAAGCAGGTGCGGCTCGTCGAGTACGGCGGCGGGATGCGCATCGTCGGCTTCGGCGGCCTGCTCGACGGGAGCATCCGGTCCGGCGCCGCGAAGAAGCGGGCGCTGACCAGCATGCGCGCCAAGGGCTACCTCGACGAGCCCGGCGGGTCCGGCAAGGGCTCCGAGAAAAGCTCCGGCAAGGGCTCCGGGAAGGGCTCGGCCAAGGGCTCCGCGAAGGGCTCCGGCCGGGGCGGGAAGAAGGGCTGACGGCGATGGCGACGACGATCTCTCGCGAGCAGTACGCGAGCATGTACGGCCCCACCGTGGGCGACCGCTTCCACCTGGGCGACACCAACCTGATCGTGGAGGTGGAGAAGGACCACACCGAGGGCCACTACGGCGACGAGTCCCAGTACGGCGGCGGGAAGACGGCCCGGGACGGGATGTCCTCCGACCCGGCCTCGCAGAACGCCACCACCGCGCTGGACACCGTGATCACCAACGTGGTGATCATCGATCCGGTGCTGGGCGTGGTGAAGGGCGACATCGGCATCAAGGACGGCCGGATCGCCGGTGTCGGCAAGTCCGGCAACCCGCACACCCAGAACGGGGTGGACCGGCGGCTGATCATCGGCGCCGGCACCGAGGTGATCTCCGGGGAGAACCTGGTCGCCACCGCCGGCGCGATCGACACGCACGTCCACTTCATCGCGCCGCAGCAGGCGCAGCACGCGCTGAGCAACGGGATCACGACGCTGGTCGGCGGCGGCACCGGCCCCGCGGACGGCTCCCGCGGCACCACCTGCACGCCCGGGCCGTGGAACATCGGCAAGATCCTCCAGGCGTACGAGGACATCCCGATCAACATCGCGGTCTACGGCAAGGGCAACAACAGCCTGCCGGGCTCGCTGGACGAGCAGCTGCGGGCGGGCGCCGCCGGGCTGAAGGTGCACGAGGACTGGGGCTCGACGCCCGCGGCCATCGACTGCGCGCTGCGCGTCGCCGACGACCACGACGTGCAGGTCACCATCCACACCGACACGCTGAACGAGGCCGGGTTCGTCGAGGACACGATCGACGCGATCGACGGGCGGGCGATCCACACGTACCACTCCGAGGGGGCGGGCGGCGGGCACGCGCCCGACATCCTGCGGATCACGTCGGAGCCGAACGCGCTGCCCGCGTCGACGAACCCGACGCTGCCGTACACCCGCAACTCGGTGGACGAGCTGCTGGACATGACGATGGTCTGCCACCACCTCAGCTACGACGTCCCGGAGGACCTGTCGTTCGCCGAGAGCCGGGTGCGGGCCGAGACGATCGCGGCCGAGACGGTGCTGCACGACCTGGGCGTCATCAGCATGATCGGCTCCGACTCGCAGGCGATGGGCCGGGTCGGCGAGTCGTTCACGCGGGCGTTCCAGGTGGCGCACCACTGCAAGGACAAGCGCGGTGCGCTGCCCGAGGACTCCTCGCGCAACGACAACCGCCGCGTGCTGCGCTACCTGGCCAAGCTCACCATCAACCCGGCCCGCACCAGCGGGATGGCGGACGAGATCGGCTCGCTGGAGGACGGCAAGCTCGCCGACATCGTGCTGTGGCAGATCCACTCGTTCGCGGCGAAGCCGTTCATGGTGGTCAAGGGCGGGCTGATCAGCTGGGCGCAGATGGGCGACCCGAACGCGTCGCTGCCCACCCCGCAGCCGGTCTACCTGCGTCCCACGTACGGGTGCCGCGGCGACGCGCTGCGGAAGACCTGCGTGACGTTCATGTCGGACGCGGCGATCGCGGAGGATGTCCCGGAACGGCTCGGCCTGGGGCGGATCATCCGGCCCGTACGGCAGTGCCGGACGGTGGACAAGCGGCACATGCTGTACAACTCGACGCTGGCCGAGATCGCCGTGGACCCGGAGACGTACAAGGTCACCGTGGACGGCGAGCCGGCGTCCATCGAGCCGGCGAGCAAGCTGCCGCTGACCCGGCTGTTCTTCATCGCATGACGGCGCCGCCGCCGGAGCCGGGCGGGCTGGAGCCGCTGCTCGCGCAGCTCCAGCTCACCGACTCGGGCTTCCCCAGCGGGCTCTACACCCTGTCGCACGGGCTGGAGGGCTACTACCAGCTGGGCGCGGTGCCGGCGGAGGGCCTGGCCGGGCTGGTGACCGATCTCGTACGGGCCGCCGGGTCCGGGGACGCGGCGGCGCTGGTCCTGGCGCACCGGGCCGTGACGGCGGGCGACTGGGACCGGCTGGTGGAGACCGACCGCCGGCTGCACGCGATCAAGCTGAACCGGGAGCAGCGGACGGCGTCGGTGCGCACCGGCCGGCAGGTCCTGGAGACCGCCGGGCCCGCGTTCGCGTCGGCGCCGGCGGAGCGGCTGGCCCGGCTGGTCGCGGACCGCGCGACGCCCGGCAACCACGCGGTCGTCGTGGGGGCCGTGCACGCGGGGCTGGGGGTGCCGGTCCGGGACGCGGTGGCCGGCGACCTGTACGCGTTCGCCGCGAGCTGCGCCGCGGCGGCCGTACGGCTGGGCCGCGTCGACTTCCGGCGGGCGCAGGCGCTGCTGCGCGAGGTCCGGCCCGAGCTGGCGCGCGCCGCCGGTACGGCGCTGGCCGCGCGGGACCCGCGGGACCTGCACGCGTCGACGCCGGCGGCCGACGCCGTCTCCGCCGTGCACGAACGGGCCGAGGCCCGGCTGTTCATCACCTGACCGAGACGTCTGGAGCACGCGCATGGAACTGGAGAAGGTCTACAAGGTCGGCATCGGCGGGCCGGTGGGATCGGGCAAGACGGCCCTGATCGAGGCACTGGTGCCCGTCCTGGTGAAGCGGGGGCACCGGCCCGGCGTCATCACCAACGACATCTACACCCAGGAGGACGCCGAGCACGTCCGCCGCACGCTCGCGGGGACGCTGGACGCCGACCGCGTCGTCGGCGTCGAGACCGGGGCGTGCCCGCACACGGCCGTCCGGGACGACCCCACGATGAACCTCGCGGCGGCGGCCGAGCTGCTCGACCGCTTCCCGGACATCGACATGCTGCTGTTCGAGAGCGGCGGCGACAACCTGACGCTCACGTACAGCCCGGCGCTGGCCGACGTGTTCGTGTTCGTCCTGGACACCGCCGAGGGCGAGAAGATGCCGCGCAAGCGCGGGCCCGGCACCACCGACTCCGACCTGCTGATCATCAACAAGATCGACATCGCGCGCTATGTGCGCACCGATCTGGCGGTCATGGAGCGGGACGCCCGCGCGGTCCGCGGCGAGGGCGCGGTCATCCTCACCGACTGCCTCGCCGGTACCGGGATCGCGGAGGTCGCGGACTTCGTCCTCGCCCGCCAGGAGGCGATGTGCTCACCCGCGGGCTGACCCTGGCCGCGGCGGAGACCGGCGCGGGGCGGGGCTCCGGCCCCGCCCGCACGGCGCCCGAGCGGTGCGCCCCGGAGTGGCTGCCCGCCGAGATCGCGCGGCACGCCGCCGTGCCCGACACGCTTCCGGTCGGCGCTCCCGGCAAGGTCGGCGTGCTGGAGCTGGCCTTCGCGGCCGCCGGCGGCCGGACGGAGCTGACGCGGCACTTCCAGAAGGCGCCGCTGCACACCACCCGGCCGCTCTATCCCGACCCCGGCCGTCCCGGCATGCCGACGGTCCTGTTCATGTCGTCAGGCGGCGGCGTCCTGCAAGGGGACCGGTACCGCGTCGGGCTGGACTGCGGGCCCGGGACGTCCGTGCACTTCACCACCCAGACCGCCACGCGGCTGTACCGGATGGAGCACGACTACGCCACGCAGCTCGTCGAGCTGGCCGCCGGGCCGGGCAGCTACGTCGAGTACCTGCCGGAGACCACGATCCCGTTCGGCGGTTCGCGGTTCTACCAGCACATGAGCGTCACCGCCGATCCGGAGGCGACGGTCGTCCTGGGCGAGAGGCTGATGGCGGGCCGGCTGGCGCGCGGGGAGCGGCACGCGTACACCGCGTACTGCGCCGACCTGGAGGTACGGGATCCGGACGGCGGCACGGTGTTCGCGGACCCGCTGCGGCTCGTTCCGGGCGCGGAGCTGGTGACCGGTCCGGGGGTGTTCGGCGGCTTCGGGGTGATGGCGTCCCTGTACGTGGTCACGGCGGCGCGGCCGGCGCAGGAGGTGGCCGACGCCATGCACGGCGCGATCGCCGCGGCGGGCCTGCGCGGCGGGGCGAGCGTCCTGCCCGGCGGCCGCGGGGCCTGGGCCCGGATGCTCGGCGGCCACTCGCCGGAGGTCTCGGCCGGGTTCCTGCGGACCTGGGACGCCGTCCGCCGGCTGCTGATCGGGGTCCCCGTGCCGGAGCGGCTCCGCCAAGGGGAGGTGCGGCCGTGAAGCCGCTGATGAAGGGCCGCCTGCGCCACCGCGAGGAGGCGGAGGCCGCCGCGCTCCACCCGCACGCGGGCAAGCCCCCGCCGCCCGGGCTGAAGCCCCGGGTCATCGCGGAGATCGCGGCCGGGGGCGCGATCGGCGCGCTCGCCAGGTACCTGCTCGGCGAGGCCGTCCCGGCGTCGGACACGGGCTTCCCGTGGAACACGTTCACGATCAACATGCTCGGCTGCCTCGCCATGGGGGTGCTGACGACGTACCTGCTCGGCGGCAGGCCGCACCCGTGGGCGCGGCCCTTCGCGGTCACCGGGTACCTGGGTGGCTTCACGACGTTCTCGCACCTGATCGACGACATCCACATCCTCGGCGACGCGGGGAGGCCGGGGCTCGGCGTCCTGTACGCCGTCGTCAGCGTGCTGCTCGGCTGGGTCGCGATCGCCGCGGGCCTGGTGATCGGCAAGCGGATCCCGCACGGCCATGGGGGAGGGACGGCGTGACGGCGCTGGCATTGATGGTCCTGGTCCTGATCGGCGGGGCCGTGGGAGCGACGCTCCGGTACGTGATCGACGGCTACGTCAAGGCGGCCGCCGGGAAGTCGTTCCCGTGGGGCACGCTCGCGGTGAACCTTCTCGGCGCGGGCTTCCTGGGGGCGCTGCACGGGGCCGGCACCGGCACCCATGTGGAGGCGCTGCTGGGGACGGGCCTGTGCGGGGCGCTGACGACGTTCAGCACGTTCGAGCTCGACACCGTCCACCTGATCCAGGACGGCTCGTACGGCCGGGCCGCCGTCAACGCGATCGGCAGCCTGGTGCTGGGTTTCGCGGTGTTCGCCGTCCTCTATCTGATCTTCGAGCGGCTCGTCTGACGGGGCCGGAGCCGCAGGTCACAGGGTGGATATCGGTTCCGGGCCGGGGTAGGGGGTCCGATATGAGCCGAAATGAGAAGCATGCACGCGAAGTCGCCGAAGAGCTCGCGGAGCACCCCGAGGATCCGAGGTTCCGGAACCGGAGACCCGGGGTGCGCGCGCCCCGGGAGGTCTCGCGCGAGGACGCCGACGCCGACACCGCCGGGCTGATCGGCGGCACCGGAACGAGCGGCGGCGGAGGCCCGCACGCGGGAGCCGAATTCGGCCACACGGAAGGCCGCCCGCTGGTCGACGTGCCGTCCGACGACGAGCTCGACGACACCGTGCTGGGCGCCGAGCCGCGCCCGCCCGACGACGACGACGAGACGTGAGCCGGGAGCAGGGCCCGCGAAGCGCGGGCAGGGCAGACAAAGGACTACCCGGGACGGTGCGGACCTTCTAGTCTCCTTCCCCAGGACACGCTTCGTGAGCGGTGATATCCGCGGAGTGGAGGCTGGGTGGAGCCGCTCAAGGCGGGCGATCCCGAACGTATCGGTTCCTACCAGGTGCTGGCCCGCCTCGGCGCGGGCGGCATGGGCGTGGTCTACCTGGGGCGGTCGCGCGGCGGCCGCACGGTCGCGGTCAAGGTCATCCGTACCGGCTTCGGCGGCGACGCCCGCTACCGCGCCCGCTTCCGGCGCGAGGTCGCCGCCGCCCGCAAGGTCACCGGCGTGTTCACCGCGCCGGTGCTGGACGCCGACCCGGACGCCGCCGAGCCCTGGCTGGCCACCGCGTACCTGCCCGGGCCGACGCTGCGCGAGGCGGTCGCCGCGCACGGCCCGATGCCGCCGGACGCGGTGCGCGCCCTCGGCGCCGGGCTCGCCGAGGCGCTGGCGGCCGTGCACGCCGCGGGCGTGGTGCACCGCGACCTGAAACCGGGGAACGTGCTGCTGACCGCCGGCGGCCCCCGGGTGATCGACTTCGGGATCGCGCGGCCCGCGGACGCCACCGCCGTCACCCGGGCCGGAGCGCCCATCGGAACGCCCGGATTCATGTCGCCGGAGCAGGTGACCGGCGGCGACGTCGGCCCGCCCAGCGACGTCTTCACGCTCGGCGCGGTGCTCGCGTACGCCGCGTCCGGTACGGAGCCGTTCGGCAAGGGCCCGGCGCGGTCCCGGCTGTACCGGGTGATGAACGTCCAGGCGGATCTGGACGGTGTGGCCGACGAGGGGCTGCGCGGCCTGATCGAGGCGTGCCTGCGGCGCGAGCCCGAACGGCGCCCCTCGCCCGCCGAGGTGCTGGACCGGCTCGGCGGCACCGGCGGCCTGTCCTTGCAGGGGACGGGATGGCTGTCCCCGCCGGTCGCGGCGGACGTCGACGCGCGGACGGACCGTCCCGTACCGGACCCGCCGGCCGCGGACCCGCCCGAGGCCCCGGCACGGCGCCTCCCGCGCCGGACGGTCATCGCCGGGATCGGCGCGGGCGCCCTGGCGACCGGCGGAGCGGGCGCGTTCCTCTGGGGCACCGGCCGGGACCCGGGCAAGAGAGGGAGACCCGCGGCCCGCCGGACCTCGCCCGCGACACCGCCGCCCCGCGCCGTCCCCCGCTGGAAGGTGAAGGTCGGCGACTACTACCCGGACCTCTACGCCGCCGGTGGCGTCCTGCTGGCGCGGACCGACGACGAGACCTTCCACGCGCTGGACCCGCGTACGGGCAAGGTGCTGTGGAAGCGGCCCGCCTCCGGAATGTCCAAGGTCGCCGGGGACACCGCCTACCTCGTCGACGAGGACCTGGACCTGCACGCCGTACGGCCCGCGACCGGGAAGGCGCGCTGGACGTTCTCCGCGCCGTTCGGGAACTTCCCGATGCCGGGCCCGGCCGTCACCGGGCGGGTCGCCTGCATCGGCAACTACCGGAAGAAGCAGGTCAGGGCGCTGGGGCTGGACGACGGGCGGCTCCGCTGGACGGCGGACGCGGCCGCCGAGGAGGGCATCGCGGCGGGCGGCGGCGTCGTCGCGGCGATCGGCGCGAAGGTGACCGGCCTGGACGCGGGCACCGGCCGCGAGAAGTGGACGTACGAGATCGACGAAGGGCGCCATCCGCACTTCGGCCACGGCCTGTTCCTCGTCGCCGACAGGCGGTCCACGGTGCACGCGATCCGCGCCGCCGACGGGAGGGCCGCCTGGCGGCGTCCCGGGGCCGGGCAGGGCTTCCTCCTCCAGGTGGGCGGCGGCCTGGTGTTCACCGACGCGGGCGGCGGCCACCTCCTCGCCCTCCGCGCCGCCACCGGGGAGGTCGCCTGGACCCGCCGGGTCGGCACCGGCGAGGGCGCGGACTACGGCCGCGGCAACGCCCTCGGCCTGTCCGGCGGCACCCTCTACGTGGGCTGCACCGACCGGAACGTCTACGCCCTCGACGCGGCGACCGGCCGGATCCTGTGGAGGTACGGCGCGGACATGACGCTCACGTCCGGGCCGGTCGGCATCGGCGGGCTCGCGTTCACCGCCACCCGGGACGGGCACGTCCACGCCCTCGCCCCGCCGGCCGCGAACGGAGGCGGCCATGCGGCCCCTTGAGCCCGCCGACCCGCGCACCATCGGGGACCGCTACCGGGTCCTGGCCCGGATCGGCTCCGGCGGCATGGGGACGGTCTACTTCGGCCGCTCGCCCGGCGGCCGGGCGGTGGCGATCAAGCTGGTGCACGCCGAGCTGGCGGCGGACGCGGAGTTCCGGGAGCGCTTCCGGCGCGAGGCCGCCGCCGCCCGCACGGTCGGCGGTGGCTTCACCGCGGCGGTCCTGGACGCCGATCCGGACGCCGCGGTGCCCTGGCTGGCGAGCGAGTTCCTGGCGGCGGTGCCGCTGGACGAGGCGGTCCGGGACGGGGGCGCGCTGCCGCCCGCCGCGGCGCGGACGCTGGCCGCCGGGATCGCCGAGGCGCTGCGCGCGATCCACCGGGCCGGGATCGTGCACCGCGATCTGAAACCGGCGAACGTGCTGCTGACCGCCGACGGCCCGCGCGTGATCGACTTCGGGATCGCCCGCGCGCTCGACGCCGCCACGATCACCCGTCCGGGCGACCGGGCGGGCTCGCCCGGGTTCATGGCGCCGGAGCAGGTGGCGGGCGCCCCGGCCGGCCCGCCGGCCGACGTCTTCTCGTTCGGGTCGACGCTGGCGTACGCGTGCACCGGCGCGGAGCCGTTCGGCGAGGGGCCGTGGCACGCGAAGATGTTCCGCATCGAGTCCGGTGCGCCGCGCCTGGGCCGGATCGCCGACGAGGAACTCCGCGCGCTCGTCGCGTCCTGCATGGACCGCGATCCCGCGCGCCGCCCGTCCGCCGAGGAACTGGCCGAACACCTCGCCGCGCCCCCATCGCCCGGCTGGCTCCCATCCCAGGTCACCGCCGAGATCCGCAGGCGCGCCGCCGAGGCCGAGAACCCGCCGCCGCCCCGCGCCCGCCGCCTCCGCCGTCCCCCGCCGCTCCCCGCGGCCGCCGCCGCGGCGATCACGCTGGCCCTCGGCGCCGGCGGCGCGATCATCGCCTGGCCCTCCCCCGGTCCGGACGCGGCGGGCGCCCCGCCCTCGGCGGCCCCGTCCCAGACCGTCCGGACGTCCCGTCCGAGCACCCGCACGCTGGAGTTCTACGTGACCGGCGACGTCCGGCTCACGTCGATGACGTACACGGTGAACGGCCGCGACACGACCCTGCGGAACGTGCGGCTGCCGTGGCGCCAGGTCGTCCAGATCCCCGCGCTGCCCCGGCAGACCAAGTGGCGCCTGCGCTACAAGTTCCCTCCCGGCGAGGTCAGATGGCGGGTGCTGGTCGACGGCTTCGGCGCCGCGAGCGGCATGAGCAGCGCCCGAGGCCGCCCCAGCATTGGCGACTACGACGGCACCCACTGACCCCGCCGTCGGGTGTCACTCGATCCGCGCACCCGGGCCGGGTGGCGGGTGGTGGCCGTTGGGGGCGGTCTGGGTCAGGCGGGTGGTGGCCTGGTGGATGGCGGTCTCGACGGAGGTGACGCGGTCGGCGAGGAGGCCGAGGGCGCCGACGGTGCGGGTGACGGGGTCGGCTGCGGGGCCGCCGAGGGCGACCGTGCGGGCGTGCGCGGCCTTGATCTCGGACCAGCGGGCGGCCTGGGCGGGCGTCAGCCGGCCGCGGATCTCGGCCAGCTTGAGGAGGTTGGCCTCGGCGTCCGAGGTGAGGGTCTGGGCCTCGCCCGCGTAGTGGTCGTCGATGATGCCCTCCAGCTCGGCGGCGGTGAGGACGGGCAGCAGCCGGGCGGCGATCCTGTTGAGGTTCCGGTACGAGCCCTGGAGGCGGAACGGCGGCTCGGTCCGGGCGGCGTCGGACCGCGCGGCCGAGGCGATGTAGGCGCGGTTGACGGCGAGGACGGTGTCGCGCGCGCGGAGCAGGTTGCGCAGCACGGCGAGGATCTCGTCCAGCTCCACCCGCGTGTACGGGTGCGCGAGCCGGTCGGGCCGGACGGTGCCGTCGCCCTCGGCCAGCCGTACGAGCAGCTCGACGTCGGCGCGGTCGCGGGCGGACAGCGGCGCCAGGACGGGGTTGGACGTGAGCGCGTTCTCGATGTAGCTGAGCGCGAAGAGGTCGTCCCGGCCGGACAGGACGTCGCCGAGGTTCCACACGTCGGCGCGGTTGGCGAGCATGTCGGGGAGCCGGAAGCGGGCGCCCGACTCGGTGTACGGGTTGCCCGCCATGCAGACCGCGAACCGCTTGCCGCGCAGGTCGTACGAGCGCGGCTCGCCGTCCCGGACGCCGTCCATGCGGCGCTGGGCGTCGCAGAGCGGGATGAACTTCTGGAGCAGCTCGGGCGAGGTGTGCTGGATGTCGTCCAGGTAGAGGAGGACGTCGGAGCCGAGCTCCAGCGCCATGTTGATCTTCTCGACCTCCTGGCGGGCGGTGGCGTCCGGCGCCTCGGCGGGGTCGAGGGACGTGACGCCGTGGCCCAGGGCCGGGCCGTCGACCTTGACGAGCAGCAGGCCGAGCCGGTCGGCGACGTACTCCATCAGCGTCGTCTTGCCGTAGCCGGGCGGTGAGATGAGCAGGAGCAGGCCCATCCGGTCGGCGCCGCCGCCGGCGGTGCCGAGCTGCTTGGCGAGGTTGTCGCCGATGAGCGGCAGGTAGACCTCGTCGAGCAGGCCGTTCCGGACGAACGAGGCGGGCACGGCGGGGCGGTGCTCGTCCAGGCGGAGCCGCTCCTTCTCGGTGGAGATCAGCTCGGTGCGCCTCCGCTGGTACGCGCGGTACGCCGGGACGCGTTCCGCCTCGAACCGCCGTATCCGGGCCAGGGTCTCGTCCAGCCGTACGGGCAGCTCGCGCCCGGAAAGGCGGGGGTGCGCGCCGAGGAGGCCGCCGACGGTGGCGGTCAGGGCGGCGGACGAGTCGCGGCGGGGCGCGTCGCACAGCAGCGTCGCGATCGCCTCCGGCTGGTCGGGGTCGCCGGGGCGGTAGGCGTCCAGCCAGGTTCGCGCCAGCCGGTAGCGGTCCGGGAGCGCGGTCAGGCCGGCGAGGTCGCGGGCCAGATCTGGGCCGCCGCCTAGTGCGCCGTGGAAGTCGTCGAGGAGGGCGCGGGCGAGGCCGCCGCTGACGAATCCGGGCGTGCCGGACGCCAGTTCCTCGAAGAGGTACTCGCCCGCCAGGCCGGCGGGGCGGGGGATGTCGTGCGCCTCGCAGAAGGCGGTGATGGCGGTGTCGAGTTCGGCGCACAGCTCGTCCGCCGCATGCGGGTCGCCGAAGGTGTCGCGGGCGCGGGCCAGGGACACAGCGCGCGTGGCCAGGGTCGCGCGGGCCGCGTCGCCGGCGCCGTGCGTCCAGTAGAGCTGGGCGGCGGCGCGGGCATCGGGCGGGTAGCGCAGCAGGCCGGCGCCGGCGGAGAGGTCGCGGAGCGCGCGCAGGATGAGGGCGGCGTCGTGGTCGTGGACGCCCCGCTCGTACCCCTCGTCGAAGCGCTCCCCGGCGGCGTGCCGCACGTACGCGAGGAGATCGCCGGAAGGGGCGCCGGGCAGCAGGGTCGCGGCGAGGTACTCGGCCCGGTAGACCTCGGGCGTCTCCGAGACGAGGAGCTGGTCCCAGAACGGGCGCGTCTCCAGGAATGCCGCGTCGCGCACGGGCACCCGGTAGTCGGTGCCCGTCACGGCGAACGCGAGCGCGCCCTCGTGCGGGACGAGCGTCAGCTCCGCGGGACGGGTGTTGACGGTGAACCGGTGCCGGCCGAGCCGGATCAGCTCGCCGCCGCCGTCGTACAGGTCGTGCCGGTCGCGCAGCGCGCGGCCCGCCTCCTGGCGGGCGGCACGGAGCCGGCCGTCCAGCTCCTCGGCGCGGGCGACGTCGCCCAGCTCGCGCAGCTCGGCGGCGACCGCGCGCAGCCGCTCCACCATCGCGTCGGTGCCGAAGTAGGTGTTGACGTCGTCGAGCGAGTCCAGCGCGGCGGCGCGGCGGCGGACGCCGGCGAGGATGCGGTCGGCGGACCCGGCGAGGCGTTCGGCGCGGCGGGCGCGCTCGTCCAGGAGGGCCTGGCGGCGGGCGGAGAACGCCTCGTACACGTCGGCGCGGCGCGTCTCCAGCCGCGCGAGGAAGTCGTCGAACTCGGCGAACCGCGCCTCCAGCCCCTCCAGCCGCAGCAGCAGCCTTCCGAGCTGCTCGTCGCAGCGCTCGGGCGTGCCCGCCAGCGCCAGCGCGCCCGCGACGGCCTGGTCGAGCAGCGCGGACTCGGCGGCGAACGCGGCGCGCCCCTCGGTGTCCAGCAGCTCGCGGCGGCGCCCGTCCAGGACGGCGCGGGCCCGGTTGACGCCGCCGAGCGCCGCGCCGACCCGTTCCAGGATCTCGGTACGGACGGTCGCGTCCGCGATGTCGAGCCCGCCGACGACCTCGGTGACGATCTCCAGCCCCTCGGTCTGGGCGGTGAGCCGGCCGGCGACGGGTCCGGCCTCGGCGGCCGTGCCGATCGCGGCGGCCTCGGCGCCCAGCCGCTCGATCTCGGCGTGGTAGCCGGCGAACGCGCCGTCGCCGCGGAGGAAGCCGACCGCGCGGTGGCCGGTCGCGTCCCGCTCCTCGGCGAGGGCGGCGGCGAGCGCGTCGATCCGGGCGCCGTCCGCGAAACGCATCTCGCGCAGGCTCTCCAGGTGCCCTTGGGCGCGGCGAAGCTCGGCGAGCCGGGCGATCCAGGCGTCGGCGGTCGCGGGCTCCTCACCGTCGCCGAGGCGGATCAGCGACGTGATCGCGCCGTCCGCCGCGTCGACCGCCTCGGCGGCCTCGCGGGTGAGCTCCTGGACGTTCTCGTACTCGGCGAGCACCTGCTCGGCGGCCGTCCGCACCTCGGACAGCGGCGCCAGCAGGTCGCCCAGCTCGTCCTCGCCGAGCCAGTGGTGGAAGTCGGCCGCGCGGACGCAGGCGGCGATGAGCGCCTCGAAGACCGCGGCGGACGCCGACATCTCCTCGACCATCCGGGTGACCGACAGGCAGTCGGAGATGCCGCGCACGAGATCGGCGTTGCCGACGCGGTCGAGCGGGCCGGTGCCGGCGGGACGGGCGGCGGCATGGGCGTCCGACATGAACGGGCTCGCCCACACCTGGACGGGATGCACCCGCGCGGCCTCGCCACCGGACGCCCGCAGCACCACGAGCGTGCCGTCCTCGAACAGCGCGTGCCCCTGGCACACGACCGGCGCCGCGACCTCTTTGCGGATCACGTTGTAGCGCAGCAGCAGCGTCCGGCCGTCGCCCGGCGCGCGGAAGACGTACAGGACGTCCTCGCCGTTGGGCGACCGCACGACGCGCTCGTACTCCAGGCCGGTCACGTCGGTGTCGAACGTCTTCGCGGCGCCCGTGTCCAGGTAGTAGCCGCCGGGGAAGACGATCCCGGCGTCGCCGGGCAGCCGCCGGCACGCCCGCTCGATGCCGTCCAGCCGGGTCACGGTCCCGGTGCGGGTGTTGAACACCAGGTGCCGCCACGCCGTCTCGTTGTACGGGCGGACGCGCAGCAGGATCAGCGCGCCGACGCGGGCGTGGTGCACGTCGGCGTCGGCGAGGCTCTGCAGCGGCTCGTCCACCGGCTCGGTGTGGATCTCGGCGTCCCCGGCCGTGATCGTGAGCGTGCCGCCGAGGGTGTCCACGAACACCTCGCCGCCGATGGAGATCTTCGGATGCCGGCCGGGAACGTGGTCGGCGCGGGTCGTCTCCGTCCACGCGAAGTCGTGCGACGGCGGCCGGGCGTGGTCGCGCTCGCCCCGGTTGTCCAGGTACCGGACGGTGCCGCCGGGGCCGCCGGGGCCGGTCTCCCAGCGGAGGACGCGCACGTCGTCCAGGCGCGGTCCCGTCTGGAAGACCGCGAGCAGCCGCCCGTCCGCGTGGCGGAGGCGCAGGAGGCGGGCCTGCCGGTAGTAGCGGTACATCTCGGCGAAGTCGCGGCCGAACCGCTCGTCGTCGAGCAGGCCGGGCAGCGCGGCGTCCCCGGCCGGGACGATCGACACGGCGCCGCCGTCGCCGTCGCCGTCGCCGCGGGTCACGCGGTGGAGCGCGAGGACGTCCCCGGCCCCCGCCGGCTCGCCGCCGCCCGCGCCGGCCGCGCCGTTGTGGCCGAACAGCAGCAGGCCGCCGACGGCCACGATGTCGCGCGGGACGCGGTCGTCCCCGGTACGGATCCGCTCCGTGCCGAGCAGGCGCGGCTCGGTCCCGCCGAACACCTCCAGCCGCCGGGCGTTCAGCTCCGCCGCGCGCCGCGCCAGCTCGGCGGCGTGCCCGGCCAGGCGGGCGCGCAGCACCTCGTACGTGCCGTGGTCGAGCCCGCCCCCGCCGCCCTGGGTCGGCGGCACGGCGGTCGCGGTCTCGGGGGTGGGCTCGCTCATCGGTGGTCCTCCTCCGGTCCGGCCGGGTCAGTTGGACGCGAGGTTCGCGGACGCGTGGTTGGTGCCGTGGCTGGACGGGTGGCCGGACGCGTCCAGTTCGGCGACCGGCATGTCGGCCACGCCGAGCCGCTGCGCGGTCTCCAGCAGCTCCCGCATCCGGGCGGCGTCCGGGCCGCCCTGCTTGGCGAGCCGCAGCAGCAGCGCGGACAGCGTCAGGTCGCGGACGCCCGCGGTGTCCAGCGAGCCGAGCAGTCCCGCCAGGTCGTCGGTGAAGGCGCGCGTGCCGTCCAGCCACGGCCCGGCCAGCTCCCGCGCGGTGGACGAGTTGTTCACGAACCCGTCGACGCTCTTGCCGAGCGAGATCGCGCCCATGAGCCGGTCGAAGAACACGCTCTCGCCGCCGACGATGCTGATGTCGGCCCCCTCCAGGCCGGCCGCGAGCACCGCCGCCTGCGCCTCGGCGACCTGCCGCTGGACGTCGATGCCGGCCATCCGGACGTCCTTCTCGGCCTCCAGCCGCAGCCGGTACTCCTCGTGCTGGCGGGTGGCGTCGTCCAGCGCGGCCATCGCCGCCGCCTTCTCGGTGAGCCCCTCGGCCTCGGCCTTCAGCTTCTCCCGTACGGCGACCGCCTCGGCCAGCGCCAGCTCCCGCGCCGCCGCGGCCTCGGCGTGCCCGGTCCTCTCGATCGCCTCGGCGCCGCGCTCGCGCACCTGCACCTCGGCGAGCCCGGCCGCGGCCGTCTCCGCCTGGATCCCCTCGGCGAGCCGCACCTTGGCGCGGGCGTCCAGCTCGGCCGTCCGCTCGCGCGCCTCGGCCAGCACGAGCGCCTCGCGCGCCTTGTGCGCGGCGGCGGCCTCGGCCGCCTCGGCGGCCTTGATGTCCTTGACCAGGTTCTCCTGCGCCTCCGCCTCGGCCTGGATGATCACGGCCTGGCGGGTCCGCTCGGCCTCCTCGACCACGCGCAGCCGCTTGATGTGCTCCTCCTGCTCGGCGACCGTGCGCTCGACCGCGATCCGCTCCCGGACCACGTTCGCGATCTCCCGCCGCTCGGCCTCGATCTCCTTGTCGGCCTCGATGCGGGTCAGCTCGGTGGCGCGCTCGCGGGCGATGACCTCCAGCAGCCGGTCCTTCTCGATCCGCTCGCTCTCGATCGCGATGACCCGCTCCTTGTTCTTCGCGGCGACCGCGACCTCCCGGTTCCGGTTCTCGGTCTGGACGCCCAGCGCCTCGTCGGTGCGCAGGTGCGCGGTCTGCGCGCGCAGCCGCTCCTCGGCCTGGACGCGCTCGATCTCGGCCTGCTCGCGGGCCCGCACGGTCTCGACCTCGCGCTGCTGCTTCAGCTCCGCGTCGGCCTGCCGGCGCTCCAGCTCCAGGATCGCCTCGCGCGCCTCGACGTCCTGCCGGGCGATCTCCTTCTCCTCGTGGCGGGCCAGCTCGTTGGTCCGGACGTGCTCCAGCGCGGTCAGCTCGGTGATCTTCCGGATGCCCTGGGCGTCCAGGATGTTGGACTTGTCGAGCGAGAGCAGCGACGTCTGCTCCAGGTAGTCGATCGCCGCGTCCTCCAGGCTGTAGCCGTTCAGGTCGGTGCCGATGACCTGGATGATCGCGTCCCGGAACTCGTTGCGCCGGGTGTACAGGTCGGCGAAGTCCAGCTGCTTGCCGACCGTCTTGAGCGCCTCGGAGAACTTGGCCGAGAACAGCTCCTGCAGCGTCTCCTGGCTGCTCGCGCGGGCCGTGCCGATCGCGGCGGCCACCTTCTTCACGTCCTCGGCGGTCTTGTTGACGCGGACGAAGAACGTGATGCGGATGTCGGCGCGGATGTTGTCCTTGCAGATCAGCCCGTCCCGGCCGGTCCGCTCGATCTCGATGGTCTTGACCGAGATGTCCATCTGCTCGGCCTTGTGCAGCACCGGCAGCACGATCGCGCCGGTGAACGTGACGTCCACCTTCCGGAGCTTGGAGATGATCAGGGCGCGGCCCTGCTCGACCTTGCGGAACAGCCTGGTCACCATCAGCACGAGCGCGAGGACGACCAGCAGCGCGAGGGCGAGCACCACGCCCGCGCCGATCGTTATGGCATCCATGTGGAATCCCTGTCTGTGAGAAGGGAGGAAAGGGAACGCGGGGTCTGCGAGGCGAAGGTCCGGCGGGCGGTCAGCCCGGGTCGGGCGGCGCGTCGTACGGCATGACCCAGAAGAACTCGCCGGCGGCGTCGTAGTCGAAGATCAGTGCGGGGCTGCCGAGGGTGAGCGCGGCGGGTTCGGCCCGGCCCGCCACCGCCAGGTCCGAGTCCGGCACCCTGACCTGCACCAGGGCGGACGTCCCGTCGTCCGCGGCGACCTCGGCCTGCCCGAAGTCCGCGCCGACCCGGCCGGTGCGGATGACGCACATCCGGCCCACGAGGTCGCGCCGCGAGTCACCCGCGCCGGCCCACCCGGCCGGGACGAAGCGGCGGAACGCGCGCACCAGAGCGGCCGTGGCCAGCCAGGACGCCGCGAGCGCCGCCGGCAGCGTCACCGCGCCGGGCACGCCCAGCGCGGAGCCCGCCAGGCTCGCGAACCACGCGACCACGACCAGCGAGGACAGCGCCACGATCACGGGGGCGCCGCCCAGCCTGGCGGCGGCCAAGGCGTCCCCGGCGCCGGCCCCTGTATCGGCGTCGAGGACGTCCAGGCCGACCGCCACCAGCACCCAGTAGCCGGCGACGACGATCAGCGGAAAGGTGAAAAGCGCGGTCGGAAAGCCCAGTGCGACATCAATGAATTCGCCCATGCGAATGGCACGCTTCCGTGAGGATGACAGGCGTCATCGGATCACCGCCCGGCGGGCGGAGATCGGCGATCGTTGATCGGCGAGAAGCGGGGAAAGCCGGGACGAGCCGGGACGGAGCGTCGGTTCAGCTCCGGCGTCGCGCCGCCGCGGCATGCCCGGCGGTTCCCTGATCAGGGAAGGCGGCCGCGCGTACGAAGGCGCGCAGGGCGGCGGGCATACATGGATGATCGCCCACGGATACGGGGCGTGGGGATGGGCCGTATCGGCTCACGGTATGTGCCTCCCGGTCGACGGACCACTCCTGTCTCGCCGACCAGACTTCCCGGCACACCGATAGTTAACTTAGCGTACTTCCAGCCCTTTGGAAAGGGCTGGATGACCATTTCGTTATAGCGCGGCGCCGTTTCAGGGCGCCCATCTGCGCTTTCATTCGGCCGATTCGGTCCCGGATCCGCCCTGCGGCCCGCTCGCGGAACCGGTCCGGTCCGTGCCCTTCGCGGCGCGCCGCAGCCAGAGCGTCATGCCGCCCACCAGGATCCCCCACGTGATCAGCCAGACACCGGCCGGCCGCCGCCGGCATCACCCGCCGGGGATGAGAGCGGTGCCGCCCGGCTAGATGAGCGAGAGCCGGCGGGCGCGCCGGACGGCGTCGCCGCGCCTGGTCACGGCCAGCTTCCGGTAGATGCTCTTGAGGTGGGTCTTGACCGTGTTGGCCGAGACGCTCATCTCCAGGGCGATCTCGTCGGTGGTCAGCATCCCGGCGAGGTGGCGCAGCACCTCCAGCTCCCGGGCGCTGAGCCGGCCGACGATCTCCGCGCCGCCGCCGCCTTCCGCGGCGGCGGGAGCGGGCCCGGCCGGCCCCCAGCCCAGCGGTTCGAGGAACGCCCGGTGCGCGCCCGCCAGTTCGGGATCGCGGCGCAGCAGCGGCCGGAGCCACGCCCTGGCCGCCGCGAACGGCAGCCTGATCAGCTCGCGCTCGCCCAGCCGGAGCGCGTGGTCCAGGGAGCGGCGCCCGCGCGAGACGTCGCCGCCGCCGTACGCCAGGCGCGCGTCGAGCAGCCAGGCGTCCACGCGCGCCGCCGCCGGCACCGAAGCCGGGACGGCCAGCAGCGGGCGGAGGAGCCCCGCGGCGCCCGCCCGGTCCCCCTCGCCCAGCCGCGCCCGCGCCAGCGCCACGCTCGCGGCGGGCTCGTCTCCCGCGCCGGCTCGCCGGGCCGCCGCTCCCGCCGCGCCGTACTCGCCGCGCACCAGCAGGGCCTCGGCCTGGACGAGCGACACGCGGCGCGCCAGCCACGCCGGCGGCCCGAGCCGGTGCGCGGCCGCGGCCCGGTCCAGCGCCCGGCCGGCCGCCGCCGCGCCGGGCCCGGCCAGCTCGGCCCGCGCGGCGACGATCGCGTGCAGGGCGGTGAGGCAGAGGTCCGCCGGGCGGGCCGCGCCCTCGCACGCGTCCCGTACGGCCAGGTCCGCGCGGTCCAGCTCGCGCCGCACCGCCGCGAGGTCGTACGCCTCCAGGCACGCCCAGGCGCGGGCGAGGTGCGCGGACGCGGCCAGCCGCCCGGCCGTGGCGCCCGCGCCGGAGTGCCGGACGGCCTGCTCCGCCGGCTCGGCGGCCGTCCGGAACCGGCCGGACGCCGCCGCCGCGAGCGCGCGCGGGTAGACGGCCACCTCGTCGAGGGTGCCGTTCAGGTGGTCGCTGGACGGCCTGCTCGGCCAGCCGGTGAGGTTGTCTCCGCC